>DCDI01000160.1 GCA_002316345.1 Phyllobacteriaceae bacterium UBA1059 | reverse complement strand
CCATCTCGCGCTCGCCCTGGAACACCCGGATCGTCACGGCGCCCTGGTTATCCTCGGCGGTCGAGAAGACCTGGCTTTTCTTGGTCGGGATCGTGGTGTTGCGGTCGATCAGGCGGGTGAACACGCCACCCAGGGTTTCGATGCCGAGCGACAGCGGGGTCACGTCGAGCAGCAGCACGTCCTTGACGTCGCCCTGGAGAACGCCCGCCTGGATGGCGGCGCCGAGTGCGACGACCTCATCCGGGTTCACGCCCTTGTGCGGCTCCTTGCCGAAGAACTGCTTCACGATCTCCTGGATCTTGGGCATGCGGGTCATGCCGCCGACCAGAATCACCTCGTCGATCTCGCCAGCCTTGAGCGACGCATCCTTGAGCGCTGCCTTGCAGGGCTCGATCGTGCGCTGAACGAGATCGTCCACCAGCTGCTCGAACTTGGAGCGGGTGAGCTTCATCGTCAGATGCTTCGGGCCGGAAGCATCGGCGGTGATGAAGGGCAGGTTGATCTCGGTCTGCTGAGCCGAAGACAGCTCGATCTTGGCCTTTTCGGCGGCTTCCTTGAGGCGCTGAAGAGCGAGCTTATCGTTCTTCAGGTCGATGCCCTGTTCCTTCTTGAACTCGGCAGCGAGGTACTCGACGAGACGCAGGTCGAAATCTTCACCGCCCAGGAAGGTGTCGCCGTTGGTCGACTTCACTTCGAACACGCCGTCGCCGATTTCCAGCACGGAGATATCGAAGGTGCCGCCGCCAAGATCGTAAACGGCGATCGTCTTGCCGTCCTTTTTGTCCAGGCCATAGGCCAGAGCAGCTGCGGTCGGCTCGTTGATAATGCGCAGGACTTCAAGACCGGCGATCTTGCCGGCATCCTTGGTTGCCTGACGCTGCGCGTCGTTGAAGTAGGCGGGAACGGTGATGACGGCCTTCTCGACCTTTTCGCCGAGATAGGATTCAGCCGTTTCCTTCATCTTCTGAAGGATCATGGCCGAGATCTGAGCCGGCGACTGCTTGTTGCCGCGCGTCTCGACCCAGGCATCGCCGTTGTCACCCTTGGCGATCGTGTAGGGAACGAGGCCCTGGTCCTTCTTGGTCACCGGATCATCGAAGCGGCGGCCGATCAGGCGCTTCACTGCGAAGATGGTGTTTTCCGGATTGGTGACGCCCTGACGCTTGGCCGGCTGGCCAACGAGGCGCTCGTCGGAATCGGTGAAAGCGACGATCGACGGCGTGGTACGCGCGCCTTCCGCATTCTCGATGACCTTCGCATCCTTGCCGTCCATGACGGCGACGCAGGAATTGGTCGTTCCCAGATCGATACCAATGACTTTAGCCATGTTGTTTCTCCATTTAGCGAACAGCGATGGGACCCGGAAACGGCGTTCCCTTTGCTGCCCCTGTCACACGAAATCCCCGGTCAGGGTCCGATCACGAACCCGTCACCGTGGCGTTGCGGCGTATATAAGAAGGGCAGTTTTTGCGCGCAAGTCGAGTGTGCGCCGCGATTGTATCTTTGTGACACGATCACTCGCCAGCGCGCCGACCTCGTCAGCTAACGGCGTAGCGAAGATTGACGATGCCGTGGTCGAGCTGCTCGCAGGCTTTGAGCGACAGCTGCACCTTGCCGGCGAGGCCATCTGGGCCCGCATCGATAAAGGCCTGGCGCTCCGGGTTGCCGTCCACGGCCGGTGCAATCAGGAGGCTGATTTCGTCAACCAGGCCGGCTGCAAGGAACGATCCGTTGATGCCCGCACCGCCTTCGAGCAGCAGGTGCTTGATGCCGAGTTCGCGGTTCAGCACTTCAAGGGCTTCGGCCAAGTCGATGTCGGACTGTTCGGCGACAATATAGGACACGCCGTCGCTGGCGAGTTCGGCCAGATGGGTGTCGGACACATCGGCGCCGAGGAGAACCACGACATGGTCCCCGCCGACATCCGGCTTGTCAAAGTGGAGCTTGCCGGAGCGATCGAGCGCGATGGCGTAGGTGCCGGCATCGCGGTTGGCAAAGTGGAACGGACGCTCGACCTCCGGGCCGGCCTCGGCAGGCGGATGGGCCGGCGCCTTGCTCATCTCGGCCATGGTGACGCGGCCGACGATCCAGGCATCGCCATTCAGCTGATCGTGGATCGTCTCGTAAGCGCCAGTCCAGTCGCTGCGCTGGCCGTCCGGGCTCGTCGTCCAGCGGCTGGGATGAAGGCGTCCGTCGATGGAGGACACCATCAGGCAGGTCACATGCGGCTTCATGCGCGGGTTCCTTGCTGTTGTCGTGGGATGCGGCTCAAGCGGAGCCACCGAGATAATCGTCGTCAGCGACCTTGTGGAGCCAGGTGACGGACACGCCATCCTTGACCTCGGCGATCGCGATATGGGTCATGGCGCAATCAGGTGCGGCGCCGTGCCAATGCACCTCATTGGGCGCGAAAAACACGATGTCGCCGGGGCGGATCTCTTCGACCGGACCGCCTTCACGCTGCGCGCGGCCGAGACCGGAGACGACAAGGAGCGTTTGGCCGAGGGGATGCGTGTGCCAGGCCGTGCGTGCGCCGGGCTCGAACGTCACGGTGGCGCTGTTCAAGCCGCCGCTGCCGGTGAAGGGCGCATCGAGGCGCACCGTTCCCGTGAAATACTCCTCCGGGCCCTTCTTCGAAGGCACGGATCCGCTTCGCTTGATCTCCACGGTTTGATCCTTTCCCGGCTGAGCCAATAGCTTCTTCAGCCGGGAGATAGGATCACCCGCTCCAGATACCAGCCTCAGCCGCGCAGCACGCCGCCGATCTGCTTGCCGACATTGGCGACGATCTTGGCGGCGAGTGCCTCGAAATCCTCTTCCGTCAGCGTCTTGTCGGTCGGCTGGATCGCCACTTCGATTGCCACCGACTTCTTGTTTTCGCCAAGCGAGGCGCCTTCGAAGATGTCGAACACGGACACTCCAGTGATCAGCTTCTTGTCGGCGCCGAGCGCGGCCTTGGTGAGCGAACCGGCTTCCACCGTGCGATCCACCACGAAGGCGAAATCGCGCTTCACGGCCTGGAAGTTAGAGAGTTCGAGCTTCGGCTTGGTGCGCGTCGGCTTCTGCTTNNATCGAGCAGGTCGAGCGTGTCGGGGTGGAACTCGCCGAAGGTGCCGAGCACGGTCTTCGGGCCGAGCTTGATCGTGCCCGAGCGGCCCGGATGATACCAGGAGGGACCGCCGGCCTCGACCTGCAGCTTGTCGACCGGTGCGCCGCAGGCTTCGAGGGCCGCAAAAACGTCGGCCTTGGCGTCGAACACGCCGACCGACTTGGCAACACCCGACCAATGACGGCCGGCGCCTTCCAGCGTCCCGGTGCCACGGCGGATGCCCGCTGCGACGCGACGCTGCTTGTCCGGTGTATTGCCCTCATAGGTGCCGGACACTTCAAACAAGGCGACGTCGCCGATGCCGCGATCGGCATTGCGCTGGGCAGCCGCAATTAGGCCGGGCAGCAGCGAAGGGCGCATGTCGGACATATCGGCAGCAATCGGATTGGCGAGCTTCAGGCCGATGTCCCCACCGCCGAAGGCCTTGGCCTGCGCTTCCGGAATGAAGGACCAGGTGATCGCTTCCATCATGCCGCGCACGGCCAGCGCACGGCGGGCGTTGCGGGTGCGGATCTGCAACGTGGTGAGGATGCGGCCGTTGACGGCATCCAGGCTCGCCAGCGGCGTGGAGGCAATCTTGTCGACGCCCACCATGCGCATGACTTCTTCCACGAGGTCGGCCTTGCCATCCACATCCGGGCGCCAAGACGGCACGGTGACATCGACGACATAGCCGGCGCCATTGATGCCGAAGCCCAAGCGCTGGAGAATTTCCAGGCTCTGCTCGCCCGGCACATCGAGGCCGGTCAGCCGCTTCACTTCGGTGACCGGGAAGGTGATGAGCTTGGGCGTATAACCGGCATAACCGACGACACGGCTTTCTGTCGGCTGACCGCCGCAGAGATCTAGGACGAGTTCGGTGGCTCGCTCGAGGCCCGGAACCATATATTCAGGATCGACGCCGCGCTCGAAGCGGTAGCGCGCATCGGTGATGATGCCCAACGAACGTCCAGTGCGGGCAACGTTCAGCGGCTCCCACAGCGCGGACTCAATCAGCACGTCCGTGGTGTTTTCATCGCAGCCGGAATGCTCGCCGCCCATGACGCCGGCGATGGATTCAACGCCATTGTCATCCGCGATGACGCAGATCTCAGGGTTGAGCTTGTAGTCGCGCCCGTCGAGCGCCAGCAGCGTTTCGCCATCCCGCGCCCGGCGCACGGTGAGGTTGCCCTTCACCTTGGCGGCGTCGAAGACGTGCAGCGGACGACCCTGATCGAAGGTCAGGTAATTGGTGATGTCGACCAGCGCATTGATGGGGCGCAGGCCGATGCTGAGCAGACGCTGCTGCATCCACTTGGGCGACGGGTCATTCTTGACTCCGCGCACCAGCCGCAGCGCGAAGCCGGGGCAGAGCGAAGGCGTGCCGCCGAACTCCAGCCTGACATCGATCGGACACTCGCCGGAGGCTTCGAAGACGGGGACCGCTGGCACCTTAAGCGTGCCGAGGCCCGATGCCGCGAGGTCGCGCGCAATGCCGTAAACGCCGGTGGCGTCGGGATGGTTGGGCGTCAGGTTGATGTCGATGACGGGATCGTCGAGGTGGGCCCAGCTCGCATAAGACTGACCGACCGGCGCATCTTCCGGCAGCTCGATAATGCCGTTATGCTCGTCGGAGAGTTCCAACTCGCGCTCAGAGCACATCATGCCGCGGCTTTCGACACCGCGAATGTTGCCGACCGACAGGGTCACGTCGATGCCAGGCACATAGGTGCCGGGCGCGGCGAAAGCACCAACGAGGCCGGCGCGCGCATTGGGCGCACCGCAAACAACCTGGATCGGAGCGCCCTGTCCGACATCCACGGATAGGACCTGCAGCTTGTCGGCGTCGGGATGCCGCTCGGCGGTTAGAACCCGGGCAATGGTGAAGGGGCGCAGGCCAGCCTTGTCATCGACGGATTCGACTTCAAGACCGATTGCGGTCAGCCGCTCAACGATCTGTTCGAGCGAGGCGTCGGTTTCCAGATGGTCTTTCAGCCAGGATAAAGTGAGCTTCATTCAATCAATCCTCGTCCCGCATCTTCGCCCATTTCAGGCCGGCATCGCCGGAGCTGGCTCCGACCCAGGCGCGCGATTTCGGTGCGGCGTCCACCAGAAACTCGATCGCGTCAGCGCCATCGCCGGAGGCCTTACGGTAGCCGACGATCTTGCCCTGGCGATAAGAGGGCTGGGCCTTGGATACATGCAGAGCGAGATAAGCGCCCGCCGTCAGGCTCTGGTCGACATTGGCTTCCGGAACGGTCCATGATCCCGTCCAAAAGCGGCCGTCGCCGAGATCGATGACGCCGTAATCCTTCTCGCCCACAAAGTGGTAGCCACTGACCACCATGTTGGTGCGCGACGGGCTCGTGCCTGCGCCAATGCGCGCTGTAGAGCGCGCGGGTGCGCGGGTCGTGCTGGTGCTTCTGCTGGCGCCGATCGCCGGCTTGCGCTCGGCAAGATCGAGATCGCACATCGCGATCAGATCGTCGGCACGCAGACGCACGGCATTCTCACGAATGATCTCGACCTTCTTCTTGTCGAGCGCCGCCAGGCTTTCTGGCGTGAATTTGTGTTTAACCGGATTAGCCAAGATAATTCCTTAAGAGCTCAAGCCGCCGAACAAGGTCGGCATGTCGAGCGGGCGGAAGCCGTAGTGCTGGAGCCAGCGAACATCGGCGTCGAAGAAAGCGCGCAGGTCGGGCATGCCGTATTTCAGCATGGCGATGCGATCGATGCCCATGCCCCAGGCAAAGCCCTGATATTCGTCGGGATCGAGACCGCCGGCGCGCAGGACGTTGGGGTGCACCATGCCGCAACCGAGGATCTCCATCCAGTCATTGCCCTCGCCAAAGCGCACTTCGCCCGGGCGCGAGCGGTCGCACTGAATGTCGACTTCCATCGACGGCTCGGTGAAGGGGAAGAAGCTCGGGCGGAAGCGCATGGTGACAGACGGCACTTCGAAGAACGCCTTGCAGAACTCTTCCAGCACCCATTTCAGGTTGCCGATATTGGCGGATTTGTCGACCACCAGACCTTCGACCTGATGGAACATCGGCGAATGGGTGGCGTCGGAATCCTGGCGATAGGTCTTGCCGGGAATGACGATGCGGATCGGCGGCTTCTGCATTTCCATCGTGCGGATCTGCACAGGCGAGGTGTGAGTGCGCAGCAGCTTGCGCTCGCCGTTCTCATCCGGCTGGAAGAAGAAGGTGTCGTGCATTTCGCGCGCCGGATGACCTTCGGGGAAGTTCAGCGCCGTGAAGTTGTAGTAGTCGCTTTCGACATCCGGCCCTTCGGCGATCGAAAAGCCGAGATCGCCGAAAATCGCGGCAATCTCGTCGATGACCTGGCTGATCGGATGGATGCGGCCGCGTTCGGCCGGCGATGAGCGCACCGGCAGCGTCACGTCGAGCTTTTCCGACGCGAGGCGGGCAGCGACCGCAACCTGCCGAAGCTCGGTCTTGCGGGCGGCGAGGGATTCGGTGACCCGGTTCTTCAAGCCGTTGATGGCCGGTCCCTGAACCTGACGCTCTTCGGCCGACATGCCGCCCAGCGTCTTCAGCTTCTCGGAAATGGAGCCCTTTTTGCCAAGCGCTGCGACACGCACGGCTTCGAGCGACGCCTCGTCGCCAGCGGCATGAATGTCGGCCATCACGCCGGTTTCAAGGGTGGCCAGATCGGTGTTGGTGACGTCCACAGCGGTTTCTCGCTTTTTGCATAAGAAAAACCCGCGCTAGCCCTGCCAGCGCGGGTTTCCCAAATCAGAATAGAACGTGCTTGGGAAGCGCTAGCAGTTAAGCAACAGCGCGTTCAAAAGCACCCGGCGTGGTGTCCTTGAGGTATTCCAGCGCAACCTTGGCCTTCTCGACCAAAGCAGCGAAGGCCACCGGCTCATGGATCGCCATGTCCGACAGGATCTTGCGATCGATCTCGATGCCAGCCTTGTTCAGACCGTCGATGAAACGACCATAGGTCAGGCCATGCTCGCGGGTGGCGGCGTTGATGCGCTGAACCCACAGAGCGCGGAAGTTGCGCTTGCGATTCTTGCGATCGCGGTAAGCATATTGCAGCGACTTTTCGACTGCCTGCTTGGCGATGCGGATGGTGTTCTTGCGACGGCCATAGAAGCCCTTGGCGGCGTCCAGAACCTTCTTGTGCTTGGCGTGGGACGTTACGCCCCGTTTGACACGTGCCATGTCATGATCTCCTTAAAACGCGATCCAGTGAACGACTTAGAGGCCGTTCGGGAGGAAATTCGTGATGACCTTCTTGGCGTCCGGTTCAGCAAGAACCATCGTGCCGCGCGCATCGCGAATGAACTTGTTGGAGCGCTTGATCATGCCGTGGCGCTTGCCAGCAGCAGCTGCCAGCACCTTGCCGGTGCCGGTGATCTTGAACCGCTTCTTTGCAGCGGACTTGGTCTTCATCTTGGGCATTTTGCTCTTGCTCCATTCTTATGGCGCCGATCGGCACCTTTATCGGTTCGAGCCTTGGTTGAAGACCGGGGGCTCAAACAGCATTGAGAGCCGCCACGGCATGCCCTGCCGGACGGCTCCTTTAACGGGGCGCTCTTTAACAGCGAAAACGGCCCCGATCAAGGGGCCGCACCGCTTTGAGCGCACCGAATTCTCAGGCGGAACTGGCGCGCTTTAACGCGGCGCCAGCACCATCATCATCTGACGGCCTTCGAGCTTCGGCTCGGCCTCGACCTTGGCGATGGTCTCGGTTTCCGCCTTGACGCGGTTCAGGAGGGCCATGCCGAGTTCCATATGCGCCATTTCGCGGCCGCGGAAGCGTAGGGTCAGCTTGACCTTGTCGCCTTCCTCGAAGAAGCGGTGAACGGCGCGCATCTTCACGTCATAATCATGCGTGTCGATGTTGGGACGCATCTTGATCTCCTTGATCTCGATGGTCTTCTGATTCTTGCGCGCTTCGGCGGCCTTCTTCTGGCTGGCATATTTCAGCTTGCCGAGATCGAGGATCTTGCAGACCGGCGGCTCGGCATTGGGGGAAATTTCCACGAGATCAAGCCCAGCCTGCTCGGCGATCTCAAGCGCTTCCTGAATAGAGACGTTGCCGCGATTGGCGCCCGTGTCGTCGATCAGCTGGACACGCGGAACCCGGATATCCCGGTTGGACCGTGGGCCGTCCTTGGTTGCCGGCGCGGCTTTGAATGGTCTGCGAATGGTCGTACTCTCCTGGCTATTGAACGGACAGATGGATATCGGCTTGCCGCCATACCAGACACGCGGCACAAGACGATGCGGGGGAATGTCGTTCACCCGCACGATGTGTCAATAGCATGCCGCAGCGTGAAAATCACCTGTTGCGATCAGAAACCTGTTTTTCAGCCTTCCAGCCGAACAAGCAGTTTAATGAAGGATGGATGGATGGAGCTGGCAGGCACGGGTGAAATCGCGGGCATGCTCGATGTCGGCGATGTAAGCATCGCCTATCGTCATGCCAAGGGTTCCACCCCCGGCCTGATGTGGCTGGGCGGTTATCGTTCAGATATGACCGGCACGAAAGCTGAGGTGCTGGCGGCTCATGCGGCCGAACAGGCGCTGCAGTTTACCCGCCACGATTATTCCGGCCACGGCGTGTCCGGTGGAGAGTTTCGCGACGGCACGATCTCGCTCTGGCTCGAGCAATCGCTGGCCGTGCTGGACAAGGTCACCGAAGGGCCGCAGATCCTGGTCGGCTCTTCCATGGGCGGCTGGATCGCGCTGCGCATGGTGCAGGAGCTGAACAAGCGCGGCGACAAAGGCCGGATTGCCGGCCTGCTGCTGATTGCGCCAGCACCGGATTTCACGACCGAGCTGATGCAGCCGCTTTTGACCAAGAAGCAGAAGCTTGAGATCGAGACCCAGGGCTATCTGGAAGAGCCGTCGCAATATTCGGAGGAGCCCAACATCTACACGCGGGCGCTGTTCGCCGATGGTGAGCAGAACCGCGTGCTGACCGGGCTGATCGATACGCATTGCCCTGTGACGATCCTGCAAGGCATGGCCGACCCAGATGTGCCGCACAGCCATGCGCTGAAGCTCGTCGAGCATATGCCGGCCGACAATGTCACGCTGTCGCTGATCCCCGATGGCGATCACCGCCTGTCGCGGCCGCAGGATCTCGATCTCATCACCCGCAGCGTTGCCAGCCTGGTTGAACAGGTTCGGTAGAGAAAACAGCATGCGCCTGTCCATTCCCGTTTCCGGTTTCGTCGCAGCGATCGTCGGGTTCGGCGGAACGCTGGCGCTGGTGATAGCGGCGGCACAGGCCGTTGGCGCGAACCAGGCGCAGACGGCGAGCGCCGTGACCGCGCTCTGTCTTGCGATGGCGCTTGAAACGGCGGTTCTGTCCTGGCGCTTCCGCATGCCGATCGTGACGGCATGGTCGACACCGGGTGCGGCCTTGATTGCGGCCAGCACCGGCTTTTCCGTCAACGAGGCGGTCGGCGCCTTTCTGCTGACGGCGCTGCTTCTGATCGCGACCGGTCTGTTCAAGCCGCTGACGCGGTTGATCGCGCGCATCCCGGCTTCCATCGCGTCCGCCATGCTGGCGGGCATCGTGGTTGGTTTGGTGACGCGCGCTTTTTCGGCCATCCCCACCGATCCCGTCCTTATTCTCGGCCTGATCGCCGTGTTCTTCCTGGTGCGCTTGTGGAACCCGGCGATGTCGGTGCTGGCGATCCTGGTTGGCGGCAGTCTGCTCGCCTTTTTCACCGGACGGGTCGGGGTTCTGCCCACGCCTGAACTCTCGACCCTGACGCTGATTACGCCGGCCTTTTCGTGGCAGGCGGCGATCGGCATCTCGCTGCCGCTTTATCTCGTGACCATGGCCTCGCAGAACCTGTCTGGCGTCGCGGTGTTGCGGGCCGCCGGCTATGAGCCGCCCGCCGGTCCGGCCATTGCTGCCACTGGTCTGATGTCGTTGCTGACGGCTCCCTTCGGGGCTTTAACGACCTGCCTTGCCGCGATTTCGGCTGCGATCTGCACCGGCGCGGATGTGCATCCCGATCCTGCCGAGCGCTGGAAGACCGGTTTGTTCTACGCGCTGTCTTATCTGGTCTTCGCGATCTTCGGCGCGTCGCTGGTGGCACTGTTTGCGGTATTGCCGACAAGCTTCATTGCGCTCGTCGCGGGCTTGGCGCTGCTCGCTTCCCTAGCCAACGCCCTGACCATCGCCATGCGCGAGGAAGGACACCGCACCGCCGCCATCACCGCCTTTGCCGTGACCGCTTCCGGGCTTGTTCTGGGCGGCATTGGGGCGGCGTTCTGGGGGCTCCTTGCCGGGCTGGTCGTTCACGGGCTCGAAACATGGAAAACTTCGAGGAATATCTGATAGTTATCCGGTTTTCAACAAAGCTGTCTTGAATCGCCTGAAATGGTCTCCCATCTCAAATTCAAGCAGCCGATGTCGGTTGCCTCCTAACTGAAGGAACGCAAGCACATGCACACGACTGCACTGATCCGACCGGCCTGGACGCCGGCGACCATTGCGCTCATGGTAGTCGGCTTCGTGGTCTTTTGGCCTCTCGGCCTGGCCATGCTGGCCTACATCCTGTGGGGCGACCGGCTTGACGGTTTCAAGCGCACGATGAATGGCGAAGGCTGGTTCAAGAATTGCTCGGCCAAGCGGTCGCGTCATTTCGGCGGCGGCTTCAACTCCACCGGCAACGTGGCTTTCGACGATTGGCGTTCGGCTGAGCTGACGCGCCTCGAAGAAGAGCGTCGCAAGCTGGACGAAGCACGCGACGAGTTCGACGCTTATGTCCGCGAGTTGCGCCGCGCCAAGGACCAGGACGAGTTCGACCGTTTCATGAACAGCCGCAAGAGCCGTCCGGCTTCGAGCGAAGGTTCGACGGAGATCCGCGATCCGGGCGTCTGATCCCGCCCCGATCAATCAAACCATGGAACGGCGCCTTTCTAGGCGCCGTTTTTTTGTAGGCGGCACCTTCTTGGCATGCCGCGAATCGCGTTAGCTCATCCGCATGGGTCTTCTTTCCGCTTTCTCCCGTCCACGCAAACCGGCCGTCGCGCCGCCGGTCGACTGTGCGCTGACGGTGGCGGGACGCACTCTGCCGCTCAAGATCGTGCAGAACCAGCGCTCGACGAGGCTGACGCTGCGCATCGATGTCGGCGGACGCGGGCTTCGGGTCACCACGCCGCCCGGCATCTCCCCGCGTGACGTCGACCGCTTCATCGAACGCCACACCGACTGGCTGGAAACGCGGCTGGCAAAGTATCCCGACAGGCCGGCGGTCAGGGCTGGCGTCCGCATTCCCATCCGCGGCGTGCCGCATCTCATCCTGCACGAGGCCGGCAAGCGCGGCTCTGTTTCGATCGGTGAAGTCGATGTAAGCCCGGNNAGCCCGGTTCTGCATGTACACGGCGATGAGCAGCATCTGCCGCGTCGGATCAGCGACTTCCTGAAGCGCGAGGCCAAGCGCGATATCGAGACGCTTGTGGCCAAGCATACGGCAACCGTGGGTCGCAAGGCGAAGTCGATCCGCTTCAAGGATACGACGAGCCGCTGGGGCTCCTGCACGGCGCAAGGCGGCCTGTCATTTTCCTGGCGCATCATGATGGCGCCGCCCGCCGTGATCGACTACCTCGTGGCGCATGAGGTCGCGCATCTCAAGGAAATGAACCACGGGCCGCATTTCTGGACGCTGTGCAAAGAGCTTTGCCCGGACACCGAGCGCTGCAAGGCCTGGCTGAAGAAGAATGGCGGCGCTTTGCAGGCGATTGCATTTGAATAGACGGGGTCTCGCCGCTATTTCCCTTTCCATGGACATCAAGATCTGCGGTCTTTCCACGCCCGAAACCGTCAATGCCGCGCTGGACGGCGGAGCGAGCCATATCGGCTTCATCTTCTTCCCGAAGAGCCCGCGCAATGTGTCTGCCGAGACGGCTGGTGCGTTGCGGCAGGCGGCGCGCGGACGGGCGCAGGCTGTTGTTGTCACGGTCAACGCGGATGATGACGCGCTGGACGGCATCGTATCAGCCGTCGAGCCGGATATGTTGCAGCTGCATGGCAGCGAAACACCGGAGCGCGTGTCAGCAGTGAAAGCGCGCTATGGTTTCCCGGTCATGAAGGCGCTGTCGATCTCGACGGCTGACGATCTCACCCGCGCACAGAGCTTTGCCGGCATTGCTGATCGCCTTCTGTTCGATGCCAAGCCGCCCAAGGGCGCGGAGCTTCCGGGCGGCAATGGCATCACGTTCGATTGGTCTCTGCTCCATGGCCTTGACGGTTCGCTGCCTTACATGCTTTCCGGAGGGCTCAACGCGTTGAATGTCGGCGACGCCTTGGCGCGCGTTCACCCGTCGGGACTAGACATCTCGTCGGGTGTGGAGAGCGCGCCGGGCATCAAGGATGTCGCGCTGATCGACGCTTTCTTTGCAGCCATCCGCAGCGCCCGTCAGCGCGCGGCCTGACCGCCCAGTGATATTGACCCACGCATCTAGGAGGACGGCATGAACAAGCCGATCGAGCCGAATTCCTTCCGCACCGGACCAGACGAACAGGGCATGTTCGGCATTTTCGGCGGCCGCTTCGTCGCCGAAACGCTGATGCCGCTGATCCTCGATTTGCAACAGCATTGGGACGAGGCTAAAACCGATCCAGCATTCCAGGCCGAACTGAAGTCGCTCTCGACCTTCTATGCCGGCAGGCCCTCGAAGCTGTATTTCGCCGAAGGTCTGACGCGGCACCTCGGCGGTGCCAAGATCTATCTGAAGCGCGAAGACCTGAACCACACCGGTTCGCATAAGATCAACAACTGCCTCGGCCAGATCCTGCTCGCCAAGCGCATGGGCAAGACGCGCATCATCGCCGAAACGGGTGCCGGCCAGCACGGCGTGGCTTCGGCCACCGTCTCGGCGCGCTTCAATCTGCCTTGTGTCGTTTACATGGGCGCCACCGATGTGGAGCGGCAGAAGCCGAACGTGTTCCGCATGAAGCTGCTCGGTGCGCAGGTCAATCCGGTGTCGGCCGGCCACGGCACGCTGAAGGACGCGATGAACGAGGCCCTGCGCGATTGGGTCACGAATGTTCATGACACCTATTACCTGATCGGCACCGCCGCCGGTCCGCATCCCTATCCAGAGATGGTGCGCGACTTCCAGGCCGTGATCGGCACGGAAGCTCGCGAACAGATCCAGGAACAGGAAGGCCGTTTGCCCGATGCGATCATCGCTGCCGTCGGGGGCGGTTCCAATGCGATCGGCCTTTTCCACCCCTTCCTCGATGATCGCGACGTGCGCATCATCGGCGTGGAAGCCGGCGGACGCGGTCTCGACGGCGTTGAGCACTGCGCCTCCATGAGCGCCGGCCAACCAGGCGTTCTGCACGGCAACCGCACCTATCTGCTGCAGGACAAGGACGGCCAGATCATCGAAGGCCATTCGATCTCGGCCGGCCTCGATTATCCCGGTGTCGGCCCCGAGCACAGCTTCCTGCGCGACACCAAGCGCGTCGAATATGTGCCGATCCTCGACGACGAGGCGCTGGAAGCCTTCCAGCTCACCACTCGCGTCGAAGGCATCATCCCGGCGCTGGAATCGGCTCACGCCATCGCCCAGGCCGTGAAGCTCGCGCCGACCATGGGCAAGGACCAGATCATCATCGTCAACCTGTCGGGCCGCGGCGACAAGGACGTGCATACGGTAGCCGGCATGATGGGCCTGGAGATCTGAGGCTTACATTGGCGCAGTTCTGTGGCCTGTGCTAGCCTGCCAAGCCTGTGTTGAAGGAGTGCGAAATGGGTGAAGTTCCGCTTTCATTGCACATTAAAGCCGAGACCAGTCGTCGCCTCGAAGAAGAAGCGCAGCGGCAGGATGTGTCCCCTGCACACATCGCCAAGCAGGCGCTCACCTGGTATCTCGAAAGCCGGAAGCATCAGCGCCAGCTCTCAAGCGAGCATGCGGCAGAAGCAAGCGCCGGCCTCTCCTAGATACTCCTGAACGGATAACCGCGTAGAATATTGCGTGTCTTCGATGGTCGCGCTAACCCAACTAGACTTGAGGCTGAAGGAGCCGACGAAACGTGATCACCGGCATCGACAAGTCTTTGCATCATGTCGATGACGGCACGCTGACACTGGACGTGTACCGCCCTCGCCAAGCTTGGTTTCAGGAGGTGATGTGGGTCGGCTCGATGTCCATAAAGGTCAACGCGATCTGCGCCGATGGCAAAGCGATCGACGATGGGGTTCTGAACAAGGCGAAAGCCCGTATTCTAGACGCCGAACCGGAGATAATGCGAACGCCGCAAGTGGGTGCGGGCTTCGCGATCCTGCATGAGGGTGAAGAAGGACGCTGGCTGCTGCTTCATTGGTGGCTTGGAGGCGGCATCTGTGCCCGAAAACTTTGGCGCGCCGACCTGGCTCCCGATGCGGAATTCGAAGATGCCTCGCCTCATCTGTTTGCCTGCGTCTGGGAATTGGCGCTTATCGATTTCGAGCGACGCGCTTGGACGGAAACAGCGATGTCGCACAAACCCGTTTCGGACTATATCGCGAGACGATTTTCCGGAGAGACTGTATGACGACCCGCATCGACGCCCGCTTCGCCAAGTTGAAGGACGAAGGCCGTCCCGCGCTTGTGACCTATTTCATGGGTGGTGATCCGGATTACGCGACATCGCTCAAGATCATGAAGGCGATGCCGAACGCCGGCACGGATGTGATCGAGCTCGGCATGCCGTTTTCCGATCCGATGGCCGATGGTCCCGCGATCCAGGCGGCCGGTTTGCGCTCGTTGAAGGGCGGCCAGACGCTCGCCAAGACCTTGCAGATGGTGCGCGACTTCCGGGTGGACGACAATGAAACACCCATCGTGATGATGGGCTATTACAACCCGATCTATATCTACGGCGTCGAGCGCTTTCTTGCAGAAGCCGGAGAAGCCGGCGTCGATGGGTTGATCGTGGTCGATCTGCCGCCGGAAATGGACGAGGAGCTTTGCGTTCCAGCCCTTCGCGCGGGCATCAACTTCATCCGCCTGGCGACACCCACCACCGACGAGAAGCGCCTGCCAAAGGTGCTCGAGAACACGTCCGGCTTCGTATATTACGTCTCGATGAACGGCATCACCGGCTCGGCGCTGGCTAACACCGGCGATGTGACGGAAGCGGTAAAGCGCATCAAGAGCCATACGGATTTGCCGGTTTGCGTCGGCTTCGGCGTCAAGACGGCCGAACAGGCGCGGGTGATCGGCGCTTCGGCCGATGGCGTCGTGGTCGGCACGGCGATCGTCAATGCGGTCGCCAATGTGCTTGGACCCGACGGCCAGATGACGGCCGATCCCGCGGATGCCGTTGCCACCCTGATCAGCGGCCTCGCACAAGGGGTGCGGCAGGCGCGCCTTGCCCATGCCGGCTGATCGCCCCATTTTGTTTGCTCATAAAACGGAGAGCCAGCCATGAACTGGATCACCAACTACGTTCGTCCGAAGATCAACTCCATGCTCGGCCGGCGCGACATGCCGGAAAACCTCTGGATCAAGGATCCGGATTCCGGCGAGATGATCTTCCACAAGGACCTGGAAGAAAATCAGTTCGTGGTGCCCTCTTCCGGCCACCACATGAAGATCAAGGGCAAGGAGCGGCTGCGCTTTTTGTTCGATGAAGGGCGCTACGACACATTGGAAAACCCGAAGGTCGCCGTGGATCCGCTGCGTTTCCGCGACGAGAAGCGCTACATCGACCGCCTCAAGGAAAACCGTGCCAAAACCGGCATGGAAGACACGATCATCAACGCCACCGGTGAGATCGACGGCCTGCCGATCGCCGTCACCGTTCAGGATTTCTCCTTCATGGGCGGGTCGCTGGGCATGGCGGCGGGCGACGCGATCATTCGCGGCTTCGAGAACGCGGTCGAGAAGAAGCTGCCCCTGGTTCTGTTTGCCGCGTCCGGCGGCGCACGCATGCAGGAAGGCATCCTGTCGCTGATGCAGCTGGCGCGCACCACGGTGGCGGTCGACCGGCTGAAGGAAGCAGGTCTGCCTTACATCGTCGTCCTGACCAACCCGACAACGGGCGGCGTGACCGCTTCCTATGCCATGCTGGGCGACATCCATATTGCCGAACCCGGCGCGCTGATCGGCTTTGCTGGGCCGCGCGTGATCGAGCAAACCATCCGCGAAAAGCTGCCGGAAGGCTTCCAGCGCGCCGAATACCTGATGGAACACGGCATGGTGGACATGGTGGTATCGCGCCTCGAACTGAAGGCGACGCTCGCCCGCCTGCTTCGGCTTCTCATGAAGCAGCCCCCCGGTACGCTGATCGGCCCTGAAGCTTTGCCGCCGGCGGCAAGCGACGAAGCGCCCGTTCCGGCGCACGCTTGACGCTCAAACCGGCTTCCGCATGAGCGCCGCCACACAGGAAAGCCAAGCTGCCCGCGCGATCGAGCAGCTGATGACGCTTCATCCCAAAGGATTCGACCTTTCCTTGGAGCGCATCACGCGCCTTCTTGAGCGGCTCGGCAATCCACAGGATCATATGCCGCCGGTGATCCATATCGCCGGCACTAATGGCAAGGGCTCCTGCGCGGCCTTTTCGCGCGCGCTTCTGGAAGCGGATGGGCGGATCGTCCACGTCCACACCTCGCCGCATCTCGTGAACTGGCATGAGCGCTACCGCCTGGGCGCGCCCGGTTGCGGCAGGCTGGTCGATGACGATGTGCTGACCGACGCGATCAACCGCGTTGCGGACGCCAACAATGGCGAAACGATCACCGTCTTCGAGATCCTGACGGCGGTGATGTTCGTGCTGTTTTCCGAGCATCCCGCCGACGTCGCAATCGTCGAAGTGGGATTGGGCGGGCGGTTCGACGCCACCAACGTGATCAAGCGCCCTGCGACCAGCGTGATCATGCCGGTGTCGCTCGACCATGAAGCCTATCTCGGTGACCGGGCCGAGCTGATCGCGGCGGAAAAGGCCGGCATCATCAAGCGGGGCGCACCGGTGGTGATCGGCGCGCAGGAAAGCGAAGCCGCGCGTGAGGTGCTGGAATCGACCGCCGAACGACTTGGCGCACCGGCCGTCATCTATGGTCAGGACTTCTTCGCCTTCGANNAACGGCCGGATGATCTACCAGGACGACACCGGCCTGATGGACCTGACGCGACCGAAACTGCCGGGCCGTCACCAGTTCGCCAATGCCGCCGCAGCCATCGCCGCCGTGCGCGCGGCTGGCTTCAACGTCACGCCTGATATTGCGGACCGTGCGCTGGAGGCTGTTTCGTGGCCCGGTCGCATGCAGAAGCTGACATCGGGCAGGCTGGTGGAGCTCGCGCCGAACGGGGCCGAGATTTGGCTCGACGGCGGGCATAATCCCGGCGCCGGCGCGGTGATCGCCGAAGCGCTCGCCGATCAGGAAGACCGCAACCCGCGGCCGCTGTTTCTGATTGCCGGCATGATCAACACCAAGGATCAGACCAACTATTTCCGAGCGTTCAAGGGTATGGTGCGCCACGTCTTTACCGTGCCCGTCGCATCGAGCGAGGCCGGTGTGCCGAATGACGAGTTGGCAGTGCGCGCAGAAGAAGCCGGCCTGTCCGCCGAGCCGATCGCATCGGTGGGCAACGCGCTCAGCCTGTTGCGCGAAACCTGGGACGACACGGAAGTGGCGCCGCGCATCCTGATCGGCGGATCGCTTTACCTTGCCGGACAAGTGCTGGCGGACAACGGTACGCCGCCAGCCTGAACCCTCTTCAGGCTGCTAGGCTCTACGAACGGTTGCCGTTTCGGACTCAGGCGAAACACCCACCACCTTCTGGCGATGAAAGATAAACAGGCCGGCCACGATGNNCGGACGGCCGAGCCGATCAAAATCTGACTGTCGGGCACATCACCGAAGAAGATCCAACCCATGACGATCGCCCAAAGCAGCAATGTATATTGCAGCGGGGCGAGAACGGACGCTGAAGCGAGCTTGAGCGAGCGCGTCATCATCATATGGGCAATGCAGGAAACAACGCCGAGCATCAGCAACGCGTAGAGGTTCGGCAGATCGGGCATTTTCCACGTACCAATCGACAAAACGGCGCCGATCAACAACGAGCCTATGAACTGCCAGGTGACGAGTACGCTGTCGGACGTACTTCTAAGAAGCCGGCTAAGAATCAAGGTCAAGGCGAGCGACAGGCTGCCGATCAGGGCGAAGAGTGACGGCCAGGTCAGCGACGCGCTCGAAGGGCGGAGCACGATAATCACGCCAATGAAGCCCACAAAGATCGCGCACCAGCGCCGCCATCCAACCCGTTCGCCGAGCATAAAATGCGACAGCGCGGCGACATAGATTGGCCCGGCCATGTAGAAGGTCATGACGTCGGCCAGCGGCAGATAAGCGACCGCGGCGTAGAAGAACCCGGTGTCGGCCGCAGCGAAAATAACGCGCAGGACCTGGAGCATCGGCCGCTCGGGATGAAGCAGCGCAGACATGCCGCCGCGACGCGTCATCAGGGGCCCGAGAACAATGAAGGCGCCGATCGAACGCACCAGCAGGATCTGGCCGACGGAAAAGCTCGCCACCAGCCATTTGCCCATGGCATCGTTGAGAGAGAACATGAACAGGCCGACCAGCATGATGATCACGCCGGCTGCTGCCGTGTTCGACGAAATCAGGCGCCTGCTCAACCCGCTCATGGTCGTTTCCTCATGAAAAAAGCCCGGCTTGTTTGCCGGGCTTTTCGCATAAACTGCTTGGAACTGTCAGACGTTGCCGTTGATCCAGGACGACAATGCCGTCTTGGGCGCAGCGCCGACCTTCATGTCGGCCACTTCGCCGGCCTTGAACATCATCAGCGTCGGGATCGAACGGACGCCGAACTGGGCGGCCAGTTCCGGATTCTCGTCGATGTTGAGCTTGGCGATCTTCACCTTGCCGCCGAGTTCCTGCGATATCTCTTCCAGCGCGGGTGCAATCATCTTGCACGGGCCGCACCATTCCGCCCAGAAGTCCACCAGCGTTAAACCTTCGGCTTTCAGCACGTCGGTTTCGAAGCTTTTGTCGGTCAGATGAACGATTTTATCGCTGCTCATGTNNCGCACCATTCCGCCCAGAAGTCGACCACGACCGGCTCGTTGGACTGGAGCACGTCGGCATCGAAATTGTTCTTGTCGACCTTGACGGTAGCCATTGCGAAAGTCCTTCAGATGTTGATGGGCCCGCTTTGGGGAGGATGCAGCGAGCCGTCCTGGCGTGATGTGGGCCTTCAGGTTAACGGCGTCAAGCGTGTTGCGTTGATGCTCTGTTCAATCCCGCCAATGCTGCGTCCAGCCGTTCGGATGGCAACGCGATCAAACGCGGCGCTTCGGTGAAAAGCAGTGCTGCTTCGATGCGGCGTCCTGGATAAAGATCGGCCAACAGAGCGCGGTAAAGCGCAAGCTGGAGCACATAGGTGTCGGGAACGGCATCGAGATCGGCCGGCGGCGGGCGGTTGGTCTTGTAGTCGAGGATCAGCACGCCCTCGTCGGTCACGGCCAGCCGGTCGATCGTGCCGGCAATGGCACGCGGCGTGCCGCCAAGGTCCAGTGTGCCCATGACCGAGACTTCCGCACGCGAACCCGGCGCAAACAGGGAGCCGAAGCGCTCGTCGTCCAGAACGGCGAAGACGGAGCGCAGTGCAGCATCGCGCTCCTGTGGCTGCCATCCTGCACCGATACGGTTCAGGTAGCGCTCGGCCGCCGCGGGACGTTCAGCCGGTTGCATGTCCGGCAGGATCTGAAGCAGGCGATGAATGGCGTTGCCGCGCGCGATGGCGAAGGATGGCTCAAGCTGCGGATCGAGCGCCGGCGAGCGCGGCGTCGGTGC
>DCDI01000216.1:19924-20095 GCA_002316345.1 Phyllobacteriaceae bacterium UBA1059 | reverse complement strand
ACGGCAGCGCCTTCAGCCAGCATCTGGCACAGGGTGCGAATCTGCAGCAGAACGCCGTCGACATGACGGTGGTTGGCGGCAGCCTGTCCAGCATGACGGCTGGCGAAGATTCCGACCACGGCACCCACAGCGGCGGCTAACTTCCAACACAGCACAAGAACCGGGGGGCGC
>DCDI01000216.1:0-19882 GCA_002316345.1 Phyllobacteriaceae bacterium UBA1059 | reverse complement strand
AGTGCCGACGGAGGCTTGAGCCGTGTTTCTCGACAAGACAACCGAAGCCATCGCCCATTTCGTGGGCCTGTTCGACGTCACCACCGAGGCTGCGCGCCTGCGTAAATCCTTCAACGAATTTACGGCAAAGCAGCAGCACGACCGCGACCCGTCGCATGCCGACAGCCATCCGGTTTCCTTAAACGCCGCGCTCGATCTCGAGGATTTCGATCCCGGCGTTTTGTACCTTCCGCAGCCGTCTCAACTGGTTCGCGTCGTGCATGACACGACGGTGTCCTATCGGCCGCTTCCGACAAAGTCGGCGCGCATTGCGGATCATGATGCTGAAGCAACGCGCTCGCTCCATGCCGCGCATGTATCGCGTAGCGGCCATGGGCAGCTCGACCCGCAAGGATCGATCGCAACCCTGATCCATCAGGAAGCGGTTCTGTCCGACGACGATTATGCTTCCGTCGGCCATCACGGCTTGATTTTCCATCAGATTGGCGATCCCGATGCGCAGCTGGCGCAGCTCGTGGATGCCGCGCACGATCTTTCCCCGCTTTGGGGCCTGGATACCACCGGCACGACGGACAACACGGCAGCGCTGGCCGACTTCATCGACAATGTGACCGTCATGCTGCGTGATTTCGCGGCGCATCACCAAAGCGTGGATGCCGACGACTTCTCCTTGTTCGTGACGAGCGATCCGCTCGGCCAAAGCTTCGTCAACGGCGTGGCGGTGACCGACGATCTTCCGAAGCTGGACGATTATCTCAAAACCAAGCCGGACGACGCCGAAGACGACAGTGCGCTTCCAAGCTCGATACGCCTCGGTGGGGATACACCCTCCACCGCGGCGAGTGCGACCGGCAGCACGGCCTATGGCGGTGCTCTGGCGGACTCGTCCGTCGACGCGTCGACCGGCGGCAACACGCTGGTGAATACTGCGCAAATTGCCAACCAGTGGACGGCCGCGCATGTGATGGCCGCCGTTGGTGATTATCATCAGCTTGACGCGATCGTGCAGATCAACGTGTTTGCCGATCAGGATGCGATCGGCTCGATGTTGCATGGGCTGAATGGGTGGCAGCTGGATGCCAGCGATCCGACACAAGCCTTCAACATTGCCATGTTCAAGCAAACGGATCTCGGCCCGCAGCACGCCGCGAACCTGCTGGCACCCGGTCAATTCCCGTCACAATGGGCCATCACGACGCTGCATGGCGACCTCACCATCATGGCCTGGGTCGAGCAGCTCGCTTTCATGAGCGACAGCGACATCGCGGTGTTGTCGTCGAGCGGATATAAGACCACCGTCACCACCGGTGACAACATGCAGTTGAACGATGTTTTTCTTCAGCAGATCGGCCACTTCTTCGACCTGATCATCGTTGGCGGAAGCATCTACGACGCCAACATCATCCACCAGATGAACGTTCTGCTCGACAGCGATCTTGTCGGCGGCGTCGATGGTTTCCAGACCAACAGCCAGTTCCAGTTGTCGACGCAGGGCAACCTGCTTTGGAACCAGGCCACGATCCACAACATGCATGGCGCCGGCGTTGAAGCCCTGCCGAATGCCTATGGGCAGGCCGCCGCAAACTTTGCGGCCGGCAATGAGAGCCTGCCGGCCGGTGTCATGAACGACCCGATGTTTGCGGGCATGGCGGGTCTGCGCGTGCTTTACGTCACCGGCGATTTCCTCAACCTGAACTATATCAAGCAGACCAACATACTCGGCGACAGTGATCAGATCGCTCTGGCGATGGATCAGGTGAAGGCCGACGCCAATGCCCACTGGACCGTGTCAACGGGCAACAACCAGGTCATCAATCTCGCCGGGATCACCGACGTCGATTATTCCGGCAAGATCTATGCCGGCGGCCATACCTATTCCGACGCCATGCTGGTGCAGGCCGAGCTTGTGTCCAGCAAACCCAGCTTCGGCTTGGCTGATCCCGACCACCTGGTGAACGAGGCGGTGGCCTTTCTGCAGGACAACGCCGTCACGTCGCCGTCCGATCACTGGAATGACAGTTTCGCCAAACCGACGATCGCCGACCATCACGGCGCGGTCGATCCCATGCATAGCATGCTGAGTTAGGTCAGAGGTAAGAACACACATGGTCGACCGGGGGGATTTCCAGCCGTTCCGCGAGGAGCCGGCGGATGAGGCGTCGCAGGACGATACGCATGCCAGACCGAGCACTGCATCCAAGCCGCTGACGCAGATGCTGCGCGGCCCAAGTGAAGCCATCGACAAGACCTTGTCCAATCTCGACACGATGCTGGGCGAGCTGTTCGACCAGGAAATGCTGCAGCGCGCCGGCGTGAAGCGCACAGTGGTGGTTCCTGAAGCCGCAAAGGCGCTGGCGCAAAGCCCGGCGGCGCAGATCCCTATTGCCGCCCCCTTTCAAGCCATCCCGCCGGTCGCGCGGGTTGAGACTCCCCAGCCTTCAGCCAAAGACACCGCAAAGCCAGAAGGCCGGGTTCTTCCCGAAGCACCGCGAGCGCCTGCCGAACCGGAGATGAAGAGCGAATCCAAGCCGTCTGGCATGGTGGTGCTGGAAGCCGATCGCGGTCCGGTGGAAGCGCCGAAGAAGGAGCCTTCGCAGGGCGGACGCGGGCCTTCAGACACCGGCAAGGGCGGTGGCGGCGGTGGTGGCGGCGGGTCTTTCCACAAGCGGCTTGGCCCCGTCGATTATTCCCATTCGCTGCAAGCCGTCATCAAGGCGGTGAAGCACAACCTGGCGATCGTGATGGTGTTCACGCTGGCCACCAATGTGCTGGTTCTGGCTATTCCCATCTATCTGTTCCAGATCTCCGACCGTGTCTTGTCCAGCCGCTCGATCGACACGCTGATCATGCTGACCACGGTGATCGTGGGTGCGGTGCTGATGCAGTCGGTGCTGGATGCACTGCGCCGCTTCATCCTGATGCGTACGGCGGTGGAAGTCGCGGCCCAACTTGGCGCCCCGATCCTGAGTGCGGCGGCCCGCGCGTCCCTGCAAAGCAACGGGCGCGAATATCAGGTGCTGGGCGATTTGCAGCAGCTGCGCTCGTTTCTGACCTCCGGCACGCTGCTTTCGCTGCTCGATGCGCCAGTCGCACCTGTCTTTCTGGTGGCGGTGTTCCTGGTGCATCCGCATCTCGGCTCGATCGTGATCCTGTCGTCCTTCCTGCTTTTGATCGTGGCGATCTTCAACCAGCGCGCGACGCATGCGCATTTTGCCGAAGCCAACGGCCATCTCGTGCGGTCGAACCTTCATCTCGACGCCATGTCGCGCAATTCACAGATCATCAACGCTTTGGCGATGATCCCGGAAACGGTGCGGTTGTGGGGTAGGGACACGGCGTCATCGCTCAGCGCCCAGGTGGAAGCGCAGGATCGCAATATTGGCTTCGCTTCGTTGTCGAAGGCGATCCGGCTTCTGACCCAAGTCTCGATGCTGGGCTGGGGCGCGTTCTTGTCGATCGAGGGCGAGCTGACCGGCGGTATGGTGATCGCGGCTTCGATCATCGCTGGCCGTGCGCTGGGGCCGATCGAAGGCGCGATCGAGGGCTGGCATCAGGTGGTGCAATCGCGCGCCAGCTATCAGCGCATCGCCACGCTTCTGAAGACCTCGTCGATGAACTTCGAGCGGTTGAAGTTGCCGAACCCGGAAGGGCGGCTCGATGTCGAACGCCTGCTTTTCGTTCCCAACGGTACCAAGCGCGTGGTGCTGAACGGCGTGACCTTCTCGCTCATGCCGGGCGACTCCCTTGCGATCATCGGCAATTCGGGTGCCGGCAAGACGACGCTCGGCAAGATGCTGGTCGGCTCCATCCTGCCGACCTCCGGCGCCGTGCGGCTCGATCTGATGGATCTCAGAAATTGGGACCAGCGCCAGTTCGGCGAGAATATCGGTTATCTGCCGCAGGACGTTCAGCTCTTTCCCGGCACGATCAAGGCCAATATCGGTCGCATGCGCGAGGATGCCAGCGACGCCGACATCTATGAAGCTGCCAAGCTTGCCGACGTGCATGAGCTGATCGCTTCGCTCCCACATGGCTACGAGACGGTGGTGGCGGCCGACGGTTCGCCGCTGTCGGGCGGCCAGAAGCAGCGCATCGCACTGGCCCGCGCGTTCTTCGGTTCGCCGAAGATGGTGATCCTAGACGAGCCGAACTCCAATCTCGACAGCTTCGGCGAACAGGCGCTAGCGCGTGCGCTGGATCATGCCAAGCAGAACAAGATCACAGTGGTGACGATCACGCAGCGCCCCGCATTGCTGCAAAGCGTCAACAAGGTGCTCGTGCTGGTTAACGGCACGGTGGTTCTGTTCGGTCCCCGGCAGGAGGTTCTCACCGCGCTGGCTGCGCGCGGCATGAACCTCGAAGGCGGGCCTTTCTCCAACATTCAGATTGATTGAGCGCGAGGGGGAAGGACGCATGACCGACCTGGCCACAGTTCACGGCGGCGAATGGTATGCGGAGGTGCCGCGCTCGATCCGCAAACACACGATCTTTGGCATGGTGCTGCTGGCCGTCATTCTTGGCGGCTTCAGCGCCTGGGGCTTTACCGCACCTCTGGCCGCTGCCGTCATCTCCCAAGGCAGCTTCGTCGCCACCGAGCAGAACAAGATCGTGCAGCATCTCGAAGGCGGCATTATCGAGGAGATCCTGATCAACGAGGGCGACAAGGTCACCGCCGGCCAACCCTTGATCCGGCTGGACAAGACGGCGGCGCAGGCCAATGGCCGTCAGCTATATCTCCGCCGCGCCCGACTGGAAGCGCTGGTGGCGCGGCTGCGCGCGCAGGTGCACCGCGCGCCTTCGGTCACCTGGCCGGACCTTGTGCGTGGCGACGATGCCGATGCGGAGATCGGTGAGATCGTGGAAACACAGCGGCTGAACTTCGAGGCCTGGACATCTAAGCTCAACAGCGATGTCGGTCTGCTGGAGCAGAACATCGCCTCGCTGGATTTCCGCAGCCGGGGTTATGACCTGCAGCGTTCGGCGATGGAAAAGCAGCTGGCTCTTCTCAACGATGNNAGAGGGCAAGCAGGTGCTGTTGAAGCAAGGATTGATGCGCGCCACCGAGATCAAGTCGATCCAGCGCGCCATTGCTGACTCGGAAGGGCAAATCGGCCGGCTTGTGGCAGAGATCTCGGAGACCGGCGCGCAGGTCGTGAAATCGCGGCAGCAGATCGAGCAGGTCAGCAACACCTATGTGCAGGCGGCGCTCGACGAGTTGCAGAAGGCCCAGAGCGAGTTGGACTCGATCCGCGAGCAGTCCCGCGAGGCCGACAGCGTGCTGCGCCGCTCCACCATCGATGCACCGGTGGCGGGCACGATCATCCGGCTTTATTACCATACGTCCGGCGGCGTGATCGAGAGCGGCAAGGCGATCCTGGAAATCCTGCCGTCTGACGTGCCGCTGATCATCGAAACGCAGGTGCCGCGCAACCAGATCGACAATTTAAAGGTCGGCCAGCACGCGACGGTGCGGCTGGTAGCGCTCAGCGCGCGCACCACACCGGTGCTGAATGGCGAGGTTGTTTACGTTTCAGCGGACTCACTATCCAGCACGCCGAACGGTGCCAAGGAAGTCTATCTCGCCCGCGTGACCTTATCGCCCGACGAGATCGCGCGTGTGCATGGCTTCCACCCCACACCCGGCATGCCCGCCGAAATCCTGATCCAGACGGCGGAGCGCACCTTCTTCGATTACCTGACCAAGCCGGTACGCGACAGCATGGCCCGCGCTTTCATGGAGCGCTGAATGCCCAGACCGGCGGTTCATGCCGCCGGTCCGAACCCGTCGTTTTTACATCGGGCGACCGCCGGTCACCGGAATGATGGCGCCCGTTGTATAGCTGGCGTCGTCGGAGGCGAGATAGACATAGGCAGCGGCCAGTTCGGCTGGATGGCCGGCGCGCTTCATCGGCGTGTTGGACCCGAACTTCTCCACCTTTTCCGGCGGCATGGTGGAGGGGATCAGCGGCGTCCAGATCGGACCCGGCGCAACGCCGTTCACGCGGATGCCTTTTTCCGCCACCATCTGCGCTAGGCCTTGGGTAAAGTTGTAGATCGCGCCCTTCGTGGTCGCATAGGCGAGCAGGCCGGGCGAGGGGTCCTCGGACTGGATCGAGGTCGTGTTGATGATCGACGCGCCATCCTTCAGATGCGGGATCGCTGCTTTCGANNCAGGAAGAACTGGCTGTAGATGTTGGTGCGGAAGGTCTTGTCCCATTCTTCCGTGGTCAGATCGGCGATATCGTCGATCGTCGCCTGATGCGCGGCATTGTTGACGAGGATATCGAGCCGCCCGAATTCGTCCACAGCGCGCTGGATGATGGCCTTGCAGTGGCTTTCTTCCGCAATATCGCCCGGCATCAGGATCGCCTTGCGGCCGGCCTCCTCGACCAGCTTCGCGGTGTCCTGCGCATCCTTGTCTTCGCTGAGATAGGAGATCAGCACATCCGCCCCTTCACGCGCAAATGCGATCGCCACGGCACGACCGATGCCGGAATCGCCGCCGGTGATGATGGCCGCACGGCCTTCCAGCTTGCCGCTCCCCTTGTAGCTTTCTTCGCCATGGTCCGGGCGGGGATCCATCTTGTCGGTCTCGCCGGGCATGGATTGCTGCTGGCTGGGATGCGGCGCCTTGAGTTCGGGATAGCGCGTGTTGGACATGTCGTTTTCCAGGATGAGATCGGTTGTTGCGTGTTCGGGGTGGGGTGCAAGGACAACTGAAGCGCTGCACTGTTGTTCCAACCCAGCCGCCGCGTTCCGGCAGGTATGGTGGGAACCATCCTGGTCTTTTACGCCTTCTTCCCGCGAGATAACGGAGGCAAGCATGTCCGACACCAGCACCACCACCATCACCGGCACTTTTGCCACCCGTCGCGAAGCTGAAATCGCTGTCGAGCACTTGGTTCAGGAATATGGTCTGGACCGTTCCGACATCTTCATCGAGCCGCAGTCATCTGAAAACAGCGCGGGCACGAAAGCCTCGGGCGGCGATGTGGCGGAAGGCGAGCCGCAGGCCGATTCCGCGGAGGATGCTGCCCTGAATGGAGCGCTCCTGGTGTCCGTCGATATCAGCCTGGACACGCTGGACGATGCCGAAGCGGCGTTTCGCGAGGCGGGTGCAACCAATGTCTCGCGGAAATAAGCATGTCCGAGCTCACATCTTTTGAACTCGAGGGATCGCTGAACGGTCAGCGCGAGGTGCTCACGCTGATCCTGACGCATTTGCTGCGCAATCCCGACGAAGCCTTCACCAAGGCTCTGGAAGAGCGCCTCGCGCCCTCCAACCAGCAGGAAGATCCCGGCGCCGTGCCGCAGGCGGCCTTTGCCGTGGAAGCGGCTCGCGCGCGCGAGATCAAGCGGATGGTGGACGACGCCAAAGCGCGGGTTCGAAGCGGCGAGTAGACGCGGCTGTTCACCCTTCAGCGGGCCGGTGAACAGCATTTCCCGGAACACTTCTGCGTCCTAACGCTTTGGGACGCATACATAAGGAGATCGAAATGGTTACGACCGTCGGAACGGAAGACACTTTTCACAAGCTGATCCAGAACCTGCTCATCCTCGAGCACGATGCGATCGCGGCCTATGTTTCCACCATCGAGAAGCTGGAAGACGCGACGTTTAAGGCCAAGATCGCCGAGTTCAAGTCTGACCACGACAGCCATGTCGCGGAACTGACGCGTCTCGCCGGTTCGCTCGGCGTCGAAGCGCCTCAGGAAGGCGACATCAAGGAGTATTTGACGACCGGCAAGGTCGCGCTGGCGTCGATGATCGGCGACAAGACCATCCTGAAGGCGATGTCGACCAACGAGATCGAGACCAAGATGGCCTATGACCAGGCCTCGCAAAACGCGTCCGCCACCCCGGAAGCCCGCACCTTCTTCCAGAAAGCGTTGGCCGACGAAACCAAGCATAAGGCCTGGATGGACACCGCCGTAGCGGCATAAAGCCTTTCCCGTCGCGTGATACTGAAAGCCGTCTCCGGCCAACCGGGGGCGGCTTTTTCTGTATCGATGACTGGCTGGTCAGCCGATCAACTGATTGGCGACAAGCTCCTGCTTCATGAGCTCCGCAATGTCCGACTGGCGTGACAGGCAACGCGAGGTCGGTCCCGCCACCACGACGGACAGCTTGCGCTGGTTCAGCTCGATGGGCAGCGCCACGCCGGAAAGATCCGGGATGTATTCAGAATTGCTGCAGTGGTAGCCACGCTGGCCAGCTTCCTTCAGCTCCGCTTCCACGGCTTCCGCGCTCATCGGCGTGCTGGTGGAAAAATCCTTGAAGGTGATACGCCGGTAGATCGCCTCGCGTTCGCGTTGGCTGAATTGTACCAGGATTGCGCGTCCGGCTGAGCTCGCGTGAATGGGCACCCGCGTGCCGGCCTGCGCGAAATAGCGGATCGGCTGCTGCGATTCACACACATGCACGAAGATCACGTAAGCGCCGGCAGCCTGACCCACGGCGGTGGTTTCGCCGGTCTTTGCCTGGATCGCTGCAATCGCCTCCACGAGTGATGCGGGGAGGGGATCGGCCGCGGCGATCTCCTTGACCGTGCTCATCCAGCGCGAGCTCGGATAATAGCCGCCGCGCTGGCGCGGTTCGTAGAGATAGCCTTTCTCGGCCAAAGTCGCGACGAGGTTGAAGGTGCTCGAGCGCGGCCATCCCAGACTGTCGGAAATTTCCGCCATGGTCGCCGGCTGCTTGTGGCGGGCGAAATATTCCAGCAGTTCGAGAACGTTCGCGGCCTGTTTTACCAGCATGCGCGTTCAACCAGAACGGGCTGCGCAGCCACGGTCATGAAGCATGTCCTTCCGCCTTCAAGAACCAAGGCCACCATCCCCCGCATTATCGAGCCTGGCACCAAATCGCCGGACGATCCCTAGCTGCCGCAGCTTGGAGCGGCGAACAAGGATAATCTGCAATTCATCCACTTGCGCTCGGAATTTAGATGGTGGAATTTTGCCTCGTCATTCCAACCATCCGCTTTGTGGGATCGTGACCATGGACGACCGTGCGCGCCAGTTCATCGCCCATTCCACACTGCTCTTCATTGCGTCGCGCAATGCGGCGGGTGCGATGGACGTGTCGCCGCGCGGCGGTCAGCCCAACGTGGTCAGTCTGCGCGAAGACGGCGCGATCCTTTTGCCGGATTACCTCGGCAACCGCCGTCTGGACACGATCGGCAATGTTCTCGCCAATCCGGACGTGGCGCTGCTGTTTTTGAATCGGCGCTGCAACGACTATCTGCGTGTTGCGGCACGTGCCGAGATTTTGCAGGCCCCGGATGATCTCGCTTTATTCCCGGCGGATGAAAACCCGCCGCTCAGCGTCATGGTGCTGACGCCAACAAGCTGGAAGTGGGTGCACAGCGACGTGTTCGGCGATGCCGGCTTCTGGATCGATCCCGCCTTGCGCAAGCCGCCGCTCGATCTTGGCGGCGTTTATGGGCAGGAAGGGCAGTGGCAGGCAGCCGGCGGGCGCGTGTTCGTTCGGCGGGACGCGGCCGGCGAAACCGAGCTGGAGCGTTCCGGCATCCGCGAGCATTACGGCACGCCGAGCACCCTGGTTCAGCAGAAGGTGTATCGCGCAGCCGGCCCAGGCTTCATGCCCTTTATCGATCAAGCGCCGTTTATCGTGCTGGCGCGCGAAGACCACAACGGTGCGATCACGGTCGAGCTTGCCGGCGGAAGACCACTGCGGCGCGATCCTGCAACCAATCAGGACGCTTTTCTTCTCGAAATCCGCCCCGCTGAAGCTGGTGATGCCGCTTGGACCCATTCCGGTGAATGCGCATTGCTGGCGGCCGAACCCGGCCGCTGCGAAAACATCAGGCTGAACGGCATTTACCGCGCTGTTGCAGGGGATGCCGAAACGACGCCGCAGATCAGCGTGTTGCCGGAAGAAATCTACTTCCACTGCTCGGCCGCCTTTTCCCGCTCGCGGATATGGACCGATGCGCGGCCGTCGGCCTGGACCGGCCTGCGCGCGTTCCGCTGTGTAGGGCGCAAGCAGGAAAATGCGGATGTCGTGTCCTTCCTGTTCGAGCCCGAAGACCAAGCGCCGGTCGGGCCGATCGCGCCCGGCCAATATGTGACGCTGGCGCTTCCCGGGGATGATGTGCAACCGCCGCGCCGGCGCTGTTATTCGGTGTCCGCCACGCCGACGCCTCGAACCCTGCGCCTGTCCGTGCGTCGCATCGGCGCCGGTGGCGTGTCGGATCTGCTGCATCACACGATCCAGCCCAGCAGCGAGGTTCTGCTTGGTGCGCCGGGCGGTCAGTTCATCCTGAACAGTCAGGCGGCGCGCCCGGTCGTGCTCGTAGGTGCCGGGGTTGGCATCACGCCCTTGTTGCCGATGGCGCAGGCGCTGGCCGCGGCTCCGGATGGGCGCGAAGTCTGGTTCGTTCATGCCGCGCGCAGCAGCAAGCATCACCTTTTTGCCGACGAGGTCGTGCGTGTGGTGGAGCAGGCCGGCGAAAGCTTCAAGCTTTTCACCGTGTATTCTNNATTCTCAGCCCGATGATGGCGACGCCTTTCATCATCATGGCCGCTTGGACGCAGCCACGCTCGCCACCCTTGTGCCCGTCACCGAGGCCGACTTTTATATTTGCGGGCCGGATGCCTTCATGGATGCATTGAGGGACGGTCTCGTGGAACTCGGTGCTGATCCCGCCAATATCAGGATGGAGGCCTTTGAAGCCAAAGCGATCGGGCTGGCTGGGTTGCTGGCGAGTCAGCAGTCAGCCGTGACGCCGTGTCAGGTGCAGTTCGCCCGGTCCGGCAAAACGGCGACCTGGGATCCGCACAAGGGCTCGCTCCTCGATCTCGCTCTGGCTGAAGATGTCGAGATCCAATATTCCTGCCGCAGCGGCGAATGCCAGTCCTGCGTTCAGAAGATCGTCAGCGGCATCACCGATTATCCGGCCGGTAACGAGCCCTTGCTGGCTTATGGCCAGGTTCTGCTATGCCAAGCCGTTCCGCGCGGCGATCTGGTGCTGGATTGCTGACGTTTCAAGCCTGTTCCAGACAGGCGGCCAGGGTTTCCGAGAACAGCCGGATGCCCATCGGGATTAGCTCGTCGCGAAAATCGTATTCCGGCGTATGAACGCGCGGCCAATCCGGCCCTGAACCCAGAAACACCATTGCCGATTTCGCCCCGCTGAGGCCGAAGCGGCCAAAATCTTCGGAGCCGTAGGACGGCACGGTCTGTTCCTCGTGGCTGATGCCGGCGCGTTCCATGCCGTTCAAAAGGATTTCCGTAGCGCTGGCGTCATTGGTGCAGGCGAGAAACACATCGTCATATTCGTGTTCGTGCTTCAGACCATAGCGTGCTGCGGCGTCGGCCACGAGCGCTTCCACCTTTGCCGTCAGCGCATTCATTTCCGCGTCGGCTACCGTGCGCAGCGTGGCAAAGATGCGTGCTTCGCCGGGTGCGATGCCGAAGACCGGTTCGCCCATGGATGCGTGCGTTACCGTCACCATGGAAAAACCCGGACCGAGCGGCTTGCCGCTGCCGCAGGCTTCGAGCGCGGGCATCAGCTCTGCAAGGGCCTTCATGGGCGAACGGCCGTCACTTGGCCTCGACGCATGCGCGGTGCTGCCCGTCAGCTTGATCTTGATGCCGCTGGACGCGCAATTTGTGGCGCCGGCACCGAGCTTGCCGTAGCCGAAGGCAACATCGGGCGCATTGTGGAGCGAGAAAGCCCAGTCGGGTTTAATTTCGCTGTAACGGGGATCGGCGATCACGGCTGCCGCGCCCGCGCCGTCTTCTTCCGCCGGCTGGAACATCAGGATGACGCGGCCGCTGGTTGGACGTGCGCGTGAAAGGATCCGCCCGAACCCCAGCAGAATCGTGGAATGGCCGTCATGGCCGCAAAGATGCGCCTTGCCCGGCACTGTCGAGCGATGGTCGATCTGGCCTAGTTCCTGGATCGGCAGGGCATCGAGTTCGGAGCGGAACAGGACGGTCGGTCCAGGCTTGCCGCTGTCATAGATCGCAGCCACGCCGTGGCCGCCCATATCCGTCAACACCTTGTCCGGGCTGGTTGAAACCAGCATGTCGCAAACCCGCTTGGCGGTTTCGCACTCTTCGCCGGAGATTTCCGGTGTGCGGTGAAGCTCGTGCCGGAATGCAGTGAGTTCGGCGAGGTCTTCTTGCGTCGGCAGGGGAAAAGACAAGCGGTTCGTCATGATCAGCGGCTCGCGAAAGTGTTGGGCAGGGCTTTGTGGTTCGTTCCCAGCAGCAGCGGGCTGCTTTGAAAAACAGCTCTTCCCTAGCGGCATCAAGACGTGCATTCTTCCCGTCACCGACGCCCAGCTGCTGAAAAGCTGGTCACGTCGAAGAGTGTGCCTTTCGTGTTGACACTATTCAAGATCCTGATCTACAAATTCCCATAAGGGAACAAAGGCGCCGCAAAAGTCGGCTTTGATGCAGCAGTGATCGAATGTTGCTTGGCTGTTCGACAGATTAGCCGAGCCGTTCAGAAGACATGCGCATCAGGCTTTCTGAAAGAGCGCCTGCTAGCCTCGACTTCATAGAATAAGCAGGTCCGATCAACGGGCCGCAGGCAGACGGCGTATCTTTTGCGCCGAAATGGAAGGGCTTAAACTGTGCGCAGTGATCTGCTCGGCTATGTCGTGCGCCGAATTTTGCACTCGATCCCGCTTGTCTTCGGCGTGTCGGTCATCGGCTTCGGCATCATGCATCTGGCGCCCGGCGGCCCCTTGTCGGTTTACACGCTGAACGGTTCGATCACGGCAGCCGATATCGAGCGGTTGCGGGTTTCGCTCGGTCTCAACCAGCCGCTTCACGTGCAGTATTTCGGCTGGGTCAAATCCATGCTCGAGGGCTCCTGGGGCTACACCCTGTTCGGCGGCCGCCCGGTGCTGGACGTGATCCTGGAGCGTTTGCCCGCAACGATTCTCCTGATGGGAACGTCGACGGCGCTGGCCGTTCTGATCGGAACGCTGCTCGGCGTTTTGGGCGCTGTGCGCCGTTATTCGATCTTTGATTATCTCGCCACCACCGGCGCCATGCTGGCTTTGTCTTTCCCAACCTTCTGGTTCGGGCTGATGGCGATCTACATCTTCGCGATCGAGCTTCGCTGGCTTCCATCCGGCGGCATGTACGACTTCGGCGAAGAGGGCAATGTCCTCAATCTTCTGCAGCATCTCATTCTGCCGCTGCTGGTCCTGACCCTGGTTCTGGTGGCGAGCTGGAGCCGCTACGCACGCTCCAGTTTCCTCGAAGTGATCCAGCAGGATTATGTCCGCACCGCCCGATCGAAGGGCTTGAGCGGCAGCCGCGTGCTGTGGCGCCACGCTTTCCCGAACGCGGTGATCCCCCTGATTGCGCTTCTCGGCGTGCAGTTGCCGACGCTGTTTTCCGGTGCCCTTGTGGCCGAGACCATCTTCAGTTGGCCGGGCATGGGCAGGCTCTTCGTGGATGCGCTCAGCATGAAGGAATACTCGATCCTGATGGGCTTGGTGATGTTCACGGCCCTCCTGGTGATCATCGGAAACCTGGTTGCGGACGTCGCTATCGCGCTAATCGATCCGCGCGTGAAACTGTCCTGAGGGGAGGGTGAGATGAGTGTTGCCGCTGTCGACGCCCGCGCGCCAAATCGCACTTATGCCAGCCTGATCCTGCAGCGGTTCCTGAAACACCGGATGGGTGTTTTGGGCGCGGTTGTTGTGATCCTGCTTTGCTTCTCCGCCTTGTTCGCGCAGTTCCTCGCGCCGCATGATCCGCTCCTCATCAACACGTCGAAGCGGTTCCTGCCGCCTTTCACGTCCTGGGATTTTCCGCTTGGAACGGACGATCTGGGCCGCGACACGCTGAGCCGCCTTCTGTTCGGCGGCCAGGTTTCGCTGATGGTGGGCGTCGTCGCCATGCTGGCAACGATGGTGACGGGAACGCTGGTCGGGCTGGCGGCTGGTTATTACGGCGGCGTGGTCGATAACCTTCTGATGCGCTTGGTCGACACGCTGCTGTGCTTCCCGCAGGTGTTCCTGCTGCTGGTGATCGCCGCCTTTGTGCCGCCGACCATCCTGTCGATTTCGCTGATCATCGGCCTGACCTCGTGGATGGAAGTGTCGCGCATCGTTCGTGCCCAGGTCTCCACCATCAAGGAGATGGATTATGTGCAGGCATCGCGCGGTTACGGCGCATCGAACTGGCGCATCATGCTGGTCGAGTTGATGCCCAACATCCTGGCACCGGTTCTGGTCGCCGCGACGCTCAAGGTCGCGACCGCCGTGCTGATGGAATCTTACATCAGCTTTCTCGGCTATGGCGTTCAGCCGCCCATGGCCAGCTGGGGCAACATGCTCACCAACGCGCAGGGCTATTTCGACACCGTGCCCTTTCTGGCGATTCTGCCGGGCATCCTGATCACGCTCACCGTGATGGGCTTCAATTTCCTGGGCGATGGTCTGCGTGACGCCTTCGACGCCAGGCTGAAGATGGATCTTTGAACGCATAAACAACAACAAGAACAGGGGAACGACAATGACGACGAAACTGACCATGAACCGTCGAACTCTGATCAAGAGCGCGGCCGCATCCAGCCTGATCCTGCCGGCCACCGGCCTGTTCCGCCCGGCCATCGCTCAATCCAACCGTGAGCGCGTGATCTTCACGACCAATCAGGAGCCCGTGCAGTTCAACCCGCTGCTTTACGCCAATGGCGGCACGGACACGATCGTGGAAGCTCTGGTGTTCGATGCGCTTTGGGACGTGGACGATCAGGGCAACTTCATCCCCAATCTCGCGGCCGAGCTGCCGACGCGCGAAAATGGCGGCATCTCGCAGGACGGCCGGACCTGGCGCGTCAATCTCAAGCGCGACGTCAAGTGGAGCGATGGTCAGCCTTTCACAGCCAAGGACGTCGAGTTCACCTACCAGACGATCGTCAATCCCAAGGTCGCCGTGCGCTCGCGCAGCGGTTTCGAACTGATCGACACGTTCAAGGTTGTCGATGATTACACCGTCGAAATGACCCTGACGCGGCCTTACGTGCCGTTCTACTGGGCTTGGCAGAGCATGCATATCGTGCCCCATCACCTGCTTTCGGGTGAAGCGGACATCAACACGTCGGGCTTCAACACCGAGCCGATCGGCACCGGCGCCTATACCTTGAAGTCGCGTACCGCCGGCAGCCACATGGTCTACGAGGCGAATGCCGGATACCATCGCGGCGCGCCCAAGATCCGCCAGTTCATCCACAAATTCGTGCCCGACCAGCTCGTTGCCTATGGCCAGATGCGCACCGGCGAGATCGACGTGTTCGGGTTGATGGGCATTCCCTATGATCGCTGGGATGAAGCCAAGGCGCTGCCGAACCGCAACTTCGTTCTGGCCCCGCAGCCATATGTGCAGTTCATCTATTTCAATACGGAAAAGCCGCAGTTCACCGATCCGAAGGTGCGAAAGGCGCTCTACATCGCCTGCGAAATGCAGAAGTCGATCGACGACATCAACTTCGGCACGACACCGCGCACGCTGTCTTACCTCCACACCTCGCATTGGGCCTACAACAACGCGCTGAAGGAAGAGACCGCTAATCCCCAACTGGCCGAGAAGATGCTCGACGAAGCCGGCTGGCGGCGCGGAGCCGACGGCATTCGCGAAAAGGATGGCGTGAAGATGAAGTTCACGATGTCCACCACCGCCGGCGCCCCACCGCGCCAGGCCAGCCAACAGCTGTTCCAGCAGAACTGGAAACAGATCGGCGTGGAGATGGAGATCAAGAACATGCCGGGTTCGGTTGTGTGGGGCGAGTACACCACCAAGTCGCAGTTCGACACGCTGTTGGTGGCTTGGGAGCCGCCGGTCGGCATGGACCCGGATTATGCCTCGCGCTGCCATTCCAAGGCCATCGGCAACGGCGCAAATTATACGCAATACAAGAACCCCGAGGTCGATCGTCTGCTCGACGAGGGCGTCACCCAGACCGACGTCGAACAGCGCAAGGAGACCTACGGCAAGGTGCAGCAGATCCTGCTCGACGAAGTGCCGTTCGCGCCGCAGTTCAGCGTGGTTCAGGGCAACATGTCGACCAGCGCGCTGAACGGCTTCAAGGCCAACCAGTATGTCACGGATGCCTGCTGGAACGTCCACGAATGGGCCTGGGCCTGATCAAAAGAAGGACTGGCGCGCCAGGTCGCGCGCCGGTCTTCCTGCAAGCGGAAATTGGTGGATCATGGTCGCTGAGATCACTGCGGAACGACCGGGCTTCCTGAGCCTGGCACGGCCTAGCGAAGGACGCGCGATGAACCAGCCGATCTTGTCGGTTGACGATCTGTCCGTGTCGTTTCGCACCGATGCGGGCTGGCAGAAGGTCGTTCGCAACATTTCCTTCGATGTTGCCGAACGTCAGACGGTTGCTCTGGTTGGTGAATCCGGTTCGGGCAAGAGCGTCACAGCCTTGTCCATCATGGGCCTGACGCCGATTGGCTCCAGCCGGGTCGAAGGCAGCGTGAAGCTCAACGGCCGCGATCTCCTGGCTTTGCCGGACCGGCAGATGCGCAAGGTTCGCGGCAGCGAGATCGCCATCATCTTCCAGGAGCCGATGACGAGCCTCAACCCCGTTCACACGATCGGCCACCAGGTTTCGGAAGCGCTCCTTTCACACGGCAGCGTGTCCCGCACCGAAGCCCGCGCAGAAGCATTGCGGCTTCTGGAGCGTGTGCGCATTCCCGCCGCCAAGTCGCGCTTCGACGAGTATCCACACCGCTTTTCCGGCGGCATGCGCCAGCGCGTCATGATCGCGATTGCGCTCGCCTGCCGCCCAAAACTGCTGATTGCCGACGAGCCGACGACCGCGCTCGATGTCACGATCCAAGCGCAGATCTTGGAGCTCATCAAGCAGCTTCAGGAAGAAGAGGGCATGTCCGTCCTGTTCATCACGCATGACATGGGCGTCGTTGCCGAGATCGCCGACCGCACTATCGTCATGTTGAACGGCGAAGTGGTGGAGCATGACGAAACAAGCGCCATCTTCCGCAGCGCAGCCCATCCCTACACCCGCGCGCTGCTGGCTGCCGTTCCCAAGCTCGGCTCGATGACGGCGTTCACGCAGCCGCGCCGCTTCCCCATCGTCGATCGCACCACCGGCGTAGCCGACGAGCCTCAGGAAACGCCCGACACCGTCAAGCCAGACGATCAACCGCTTCTCGACGTGTCCGGCCTTACAACGCGTTTCGAGGTCCGGTCCGGCCTGCTCGGCAAGGTGCAGGCGCGTGTTCATGCCGTGGAAAACGTGTCCTTTCAGCTGCGTGGCGGCGAAACGCTGGCGCTGGTGGGCGAATCCGGTTGCGGCAAGTCCACCACCGGCCGCTCCGTGCTGCGCCTCACAGAGCCGCTAAAAGGGTCAGTTCGCCTCGAGGGCAAGGAGATCCTGCAGCTTTCACCGGAAGAGATGCGCAATCAGCGCCGCCACATGCAGATGATCTTCCAGGACCCGTTTGCCAGCCTCAACCCGCGCATGACGGTAGGCGCGTCGATTGCCCAGCCGCTGATCGTCAACGCGTTGGCAGACCGCGCCGAGGCGCCGGATCGCGCGAGAGCGCTTTTGAGCCAAGTCGGCCTGCAGCCGGACATGGCCGGCCGTTTCCCGCATGAGTTTTCCGGCGGCCAGCGGCAGCGCATCTGCATTGCCCGGGCGCTGGCGCTCGAACCGCGCCTGATCGTTGCTGATGAAGCGGTGTCGGCGCTCGACGTTTCGGTGAAGGCGCAGGTCATCAATCTGATGCTCGAGCTGCAAAGTCAGATGGGCCTGGCCTACCTGTTCATCTCTCATGATATGGCAGTGGTGGAGCGTGTCAGCCACCGCGTCGCCGTTATGTATCTCGGCGAGATCGTCGAGATCGGTCCGCGCGCCGCGATCTTCGGCAATCCGCAGCATCCTTATACGCGCCGCCTGCTGGATGCCGTGCCGGTGCCCGATCCCACCCGCCGCCATGCCCAGCGGGTGGTGGTGAACGAAGAAATCCGCAGCCCGATCCGCGCGCCGGATTATGTGCCCCCCATCAGGCAATATCGCGAGGTCACGCCTGGCCACGCGGTTGTTGTCGACGCCTGACCCGACCCTCACAGGACCCGCTTCCAGTCTCAGCCATGCGATACTCTGCCTTTTCAGTGTTCCGGAACGCCTTGGACAAACATCGGGGCTGGTCGTCGGCCTGGCGGTTTCCCGAGCCCAAGCCGCATTACGACATCATCATCGTGGGCGGAGGCGGTCATGGCCTGGCCACCGCGCATTATCTCGCCAAGGAGCACGGCATCACCAACGTCGCCGTCTTGGAGAAGGGCTATATCGGTTCGGGAAATGTCGGTCGCAACACGACGATCATCCGCTCGAACTACCTCTTGCCGGGCAACAATCCCTTCTACGAACTGTCGCTGAAACTGTGGGAAGGGCTGGAACAGGACTTGAACTACAATGCGATGGTCTCGCAGCGTGGCGTTCTTAATCTCTACCATTCTGACGCTCAGCAAGCCGCCTATACCCGCCGCGGCAACGGCATGCGGCTGCATGGCGTAGACGCAGAAATGCTCGACCGCGCCCAGCTCAAGACCATGCTGCCCTTCATGGATTTTGACAATGCCCGCTTTCCCATTCATGGCGGATTGATCCAGCGGCGCGGCGGCACCGTGCGCCATGATGCGGTGGCCTGGGGCTATGCCCGCGCTGCCGATGCCCGCGGCGTCGATGTGATCCAGAACTGCGAGGTTACCGGCATCCAGCGTGAAAACGGCCGGGTGGTCGGTGTGGAAACCAGCAAGGGCTTTATCGGCTGCAACAAGCTCGGCCTGGCCGCTGCCGGCAATTCCTCGCGTGTGGCGGAGATGGCCGGTTTGAAATTGCCGATCGAAAGCCACGTGCTGCAGGCCTTCGTGTCGGAAGGCCTGAAGCCGTTTATCGACCATGTCGTCATTTTCGGCGCCGGCCACTTCTATGTGTCGCAGTCCGACAAGGGCGGTCTGGTGTTCGGCGGCGATATCGACGGCTACAATTCCTATGCCCAGCGCGGCAATCTGGCGATCGTGGAGCATGTCGCGGAAGCAGGCCTTGCCATGATCCCGGCGCTGTCGCGGATCCGCTATCTGCGCTCATGGGGCGGCGTCATGGATATGTCGATGGACGGGTCGCCGATCATCGACCGCACGCCGATCGACAATCTCTATCTCAATGCCGGCTGGTGCTATGGCGGCTTCAAGGCGACGCCCGCATCCGGCTTCTGCTTTGCGCATCTCCTGGCGCGCGGCGAACCGCATTCGGTGACCCGCGCCATGCGTCTCGACCGCTTCGAGCGTGGTTACGCGATCGATGAAACCGGCCGCGGCGCCCAACCCAATCTTCATTAGAGCAGATCATGGCCAGTCTTATTTCCTGTCCGCATTGCGGCTCTCGCCCGAAGGAAGAGTTTGAGATCAAAGGCGCTGCCTTGCCTCGTCCGACACCCGACGCCTCGCAGGCCGAATGGTTCGACCACGTTTTTTTGCGAGAAAACCCACGCGGTCGTTACGATGAATACTGGCACCACGCTGCCGGCTGCCGACGCTGGCTCGTTGTGACGCGCGACACCGCCAGTCACGAGGTGGAAGCCTGCCGCGATGCGGCCGAACGGGTGTCGGCATGACGTCTTACAGACTAACCACCGGTGGCCAGATCGACCGGGCAACCACGCTGCCGTTCACCTTTGACGGACGCAGTTTTGCCGGTCATGCCGGCGATACGCTCGCCTCGGCCCTACTCGCGAACGGCCAGCAGCTGGTGGCCCGCTCGTTCAAATATCACCGACCGCGCGGCATCCTGACGGCGGGTGCGGCCGAGCCGAATGCCCTGATGACGATCGGCACCGGCGGCCGCACGGAACCGAAC
>DCDI01000021.1:10747-61974 GCA_002316345.1 Phyllobacteriaceae bacterium UBA1059 | reverse complement strand
TTGCGGCCTTCGCCGATGCGGCCGCGTGGCTGCCGCGCGGCGCATCCTATGGTGACGACGACGAGGGTCGGGCTCTGACGTTGGGCGGTGAGGATGACTACGTGTCCTCCGTGGCGTTAGCGATCCATGGCTTCCTTCAACAACCGGGCCTCACGGCGTCGCCACAGCATTTCCGCGCGATCATCTTCGGACGACCGAGCCATGCCACGCCGCAGCCGACCGGGTTGAAAACCTTCGAACAAGGCGGCCTGTCGATCTGGCGCGGCGACATCAACGGCTGTCTGGTGGAACTGACCTTCGATCATGGACCGCTCGGCTATCTTTCCATCGCCGCGCATGGTCATGCCGATGCCCTGGCGATCACCCTGGTTGTGGACGGCGAGCCCGTTCTGGTTGATCCCGGAACCTATCTTTATGGATCGGGCGGCAAGTGGCGCGACTGGTTCCGTTCGACGCCCGCCCACNNAAGCCAAAGCGTCATGTCGGGCAAGTTCAACTGGTCGCACAAGGCAGCGGCGACCCTGACGGATGCCCGGCCGGAACCGGATTGGAGCCTTTGCGCGCAGCATGACGGCTACAAGAACCGGTTCGGCGCTGTGCACCAGAGAACCGTGGAGCGATGCGGCAAGGGCATCCAGCTGCGCGATCACCTGCTTGGCACGGCATGCAATGCGGAGATTGTTTTTCAGCTTGCCGACGGGCTGACCATACGTCAAACCGGAAATCGTATGACCATCTTCCGGGCTGGCGAACCGATCGTGTCGCTTGATCTTCCGGATGGCACGATTGAATGTCGGGCAGGCGGGGACCATCCGGGCGAGGGCGGCTGGGTCTCGCAACGCTTCGGCGAGCGCCGACCCGCATCCAGGATCGCATGGCGCGGCAAGGTCGATGATGCAGGCGTCGTGTCGCTGATCGAGATCGTCGCGCCTGCAGACGGCGTTAACGAGGCTTGACGCATTCGATGTTAATTATAGCAGCACGTTTATCCGTTTTGAGAAGGCTCTGTGCTAGAAGCGGAAAGTAATTCTACCGATATTCAGCAACAGCCTTCAGGATAGCCGCTCGACGCCTCGTGATCTTGGCTCGGATCAGACGTTAATCTCTCGGGATGCCCATGTTCACTGAACTCAGCACAAAGATTACGCATAAGCTCGCCAATATCGACTATGTCACGCCAGGCTTGATCCTTGTCACAGCGCTGATCTGCGCTCTGGTGGCCTACTGGCGTACGGTCGAAAAGAAGTCGGTACGGGACTTTTTCGATTTCGCGTTTCCCACGGAGATCATTCTGCACCGCTCGGCAAAGGCGGACGCGCTCTTCTTCGTCACCAAGAAGCTGATCATGCCATTCTTGTTGATCCCGGCTGGCGCGACCTTCGTAACCGCCGTGGGCTACGCGACCAACCAGAGCATCAGCTGGATCTTCGGCCTGGACGGGCCGCTGATGACAGGCCCCGCAGGCCCCATCACGATCCTGATCTTCACCGTGACCATGCTGCTAGCCTACGATCTCTCCTATTACCTCTATCATGCCGCGCAGCACCGCTTCCCGTTCCTTTGGGAGTTGCACAAGGTGCATCACTCGGCCGAGGTCATGGTCGGCATCACCAAGGATCGCGTTCATCCTCTCGACGATCTCATGAACCGGATATGGGACGGGGTCATTCCCGGCATCTGCTTCGGCATATGGAGCGTGATTGCGCTCAACCCCGTCGAGGTCGCCGTGTTCGGCATCAATGTCTATGTCGTGCGAAATATCCTGATGATGGACTTCGTGCGCCACACGCATCTTAAGATTTCCTTCGGTCCGCTCAACAACATCATCCTGTGCCCGCACTGGCATCAGGTCCATCACAGCGTCGATCCGCGTCATTACGACAAGAACTTCGGCTTGCTGTTTTCCTTCTGGGACCGCCTGTTCGGCACGCAGTTCGTGCCTGAACCCAACCTTGACCTGAAATTCGGCCTGATGGATCGCGATGCTGCTGACTATCAGACCTTGCGCGGGCTCTGGATCCTGCCGCTGCAGAAGATGTGGGGGCATGCGGCGCGCCGCGTGCGTCGTCGTCGTCGTGCAGCAAGCACGCTGACGCGCGACCGGTCGGCAACATGAATAAGCATGTTGCCCCTATGGTAGCCACTGAGGCGGAGCGCCTCGAGATCGTCAGTTCATCAGAGCGTCTGTCTGAGCTGGAACACCAGTGGACGCAGCTGTGGCAGGCGAGCGATGCCCTGATCTTCCAAAGCCATGGCTGGATTTCGGCTTGGTGGAACACCTTGAAAAGCCAGAACCAGGTTGCGCTGCGCGTTGGTCTGGTGTGGAGCGGCGACAGGCTGGTCGCGGTCGTACCGCTGGCAATCACCCGCCGCAAGGGACTTCGGTTTCTGGAATGGGCGGCTGCTGCCTATACCGACTATGGCGACATTCTTCGTGCGCCTGACTGTACGGATGCGGCGCTGGCAAGGGTCTGGACGCAGATCCGGCAAGCCGGCGGCTATGATCTCGTCTTCATCAATCGCCTGCTGCCGGACGCAGCCGCCTGGCGCCTGTTTGATCCCGAGACGAAAGGTGGGGCGAAGCTTCGTCCCAACCACCGGGAAGAAATCAGCTCGCGCATGGCGGGCGACTGGAACAGCGGAGCGGCGTGGTTCGCCAGCCATCCCAAGAAGGTCAGGCACAATCATCGCCGCAGCATCCGCATCCTCGAAGAAGCGGGAACCGTTCAGTTTCGATTGCTCGGGCATGACGAGCCTCTTGGGCCTGTGCTCCAAAAACTGGCCTTGTTGAAGCGCAAGTGGCTGGAGCGAACCGGCCGCAGCGTTTCCGAGCTGTTTGATGAAAGCGCCGAGGCCTTGCCCGCTCTGGTCGATGTTTTGGCGCGCGCCGGCATCCTGCGTTTGTTCGTGATCGAGGTGAACGGCTTGGTTGCGGCCATCTCGGTCAACTTCGTGCAGCGCGACACGATGATGGCTTGGGTCACCACCTATGATCCCGATTATGCGCGGGCGTCACCCGGAATGGTGCTGATCTTCGAATACGTGCAGTGGTCGTTCGACCATGGCCTGAAGATGGTCGATCTGCTGTGCGGCGGCGAGGCGTTCAAGGACCGGCTGGCAACGCATACCGTGGCCTTACAGTCCCTGATGGGCACCGGCTCGGCCAAGGGTTCGCTGGCGCTGCTCGCGGATAATGTGCGTCGCAAGTTCCGGCAGAAAACCGAGAAGGTAGATGCCGAGCCCGCTGAAGAGACTTCAGCCTAAGCAAGCATCAATCCACCAGCCGCATGACCAGCGGCGTCTTCCCACTCTTTGTGCGCGTCACCACATCGACCGTCTTGATCTCTATATCCATGCTGGACGGGATCTTCTGGCGCGCATTGGCAAGGATGATCTTCCGGCTATCTTCGCCGAAGCTCGGCAGCGGAACGACCTGGATTTCCACCCGTGCCGCATCCGTCTGGAGGATCTGCATCTGCGCAATATCCGGCACGCCACGCGGAATGTGGTTCATGCCGATCAACCGGCTGCCTTCTGGAGACAGAACATATTCCGACTGTCGTCCTTCAACGCCAAGAAAGGGCAGAATGCCTAGCGTAACAGCCTCGATTTCCTCCGCGCTCATCCCATCCGGAAGCCGCGCCAGATCGCCCGTCCGAAACCGAACCAGAGGCTGCGCTGCGTTCCAGTAGGATGTGCCGATGATCTCGTAGAGCCCGGTATCGACGCCATCCTCGACCGGCAACAACTCGACCCTGCCGTAGGCCGGCAAGAAGTAGTGCTCATTGCTCGCGACCGAGTAGGAAGCGCAGACCCGTTCGGACTGGCCATAGAAATCCAGAACGGGCACGCCGAGCTTTTCGGTCGCTTCGCGAGAGACGTCTCGACTCAGAACTTCCGACGATGAAAGAACAAGCTTGAGGCTTTCGATCGGATGATCTTTCAAGCCGTCGCCGCCCAGACGAACGAACGCCTCCAGAGAAGACGGATAAACCCATAGCAAATCCGGCTGAAATTTCCCGAAAGCGTCGATAAAAGCGGAAATATTGGAGCGATTCAGGTGAAAACTCGACGCCACAAGCCGAAAATTTCCGCTTTTTTCCTGCCAAAATGGCGGCTTCGTATCGCTGGGATCCTTGAAAGCATCTCCCCGCAGAACGGCGACCCGAGCAGTTTTCAGATCGAGACCGGAGAACCGGTGCACCAGATGATCCAGGATCGCTTGTTCGAAAACCAACGAAGAAAGCGAGCGGCGAAGCTTGATCGGGATGCCGGTCGTGCCCCCGGTCGAGGCTGCATGGGCCGGCAGCAGCGTGCGAACCGAGCAAAGATCAGGGTCCTGCCGCAGCATTTCCTTCTCTAAGATCGGCCAGTCGCTATAGGAACCCGGCGACTCCAACGTCTTTCCATGCCGCGCTTTCCGCGCTTTCGCGAGGGTTCTGAGCGTTAATGCATCGCGCAAAGCTCTTCGCTCATCGAGCGACATTGTTTCAGAACGCTGCGCAAGATGTTGGAAACGCTGGTAAAAGCCGGGCGTCCGACGAACTAGGTTTTCCGCAATAAAGTTCTTTAAATAAGCGGCAGCGCTCAAAGCGGTCCCCTCCGGTCTTCCCGCGCAGTCTTGCCGAGATGCTCTGCAACGGCATCATGCCAAACGGAAACGATCCGGTCGGCATACGGCGAGATGCTCAGATGCGCGCGCTGGAAGCGTTGCCCAGCAGCAGCAAGCCGCTGCCGCAACGCCGTATCGCGCACCAAAAGCGCTAAGGCGTCAGCCAAAGCGTCAGCGTTCCCCGGCGGAACCAGCAAGCCCGTTTCGCCATCTTCGATAATGTCCTCCACCGCTCCCACCGGCGTCGCCACTACGGCAAGACCAGCCGCCATGGCTTCAATCACCGACATCGGCAGGTTTTCAGCATGAGAGGGGAGGGTGAGAATATCGCCAGTCGCTAGAAGCCGCGCTGCATCCTGGGCGCCCAGCCATCCGGGAACTGCAATCCGGTCCTGTAGGCCGAACTCAGCGACTTCGGCTCGCAAAGCCTCAACACCGCCGTCGCCCGCAATGGTCGCATGCCAGCCTGGCATATCGCGCAAGCTGGTCAGGGCACGAACGAGTTCAGGAACGCCCTTGCGCTCTTCGATCCGTCCCATGAACAGGATGTGGACGCTTGCCCCGCCAGCATTCCCCGGCATTTCAGCCTCAGCCACGGCATTGGGCACGATAACGATCCGCGCTGCTGCCTCGGGCACCATCTGCGCCACGAAAGCGCGCCAGGGCATGCCAAGCACGATGATGCGGCTTGCATGCGCAAACATCCCGTGGATACGGCGGCTTACCGTCTGGGAGCTGTTTGCCCAGAACTCGCGATATTCCGCACCGTGGAGGTGGATGACGTATGGGATCCGCAGGATGCGTGCACAGGCTGCCAGAACGATCTTGCGATAGGTGCTGCCGCGGCTTGCAAGATTGATATGCAGCAGATCGACGTCGCCGCGAACGCGTGCCCCAGCCATCTGCAGGCAAAAGCGCGTAAGATGAAGCCACGAGAGCGCGAGCGATCCGTTGCCGCGCGTGGGCAGGAATTGCGCGATGACTCCGGTTGAACGACGCGCCAATTCAGACCGGAGCGCAGCCATGATGCGGTCAATTCCGCCGCGGCCGGTCGTCCCCGCCGGTGTCGCAACAAGAACCTTCAGGGCTCGATCAGCAGCAGCGTTGCGCAAGGGATCGTCCACCAGACATGGGTCGCTCAGTTATATGTATCCGCGGGCATGGGAGCGTTCGCGTTGCCGTCAAAGCAGGGCCTCATACTGATCGCCGATACGCTTAACGTCGAAGTCGGCTGCTCTGTTTTTCAGGATATCGACCGGCGTAGGCCGATTGAGCATCTCACCCATAGCCCGGGCCATAGCCGCCGCATCACCAACCGGGATGAGCGTTCCGCAGCGACCATCCTGAAGGATCTCGGCCGGACCATAAGGTGCGTTGGTGGAAACGATCGGAACGCCCGCGTTCATGGCCTCCACGAGCACATTGCCGAAGCCCTCACTGATTGATGAAAGGGCAAAAAGATCGGCTACTGCATAGCAAGCCGCGGGATTGTTGACATAGCCGGCAAACAGCACTTGGCTGTCGATGCCAAGTTCGCGCGCAGTCAACCGCAAGGCACCCTCGAGCGGACCTTCTCCGAAGATCGCCAGCCGCGCAGGCCGCTGTTCGCGCAAAAGCGCAAAGGCGCGAAGCAGGGTTCGGTGATCCTTGACCTCGACCAAGCGCCCGGCCGTCACGATCACCGCACCGTCTCCCATCGCCGCCAGATCATTCTGCCAGGGATAGACTTCGGCTTGCGAACCCGTGCCAGCAGGCACCGGATTGTGGATCACGGTGATCTTGGTCGGTGGAAACCCACGGGCCTTCAGCTCTCGACCAATGCCGGTCGAAACAACGATGGCCTTGGTCGCCCGCGCAGAAACGAGCGCAGAAAGCTTGACGGCCAGTCGCGCACCCAATCTGCCTGTCACGAGCGACGTGGCTGCGTGAAAGGTCGGGAAAAAGCGTGCGCGGCTCCTCGCCATCAGAAGTGCGAGCGCTGCAACCAGGTTCATGAATTCCGGTGCGCTGAACACCGCGTCGGGTTGCAGCTTTCGCAGGGCCTGCGCGCTACGCCTGACGGTTTTCAGCGTCTTCACGATGCTGAAGCCTTCACCCTGGACGGGCAGGGCGAAATCCACCAGTGTCACCGCGCTCGACAGCAGCGCTGCGTTTGGACCGGCGGCATTCCATGTCAGCAGGGTCACGTCATGTCCGCGTGAAGCGAGTTCGTTTGCCATCAAAACGAAGACGCGTTCGGCCCCGCCGCCGCGAAGGCTCGGTGTATGAAAAACGATCCGCTTAGACACCGTAGGCAGGTCTGCGATAATCATCCGGCTCGTCGCGCAGGTCACGACGGATACCCATGATGAGGGCAAGGAGTAGCCCGAGAGCAAAGCCCGCGATTGCGCCTCCGGCTGCCAGCACAATCGTTCGCGGAGGCCAGGACCGCCCATTCGGCGGAACGGCGGTGGAGATCACCTGCACATTGGTCGTATCGATCTGCTGGCGCTCAGTGATCTGGCGTGCGCGCGACAGGAAGCTCTCATAGATCGCCGTCTTGGACGTCGCGTCCCGCTCAAGTTCGCGGAGGGCGACTTCAGACTCACGATCGGCAAAGACGTTGCCTTGCAGATCGTTCATGCGCGCAACCAGCGAATCCATGGTGTTTTTGGTCGCGTCGCGGCTGCCTTTGGCGACTTCGACGGTGTGCAGATATTCGGTCCTTACCTGGGCGGTAACGGTATCAAGCGCGACCCGCAACTTCAGGATGGACGGGTGGCGGGGTCCGAGTTGCGCGGACTGAGATTCAAGCTCCTGGCGGATCCGATTGGCTTCGTTGCGCAAAGCGACCAGCGTTTCTGAAACCGAAGGGCTGGCATTCGTGCCGTTTGCGCCGCCCGCGACCAGCGCGTCATAATCAGCTTGTGCCGCACTTGCCCTGGCCTGAGCCTGCACGATTTGCGTGTTGAGCTGCGTCATGGTCTGCGAGCTTACCAACTGGCCGTAGCTCGACGACAAATTCTGATCGCGGCGGTAGTCTTCGATCTTCTTTTCCGCCGTCTGCACGTCCGCTCTCAACTGTCCGAGGCGGCTATCAAGTGCGGTTGCAGCCCGGCTTGCGCCATTGCTTTCAGCTTCGGCGAGCTCATCCTGGAACGTCTTGACGATCGCCTGTGAAATTTCGATCGCCTTGTCAGGCGTTTGGGCGGTCACCAGCAGCGTCGTTACGAACGACCCTTCATCAGCCTGAACCTTGATGCTTTCCTGCAAGCGCCTCAGGGCCGTCAGCTTGGGATCGGACGCGCCATCGCCGAACTCTGGTTCGCTGGCGAGGTTCAGATCGTCCACGACACGTGCCAGGACGTTTCTGGAGGTCAGAACGCGCTGCTTGCTGCGAATGTTCAGGAGCTGATTGTCGATCTGGCCGGACTGGACATAAAGGTCGTCATTCACGACCTGCAGATTGGTCGGGTTCAGCAGGATGTCGGTGGCAACCGTATAGCGCTTCTTTGCCAGAAGCCCGTAACCGCCACCGGCGAGAGCACCGATGACAGCGAGGATGCAGGCCAAAAGAAAGCCGGCGCGCAGCCAGGTGAACAAGCGGCGGAAATCAAGTTCGAGGAACTCACCCACCTTCGCAACTGTGACAGGCGAGGGGCGATCCGCGCGATGGTCTGACGGGGATGTCGTGGTTGGCGCTTCAGACCGTAGTGAGCCAGCGGCGGCCGCGGTCTGCTCGACCTTGGCTGCCTGCGGCGTGGATCGGTCATCCGCCAGGTCCCGATCGGCCAGGCTTTTTGCAGTCAGCAGAAGCGAACCACCGGCCGGGCGCCGGCGGGCTCTATGGTCAAGCGCATCGATGTTGAAGTCCTCCGAAGACAAAGGGGAGGCCTTTCGCCCGAGAATTTGGCTCATGATGGATCGCCGGATGCTGTGAGCTCAGCTGTAAAGCGGGTTTGTTAAGATACGATTATCCACGCCGCTTTATTGTGGCATCACGATCTTTGACTTGGGAGCAAGGACGAACGCCGAGGTCGTTGCTTCCACCGAGCCCTCTCGCTTCTGGTTGAAAATGGCTGCAAGTGTCACAGGCGGGATCGAGAAATCGAGCGCCGCGGACGTGTATCAGCGGAACGCCGTGTCTCTGCTGCTTTTTCTTTGTGCAGCCGTTGTCTTCATTCTGCGTGCGGTGGTTTCACCGCAAATGCTGAATCTAGCAGTTTCATACTCCACCGAAGGAGGCTCGTTCCCGGAAAAGCTCCATATCGGAACTTACGCCATCTTCTTCATGCTTACAGCCGTCCTCATCAGCAGGCCGGTTCTGCTGAAAGGCGACGAGGTCAGGCTGTTCAAGGCAATCCTGCGCTTTACAGCGGTGATCCTTCTGCTTGTGCCTTATCTTTTCGTTACGGGCCGCGCAGGTTCAAGCGGGTTCGTCATCGACTCTTATTTGGTCGCCTGTGCCGCGGCCATGATCATGCTCAGTCTGAACCGCGACACGCGGACGGCACTGGGAAGCGTCATGCTTGGCATGATCGTCGTCAGCGCGATCATGGGCATTGTGGAGGCGGTCGTGCAGCAGCACTTCCTGCCCTATCCCTTCCGCGAGCAGGAGTTTCGGCCGATCGGTCTTTCTGCGCATCCGCTTGCACTGGGCACGCTTTGCGCGACGGCCATCGCTTTTGTCGCGCTGACCCCGTGGCGGCTATGGGTCAAGATTGCCTGCATCCTCTTGTTGTTTGCAGGCGCCGCCGCCTCCGGTGCACGCGCAGCTTTGCTGCTCGCCATCATCGAGATTCTGTTGCTTACGACCATCCTTCCCTGGCGAGGACTTACCCGCCGTCAGCAACGGGAAGCAAAGTTCATTGTGACGCTTCTAACCGTGATTGGGGGCGCGGCATTGATCATCGCGTTTGCGGCTGGCGGCTTCCTAAACCGCTTCAACGAAACGATCTTCGACGAAAACTTCTCGGCACGCGTGACAGTGTATCAGGTGTTCGACTTTGTGACTTGGCAGAACATCCTGTTCGGCATGAACGCCGACGACCTGCTGGCGATCGTCAACGAGAAGCTCCATCTGCCTTATATCGAAAGCACGCCGGTCGTGCTCGGCCTGCTTTTCGGCGTTCCGCTTGCCGTGATCTTCTCGTTGAGCTTCTTCCGCTTCTTGTATCAGCTGCTTCGCAATACGCCGCGCCCAGCCTGGATCGGGACGATCACGTTCCTTCTGGCAGCCTTGTCGAACAACACGCTGTCGTCCAAGGCGCCGGAATTGATGATCGTGTTCATTCTACTGATGGCCTATCAGGTCAATGGCGCGTCGGACGCGGTGAATGTTCGGCGGAGAACGCTTGCTGACGTAGCTTAAGTTCAGCCGGCACTATCGATCACTTCTAGCCGGCCAACACGATTGAGCGTGTGGATGCCTTTCCGGTCCCAGGCAGGACCAGGACGAATGGGTTCCGGCGCGCTGAACCGAACATGACCATCGTCGAGCTGTTGCAACTCCATCAGCCCCAGCCCTCCGCCATAGGTTTGTGATCCATTCTGAACGGGCAGCAGGATGCGCTCGCCTGTTCGAATAAACGAGCCACCCGGCCTCGCTGCCGAGTGATCGATGGCAACCGGATTGAGCGCATGGTCGATCCAGGGCCCGCGCGGGTTGTCAGCAGACAGGACCACCATCGTGTCCGAAGGGCTGCCGACACCCACTCGCTCCGTGGCGAACAGCCAGAAGCGTCCTCCGTGTTGAAGAACCGTGGCGTCGTTGATGTCGCGATCCGCGAGAAGAACCGTGTCACGCACCCAAGTGTCCGGAAAGGACGCGGCGCGATACAGCACCAGTTCCCGCGCGGCAGCGCTTTCAGGCAGCATGTAGATCTCGCCGTCATGCGGGAAGACCTGAGGGTAAGAGAGATGATGCGGCTCCTCCAGCACCCTGCGAGGCGTGTCGAAGGTTCCGTCGCCCTGAAGCGCCGCGACCGAGATAAGGCCTCGGTTCAGGGCATAGGGAAACTCTTCCACGAACAGGAAAATGCGGCCTTCATGTTCGAACACGAAGGGGTCGGCATAGAACCGAGTGCCGTCGTCGGGCAGGACGGTGAACGGTGCTCCGTCGATCGCGCCGGTTTCTGCTACGCCCTCACCCTCGATGCTGCGATACGCCACTTGCCAATAGAAGGGGCGATTTCGACGCTGAACCTTCCGGATCAAGCGAGCGACCACCGCCTTGCTCAAGAACAAGGGATAGTGCCGTGCAAAAGATGTTCGGCAACTGGAGGAGGAGGGCATATCCTCCAACGGAACTAGTCTGTTGGTTGCAAACCGGCTGACGGTCTGCAGGATCAACGACAGGGCGCCGGAGAGCAGATCGTCCGATGCCCGCCTGAGCCACAAGCGATCTCGGATCATCGGTCTCGCACGCCCAAGCGCTATGCCATCGATGCTTGCTACCAGGTCCAACCTATTGCTGCCCGCCACCATCTGGGTCAGCCCGTCCTCGAAGCTGCTGCAGCCGGCAAATGTAAGCGTCAGTGTTGGCTTGCTTATCTTTGGCGCGGAAGGAGCGAGGTCGATCACCAGATCGACCTCATCATTCCCGGTTTGCGCGAGAGGTTTGCACTCGCTGGCTAGAGAAGCGCCGAAAACGCGGGTCTCAGCGGAAAGCACGGCACTCAGAAGCCGCGAGCCTGTAGGTCGACCTGGCGAATGTCGGACGGAAACGACATGCCCAGCCTCCTGCAGCCGCGCCACCACCTCATTCTGCCAACGCCGGCACCCCTCCGCCGGGAGTACAAGAAGAATTCGGACCACGAACGAACACCCTTCATCAGACTCGCAGGAGCTGGCTTGTGAGTTGCCCGTGCGAGTGTTGTTGTAGAGAGGAACCCCTTATGGAGCATTACGAGACAGGTGGGCTGACGAGAGCACCTGCTAGTCGTCGCGTGGCTGAGCTAAGGCACTCGACTAGCCGGTAAGCGCTCTTCCTTGTAGGTCGGCACCGCGACGCCGACCCGTGGGGCTCCGAGTTGCGCCAAGACGGTCATGTCGATGCCGTAGACCGACGAAAGCGCTGATGGTGTCATAAAGTTTGCGGGCGTTTCGTCCGCAACGAGGCTTCCGTTACGCAGGGCCACGATGCGGTCGCAAAAGCGCGCAGCCATGTTGACGTCGTGCAGCACGACAACGACGCAAAGGTTTCGGGTATGGCCCAGGCGCCGGATGAGCGAGAGGACTTCGATTTGGTGCGCGATGTCGAGCGCCGAGGTTGGTTCGTCGAGAAGAAGACAGCCGGCATCCTGCGCAACGAGCATGGCAAGCCAGACACGCTGACGCTCGCCCCCCGACAGCGTATCGATGCTGCGCTCGGCAAATTGCAGCGTGTCGGTCATCTCCATCGCGTTCTCGGCCTTGGCCGCGTCGTCTTCGGTGAAGCGGCCCAAGGCACCATGCCAGGGATAGCGGCCGAGGCGAACGAGTTCGCGCGCGGTGAGGCCGGTGCCGATCGGCGGATCCTGGGGAAGATAAGCGACGCGCTTGGCGAAGTCGCGCGCGCCCCATGTCGTCAGTGAACGGTTTTCGAAGTGGATGGTGCCGCCGCTGGGCTCGTTCTGGCGCGCCAGAAACTTGAGCAGGGTCGACTTTCCCGAGCCGTTCTGTCCGATCAGGCCAACAACTTCGCCGGGATACAAAGTGAGGTCGAGTGGATGAAGGATGGTGCGATCGCCAGCCTTAAAATGAACCTGATCAAGCGAAAAGGCGGATTGGGGGCCAAGCGGGCCTGAAGAAAGGTTTCTTGTCATCAGGCACGCCTTTGCAGGAGCCAAAGCAGGACGGGCGCGCCGACGAGGCAGGCGACGAGACCGGTGGGAAGCTGGAACGGAAAGGCGCCGACACGCGCAAGCCAATCCGCGGCAAGAAGGATCGTGGCGCCGGCGCAGGCGCTGCCCAGCAGGGACGGCAAGGCTCCCCGGACACCCGTCAGTCGAACAAGATGCGGCGCGATCAAGCCTGCGAATGTCAGCGGCCCCACCAACGGAGTAGCCGCCGCCGTGGCGATCGCGGCCAGGGCCAGCAGGAGCAGGTGCACTGAGCGCACGGTCAGGCCCAGCCCGCCAGCACTTGGGGCTCCCAACGCCAGCAGTTCGATCGGCCGACGAGCCAGAAGGGTGACCGCCAGCATAAGTGCCGCGACAACAGCAGCGGAGGCCGCGCCGACCGGCTGAACGCCGCTGGCAACACCGGACATCCAGGACAGGAGCTGGAAGGAACGCGGATCGCCTGTTGCCGAAAGCATCCCGATCACGGCATCAAGCAGCGCAGAAATGGCGATGCCGGCAAGCAGCATGCGTTCTGGTGCAAATGCCGCGCGCCGCCCCAGCAGAAGAACCAAGAACAAGGTCGCAGCAGCGCCCGCCATGGCCGCCAGGAAGGCTTCAACGGACGACATGTCGCCGATCACGAAAAGGCCGATCGCCACGGCGAAGGTCTCNNTCAAGCGCTGGAGCACGAAGCCTGCCGTGGCAAGAAGCGCGCCGGCCGAAGCCACCGCAAGGCTGCGCGGCCATCGCCAGGGCAGGGCGGTCGATAGTTCGCTCTGGTCGAGCCAATGCCAGGAGCCATCGGGCGCGCGCCCGAAAAACAGCACCATCAGAACGAGACCAAGAAGCCCGACCGCGAGCGCAGCCATGACCAACCCGTTTCGGCTGTTGTTTAAACGCGCCGCCTCAGCGCCGGATGTGTGCCCGCCGGATGGGCGCATGGAGGCCTGAAGACGCGGCAAAAGCCATAGCAGGATCGGTGATCCCAAGATCGCCGTCACCGCACCGGTCGGCAGCAGGTCGGATGATGCGCCGGCGCTGTATTGCACCAGAAGATCGGTCAACAACAGCAATAAGGCGCCGATTACCGTTGACCAGACAAGGCGGGCTGTAAAGTCCCGCGCGCCAGCCAAGCGCGTCAGGATGGGTGCAACCAAGCCAACAAAGCCGATCACCCCCACTGCGCTGACGGTGAAGGCCGAGAGAACCACGGCCAGTGCTACGGCGCCAAGGCGCAGGCGTGACACGGGCAGGCCCAGCCCGCGCGCTGCATCATCCCCAAGCTCGAGCAGTGTCAGGGGCCGCAGGAGAAACACCGCGAAGGGAGCCGCCAGCGCCAGCCTGATGGAAAGATCCACGGTCGGCTGCCAGCTCTGCTGGCTTAGAGAACCGCCGCCCCAGATGAAAAGGCTGGCGAGCCATCGGCTGTCGATCAAAGCCAGGATCGAAGCGAGCGCGCCGCAATAAAGGCCGACAAGCAGGCCCGATAGAACAAGCGGGATCGGCGCGAAGTCCTGTCTTCGGGCAAGAGCGAAAACGAGGCAGGCTGCCAGCGATGAGCCAAGAAGCGCCACCACATCGCGCCCCCAGCCAAAAAGGGCGGGAAAAAAGAGCGTGGCGAGCGCAAGGGCCAGTCGCGCCCCGGCATCGATCCCCAACGTGGTTGGCGATGCCAGCGGGTTGCGCAAGACCTGCTGCAAAATGGCGCCCGACGCCGCAAGGGCTCCACCGCACAACACCGCCATCACCAGACGCGGAAGCGTGGAATAAAGAAACACCATCCGATCGGGGTCATACGCGGCGCCGGGAGGCTGCCAAAGCATGGGAAGCTTCAAAGACAGAAGCATTACCCCCAGGATCAGGATCGGAATGACCAGCGTGAGCGCCAGCAGGGCAGGGCCATGCGGCAGTTGCCGGTGCGCTTTGTTCAAGGGCGACGAAATCAAGCTGCCGCGCCTTCCAATGCATCGAGAAGAAGTCCGGCAAAACGGCGCGCGGAGGGAATGGCACCGAACATCAGGACTGTCGGCAGAACGGGGATCTTGCGACCCGATACGGAAGGCAGGTCCTTCCAGAGCGGGCTTTGGTCCAGAACAGCCTGGATGTCTTGCGGCAGATGATCGGCAACGGCGAAGGCCGGACCGATCTTTGCCAGACCCTCGATGCCGATCGTGGAAAAGCCCCAGTAGTTCGTTGCTTCCGTCCAAGCATTGCGCAGACCGATGTGCTTCAAGACGTCGTCATACATGCCGGGCGCACCATAGACCCTGACATGGCGTGGATCGAGAAAGGAGAGAAGCAGGATCGGCTTCTCGCTGAAAGGCCGCGCCCGCTCGCGGCAGACATCGAAATAGGTTTCCGACTCCGCGACGTAGCGCTGCGCTCGATCCCGGTCGCCGATGAGTTCCCCAAGAGCCAGTGCTGCTTCCACGGCTTTCGGATAGGGCGTGCCGCCTTCGGAGAAGATCGACAGGCGGCGAACAGGTGCAATCGCGGCCAGCCGATCTTCAACCATCGCCAGATAGTCGGTTGTCAGGATGACATCCGGTTTAAGGGCGGACAGAAGTTCCAGGTTGGGATCCAGCGCGACCCCACAATCAACCGTCGAACTCGGCAGCGCGGGCTCGGCCACCCAATCCGTCCAGCCACGCGCGTCAGCAACCGCGATGGGCGCCGCATCGAGCATCAGCAGGGTTTCCGCCAACCCGTAATCGAGTGACACGATCCTGGGTGTACCTGCTATCGAACTGGCACCGGCACCCAAGGAAAAGCCGGAGCTGACTGCCCAGGCACATGTTGCCAGAAAGTGTCGACGGGAAAAAACCAATGCGGAGCCTGTTCTAACGTTTTCGTGATGCGGCTTAGCAACACCCGGCGCATCTTTGCAAATGATACTTGAAAGCCGCACTCCTGTTAACGCAAAACCGGCTGACTGCATCTGCAGGTCCAGAGGTATTTCATGTCGCCGACCCATCCAACTTCATATTCGGACCGCTTGCTGAAAGGCATTTCGCTCTTCTCTCTCGCGTTGGCTAGCGGGCTCTATCCTGCACTCGCGCAGGAGGCAGTCACGCTGGAAACGGTGGTGGTGAGCGGCAATGGAGGCGACGGAACCGGAACAGGTGGCGGCGTGACCGCCGATGGCTATGTCGCGACTCGCGCCGAGGTCGGAACCAAAACTGACACGCCGCTGGTGAAGGTTCCGCAGGCAATTAATGTCGTGACGAGCAAGCAGCTCGAAGATCGCAAGGTGCAGACGCTGAAGGAGGCGCTCGATTACACGCCCGGCATCGTGAACCAGGCATTCGGCTTCGACAATCGCTTCGACAGCTTCTACATCCGCGGCTTCAACGTGACCTATGATGCTGTTTACCGCGATGGTTTGCGCGAGTTGCCGGGCAACTTTTCGCTCTTCAAGACGGAGCCTTACGGGCTCGACGCGATCAGCATCCTCAAAGGGCCGAGTTCGGTTCTTTATGGCGGCGGTGCACCGGGTGGCATCGTCAATCTGGTCTCCAAGCGACCGACCGAAGACACCTACCGGGTGATCGAAGGGCAGATCGGGAACAACAGCCGCTACCAGAGCCAGTTCGACCTGTCCGGCCCGGTGGCCGGCAACGACAATGTTCTGTATCGCCTGACGGGCCTTTACCGCGATGCCGATACCGACTTGCGCAGCGTACCGGACGACCGCATCTTTATCGCGCCGGCGGTGACCTTCCGTTCGGATGATCGTGACACCAGCCTGACGCTGCTGGGCGAGTATACCCATGCCGAGGTCGGCGGCAACGCGTCCTTCTTCAACGAAGACGGCCGGATCACCAATCTCGAATCCGGAGATCCCGCATCGGGTCCTTTCGTTCAGGACCAAGGCCGCGTGGGTTATGAGTTCAAGCATCGCTTCAACGAAACGTGGAGCGTGCGCCAGAACCTGCGTTATGCCCACATCTATGCAGACGTTCCTTATGCGCAAATCGACGCGATCGCGCCCGATCGGCTGACGGCGCAGCGCTCGTCCTGGATCATTCAAGACAAGCTCGACTCCTTTGCCGTCGACAACCAGGCACAGGCCGAATTTCAGACCGGCACGGTTGATCATACGGTCTTGATGGGCCTCGATTACAACCACGTCGATGTCGATGACAGGATCGGATATGGACCTGCGCCGGATCTCGATCTTGTTTCGCTGAACTATGGCGCGCAACCGTTCGAGCGGCCTGACTACAATTATCGGAACGTGACCACCAAGCAGCACCAGACGGGCGCCTATCTCCAGGATCAGCTTGAATGGAACAGCTTCATCCTGACGTTGGGCGGCCGCTACGACTGGGTGAGCAACAAGGACCACGACAACGACCTCGGCTCCGACACCAAACAGGACGACACCAACTTCTCCGGCCGCGTCGGCCTGGGCTATCTCTTCGATAACGGCATCGCACCTTATGTAAGCTACTCGACGTCGTTCTCGCCCACCATCGGCGCCAATGCCGACGGCACAAGCTTCAAGCCGACGGAAGGCGAGCAGGTCGAAGCGGGCATCAAGTACCAGCCGACGGACCTGAACCTCACTGCGAGTGCGGCGGTCTTCAATATCGTTCAGTCCAACGTGCTTGCCCCCGACGAGACCAATCCGTTGTTCCAGGTTCAGCGTGGCGAGGTCCGCTCCCGAGGCCTGGAACTTGAAGCGGCAACCAGCCTGCCCAACGGCATCAACCTGACGGCGGCCTACACCTATCTCGATCTCGAGATCACGGAAGGCGATAATGTCGGGTCCACGCCGTCGGGCATTCCCGCCCATCAGTTCGCTGTCTGGGGCGACTACACCTTCGTGAACGGACCAGCCGAGGGTCTGGGATTGGGCGTGGGCCTGCGCGTTGAGGGTAAAAGCTTCGGCGACGATGCCAACACATTGAAGAACGATGCGCGCCTGCTCGTGGATGCATCGGTCACCTACGACTTCAGCAAGTTGAGCGAGAGCATGAAGGGGACGCAGGCCAAGCTCAACGTGAAGAATGTCTTCGATGACCGCGAGCCGACCTATTCCGGCACCTATGGGTATCGGGGCGAAGGACGCCAGATCATCGGCAGCCTGCGCTACCAGTTCTAGAAGGCGTCGGGCACGGCCATGTCGAACGCCTATTCGCTCGCGGGCGCGAGTGTGCATGACATAGAAGCGGCGAGCGGAGCGGTTTATCGCCTGCTGCTTTATGTGCCGCGCATGGAAGTGCCAGACTATCTGCCGGCGCGGACCATGCCGGGAGAGGGCTGGCCGCTGTTGCTGATGACGGACGGAAACAGCTGCTTCGGAACAGCGGTGGATGCCCTGCGGTCGCAAGCCGATTATCCCAAGGGCACCAATATAGGCTGGGGCGTGATCGCGACTGTCGGTTATCCAACCGAAGAGGCCTATGATCCGCTGCGCCGGTCGTGGGACCTGAGCCCGCCGCCCGGAACCAGCTTCCCACCTTATACGCCGGATGGGCCCCCTGTTCGGACGGGCGGCGCCGACGAGTTCCTGGACTTCCTGGAAACGCGCCTCCTGCCTTTCATTGACGAGCGCACGAAAATCGACCCCGCGCGCAAAAGCCTGTTCGGCCATTCATTTGGCGGGCTGTTTGCCCTCCATGCGCTGTTTACGCGCCCTGCCTTGTTCCAGAAGATCATCGCCGTCAGTCCCACCATCCACTGGGATGACTGCGCGATCCTGCGCACGGAAAAGGCGGCGACGTTCGATGTCCCAGTCCGTCCGAGCGTTCACCACTCTGCCGGCGAGCATGAAGGGGAGCGTCTGGCGCCCTTCCAGGAAGGGAACGAGGATGCCGCAGCCCGCCTCATCAGCAAGAAAACTGAACGCACGCTGGCCTATGCGGAAGAGATGGCCGCCAGGCTTGCTGAGCCAGATGGTGCAAACCTCCAGACCAGCTTCGAAAACCTAGCCAACCACACCCACATGTCGGCACCGACGCCTGCCATCGCGCGCGCCGTGCAGCTCGCCTTTTCTTTGAAGCAGTCAAACCTTGCATGATGCGCATTCCGGAAAGGCGACCGCAGAGTGACCGGGTCAGGTGAGGCAGCTTTCGTAAGACGCTGCTGGAAAGTTGCATTCCGCTTGGTGAGTGCTTTAGCAAATCACCTGAAACTCGATCCCCCATCGACGTCCACGGCCGAACCGTAGACGAAGCTGGCTTCGGGTGAGCACAGGAAGAGGATTGCAGCAGCCATGTCATCGGGCCGGCCCATGCGGCGGCGGGGGAGGTTGGCGGCGATGCGCTCTTTCATGGCGGGATCGATGTGGTTGTGGATCGACGAGTCGGTCGGGCCGGGGTTGAGCGCGTTGATGCGCACATTCTTGCCTGCCAACTCCCGCGCAACGGATTTAACGATGGAAAGCGTGCCTGCCTTTGAAGCCGCATAGGCGGTGTCTGCAATCAGCCCGCCGCCGCCATGATAGGCAACATCGGAAGCCACGCAGACAATGTTGCCGCCTTCCGCATTGCCGAGCATCCGGGTCACGGCCCCTTTCACGGTGAAGAAGGTTCCCAGAAGGTGTNNGTTCACCGACATCACGCGCTCCCAATGCGCCCAATCCTGATCGGGGATCTTCTTTGCGGTGATGATTGCTGCGCAGCAGATCACATGGTCGAGCTGAGCCAGGTTGGCATCGCAATAGGCGAACATCGCGTCGATGCTGTCATCCTGACCGATATCAACGGTGACGGTGTGGACCTTGCCTGACAGCTCGCTTTTCGCCCGTGCCAAACCTTCAGCATCGCGGTCGGCGAGAACCACTTCAGCACCCTTGCTGAGAAAGGCCCGCGCCGTTTCGAAGCCCATGCCGCTGGCGGCGCCGGTGATGAGGACGGTTTTGCCGGCGAAGGCGTCAGAGGCAAATGTTGGATAGGGTGTCATCGGTTCAAGCTTTCAGGTGGAGGGTGACCAGAACGGTGCATTCGGCGCCGTCATCGAACTGCGCACGCACGCGCAGCCAATTGCCAAAGTGGCTGACCCGGGCGATCGAAATGCCGTCGCGGGAAGAGGGCAGGGTGAACTCCGTTCCTTCGGGCACCCAGCGGATGCCGTCGGGAGACATATCGACAAAGGCTTTTGTGGGCATTCCGACGGGCTGCTTCAGGGCGCGGACGAAGAAGACCGCTTCTTTGGCCCATCCCGCCTCGTAAGGCTCGCTTGCCGCCACGCCGGTCCATGTGTCGTTGCGAGTGACGACGGCGGTGATGTTTTCCGGCAGCATCAGAAGTCTCCCGAAAGACAAACGGAGTCGACATAAAGAAAGGCGCGCTTGTTTGTGTCGGTTTCGGCAAACAGGCATATGTTGAGCATGCACCAGAGGTTCTTCATGGCGGGGATCTTGATGCTCTCGAACCCACTTATGTCGAACACGCGGTCGTTGCAGCGGAAGCCGGTCGCCTTCATCGTTTCCAGATCGAAGTCGAAGCAGAGATAGGTCCAATTCACCTTTGTCGGAATTTCGTTGTAGCAAAGACGCTGCCCGCCGCCCGGCAGGTCCTGCCAGTCATTGGGGTTGAGGTGGTCGTGGCTGACGATCTTGTCCTCGGCGCCCATTGGCTTGATGTCGCTGGTTCGCTGCTTGAACTGCCATTTCTGCGTATGAACGCCGTTCTCGGCATTGAGGAAGCGCAGATGCGGCATCACACGTAGCGCATCGCCATCCTGATCGCCGCCCTGGAGATCGAACAGGAAGCCGAAAGATCGAACGTCCGTTTCGGACAGTTTCAACTCGTTGGCTTCCGGCTTGAAGGTCACATACGCTTCCAAACGGATCGGACCGCGCTTGCGGAACGTGTGCCGCTTGATCGCGACATTGCGCGAGCCGGCGACTGGCTTGGTGGCGATCTTCAGCGCATAGGATGAGTTCATGCCGCCATGCGAGCCAGCATCCCAATGCGACAGCGTGGACAGCATGGCGCTGCTGTGCTGCGCATAGCCCGGCAGCATCGTATCAAGATCGCCTTCGTAGTTGCCGACCAGCTGCGACCAACCGCAATGGCCGTTTGCAAAGCTGTCCTGCGCGATGATGCGTGGAAAGGGATCAAAGTGGCTGATTGCGGGATCGGATCGCAAAAGGGCCAGACGCAGGTCATGCGCCAAGCTCGTGTTGGTTTGTTCATTCATGTCATACAGCCCTCAGGGTCTTTACGGCGTCCCAGTTGATTTCGATGCCCAGACCGGGGCCTTGCGGCACGTCGAGAACACCGTTTTTCTGACGCAGGCAGCCTGGTTCAAGATCAGCCAAAAGCGTCTTGAAGGGGCTACGATCGCACTCGCATTCGAGAATTTTGAAGTTGGGAACCGCGGCCGCGAGATGGACGCTCGCGGTTTCGCAAATGATCCCTGACATGCCGATATGCGGGGCGTAGGCCACGCCATGCGCGGCTGCGTAATCTGCCATCCGGCGGGTTTCGGTGAAACCGCCTGAACGGGCAATGTCGGGCTGCAGGATCGAAAGGGTGCGCGAGGACAGAAGCCGCGTTGCCTGATCAAGCGTGTAGTTGCTTTCACCGGCAGCGAGCGGCACAGAACAGCGCTTGCGCAGTTCCTCGTAGCCTTGCTCGTTTTCCGGCGCGAGCGGTTCCTCAAACCAGAAGTAGCCATTGTCCGACAAAGCGCGACCGATCTCGAGCGCCTCGTCGAGCTCATAAGCCCAGTTGGCATCGACACACAGACCGATCTGGTCGCCCACTCGCTGGCGCATCCGCTCCACGCGTTTGCACGCCTCAGGCACTGGATTGGCCAGTTTGACTTTGATATTTGTGAAGCCTTCGTCCAGGTAGCGCTGGAGTTCGCGGTCGGCCTGTTCGTCCGATCCCCAATTCACCGCCGCGGCGTAAACGTCGATCTGCTCGCGCCCCATTCCACCGAGCAGCTTGGAGATCGGTTGGCCCGCGGCCTTGCCGGCAATATCCCACAGAGCGATGTCGACGCCTGCGATCGCTTCGATCAGCATTCCACCCGAACGGCCGGACAAAGCGCGACGCATGCTGGCCCAAAGCGCGGCAATATTGCGAGCATCTTGGCCAATCAGGCGAGGGCGCAGAGCCGAGTGAATGAGCTCGGCATAGGCCTTCGGCGCGAAGCGTCCCAGCGTTTCACCAACGCCAACCAAGCCGTCGCGTGTTCGCACCTCGACGAGCACCATTCCAACAGTCGTGTAAGTGCCCCACGAGGTGACCGTCGGGATCGGGAGGCTTTGCTGAAGCGGATGCGCGATGACATCGACAATCTCGATCGGCTCGGAAGTCATGCCCGTGGCTTTCAATACCCTGCTAAGTTCGAGGTCACGTAGAAACCTATCAACAAACAAACCTAGTTGCCAAGTTAAAAAGTTGGCGTTAGGTTGGAGGCATGAACGAGATGAAACGCAGCACGATCTTCAGCGGAAAGGTGGCCAGTCCGCTTAGGCTTGCCGACACGGTATCTGACGCGATTGCCGCGGCGCTGCTCGAAGGCAGCATTGCGCCGGGTGAGGCGCTGCCGCCGGAAGGCGAGATTGCGCGGGAGTTCGGCGTTTCGCGTCCAATTGCGAGAGAAGCGCTGAGGCAGCTCACATCCGCGGGGCTCGTCTCGACACAGCAGGGCAAGGTTGCGCGCGCTAAGGCGCTGAGCGGCGAGCCCATGGACAAGATCTATGGCTATGCCGTTCGCTCCAGCATCAAGTCGCTGCGCGAAGCCAACGAAATGCGGCGTGTCATGGAAGTCGGCGTCGCCAGATTGGCAGCGACCCGCCGCGATGAGGATGGACTTGCCGTTATGCGGGAAGCGCTGGCCGATCTTGATGCATCGGTCGGAAAGCCGGCTGAGTTCACCGATGCGGATATCCGTTTCCATCTCGGTATGGCGATGGCGACGGGAAATTCCATGATCCGCATCCAGATCGAGGGACTGCGCTCGATCCAGCGCCAGGTTTCGGAAATTTTCTCGAACCGCTCGAAACGCACGCAGGATGATTGGCGAAAGACAGTAGCACGGCATGCCGCGATCTTGCAGGCGATCGAAGCCGGCGATGCGGCTCAAGCGGAAGAGAAGATCCTCGCGCATTATGAAGCGGCCGACATCGCCTCCGTCGAGGTTGCGGAAGATGAGCGGCGAGGCCAGCAATGAATGCTGACCGGTTCTCGCTGGCTGGGAAGCGAGCGCTCGTGACCGGCGCGAGCTCCGGCATCGGTCGTGCGGTGGCCCAAGGATTGGCCGAACATGGCGCCTCTCTTGTGCTGCATCATTACAACGATGAGGCTGGCGCTCGGTCGCTTGCGCAAAGCATCGGCAGTTCGGTGCCTGTGCTGGAAGCCGACTTTACCCAGACGGATGCGGCAGCACGGTTCTCGGAAGAAGCGCTGAGGCTAGGCGAGATCGACATCCTGATCTGGAACGCGGCGATTGAGCGACGTGGGACGTGGAATGAAGTCTCGCAAGAGACCGTCGCCGATCACCTCGCCGCGAACTTTGCCGCTTTGCTGACGGTGACCCAGCGTTTGGTGCCGCCAATGGCAGAACGTGGCTGGGGCAGAGTGGTCGCCACCGGCAGCATCATGGCGACACGTCCACGCGCCGAAACGGTTGTGTACGCGGCCATGAAGTCAGCGCAACTCACAACCATTCGCGCGATCGGACGAGAGGTCGCGTCTGCCGGTGTGACGATGAACGTCGTTTCGCCGGGCGCCATCGAGATCGAGGCGAACGCTCAGCTATACGCCGACAGCCAATTCCGCAGGACGGTCAGCGCCAAGATACCGGCCGGCCGACCTGGCAAACCAGCCGACCTCGTCGGCGCCTATGTTTATCTGTGCAGCGACGCGGCGGCCTATGTCACTGGCGCCGACATACCCATCAATGGCGGTTGGTCGATCGGCGATGCCCCCGTCGCTCAAACGCTTGAAGTGACCTGAGCAAAAACCGCGCGCGCGAGCGCAGCACCTAGTCTTCACATCGGGAGGAAACGATGAAGGGCATTTTTACACTCACAGCATCCGCCATGGTCTTGATGGCGGCGCAGGCATCGGCACAGGACCTACGGGTTGCTGTTTACACGAGCAGCGAGCCGCATCTAAAACTTCTCAACCAACTTGCCGATGGCTTCAAGGCTTCGCATCCCGGCGTGAGTGTGCGGTTCGAAACCATTCCGGTCGCCGACTATACGCAGAAGCTTTCGTTCCAGGTTGCCGGCGGCAAAGCCCCAGACGTCGCCTGGATGATGGAAGATGCGGCCCCCGCCTTCATCGAGGCTAATATCCTCATGGACCTGACGCCGGTCCTACAGGCATTCCCAAATTACGATATTGCCGACTTCACCGATCCGGCCATGGCGCTGTGGCGCAAGGGCGATCAGGTCTATGGCGTCCCGTTCTCGACCTCGCCTTTCCTGATCTACTACAACAAGGCCATGTTCGATAAGGCCGGGCTGGAAGATCCGAAACAGATTGCCGAAAAAGGCGAGTGGAACATGACGAAGTTCCAGGAGGTTTCCAAGCAACTTGTTGCAGCCAATCCCGGCAAGTATGCCTTCGAATTCAAGGACGGCGAAGGTTACGCCTCGCGCATGACGCATGCGCTGCTTCCGCCAATTCGCGCTTATGGCGGCGATTTGTGGGAAGATGGCAAGTGCGGTCTGGAGAGCCCCGGCGCGGTGAAAGCCGTGCAGCAGATCCACGACATGGTGTTCAAGGACAAGACGATCGTGCCGCCCGGCACGCAGGGCGACTACTTCTCCGGCAATTCGGCCATGACGGTGAATCAGATCTCCCGCGCCTCGAAAATGAAGGAAGCTGGATTTGATTGGGGCGTCGCGCCGTTGCCGACGGGTCCGAACGGCGAAGAAGGTCCAGTGATCGGTCAGGCTGGCTTCGTTGTGTTCGAGGCAAGCCCGAACAAGGAACTCGCCGCCGAACTGGTTGCGCAGATGACAGACAAGGAAGGCGTGGCCGCATTGGCGCAGTTCTTCCCGCCGGCGCGCCGCAGCGTTTTGACGAGCGATGCCTTCCTCAACAAGAACCAGTATCTCTCGCCTGAGATGATGGGCTTCGTTGCGGCCGGGATCGAAAAAGGTCGCGTCGTCGCCGCGCATGAACGCGTTCCGCAAATCCTTGCTGCCATGAAGCCGCGTGTGGACGCCTTGTGGCGGCCCGATGCCGACGTCGCCAAATCGCTTCAGGGCGTCTGCGCAGCAATCCAACCGCTGCTCTAAAAGGAAGAACCCTTGGCCAGCTCTTTATCGCACCGCTTCGGGGCGCAGGCTCGTGCGCCTTGGCTGACCCTTCAGCGTCGTGACGCAATAGAGGGTTGGTTGTTCGTCAGCCCGACACTGCTCGGGTTCCTGATCTTCTTTCTCGGTCCTCTCATCGCGATTTTCATCTATGCGATGTCGGACTGGAACTTCCTTTCGGGTGAGGCCACCTTTGTCGGCCTCACCAACTTCGAAGACGCGCTCCTCGAAAATCCAGACTTCTGGTATGTTTTGCGGAACTCTGCGGTCTTTGCGCTAGGTCTGGTTCCGCTGAACGTCGCACTTGCGCTGTTTCTGGCGGTGGCACTTTCGCGCCCGTTTCGCGGCGTCATCATCTTTCGCACCATCTTTTTTGCGCCCGTGATCACCTCGGCCATTGCCTGGGCGATCGTCTGGAAATTCATGCTTCAAGGCGAAGGCGGACCCATCAACCAGATGCTGGCGCTGATCGGCATCACCGGGCCTAACTGGCTGCGCGAGCCGAACTGGGCCATGGCCGCCGTGATCGTGACGCGGGTCATCAAGATGGTGGGCCTGAACATGATCCTTTACATCGCGGCACTCCAGGCGATCCCGCGCGATTACGACGAGGCGGCAGGCCTGGAGAGCGCATCGCGTTGGCAGATCTTTCGGCTTATCACTTGGCCTTTGCTCGGGCCCACGACGCTTGTGATCGTCATTTTGACGACCATCGGCTCGTTCAAAGTTTTCGACCACATCTACCAGATGACGGGCGGCGGACCAGAAAACGGAACGCTGGTGCTGGCCTTCTACATCTACCAGCAGGGCTTCCAGTTCTTCGATATCGGCTACGCTTCAGCCCTGGCGATCATCATGTTCGTGATCGTGACCATCCTCACCCTGATCCAGGTGTCCCTGCGGCGAAAGGACGATGCATGACGCGCGCTTCCTGGAACCGTCTCGCCTGGACGCTGGCGCTCTTGCTGCTTGCCGTGCCGTTCGTGTTTCCGTTTCTCTGGATGGTGTCGGCAGGCTTCAAGAGTGTCACCGAAATCTTCGGTGCGCCGAACCTGATCCCCCGCGTGTGGCGGTACGAGAACTTCGTGGAAGTCTTCACCTACCAGCCCTTCGCGCGGCAGTATTTCAACTCGCTTTACATCGCCGGCGTGGTGACAATCCTGACGCTGCTGATCTCTTCGCTTGCTGGTTATGCCTTGGCGCGCATCCGCTTTGTCGGAGCAGGACTGCTTATGCTGCTGCTCGTGACAGCGCTGATGATGCCGGATGAAGTGACCATCATCCCGAACTTCTTCCTCATCCGGTGGCTGGGCCTGGTGGATACGCACTGGCCGCTGATCCTTCTGCCTGTGTTCGGTGCGCAGGGCGTCGTCGCCACCTTCCTGATGCGGCAATACTTCCTGTCGCTTCCCAAAGAACTGGAAGAAGCCGCCAAGATGGACGGGCTGTCGCGCTTCGGCATCTGGTGGAAGATCGCCATCCCGATGTCGCGGCCGGCTCTGGCAGCTGTCGCCATCATCACCTTTCTGAACTCCTGGAACCTCTTCCTCGAGCCGCTGATCTTCCTGAGTTCTCTGGAAAAGTTCACCCTGCCGCTCGCTTTGTCGAACTTCAACGACAGCTACGGCCTGCCTTTGTGGAACCTGCAGCTGGCGGCAACGACGCTCGCGGTTATCCCCGTTCTCATCATCTATCTCATCGCCCAGCGCCAAATTGTCGAAAGCTTCGCGCTTTCCGGCGTCAAAGGTTGAGGATTGCATCCAATGGCCATTGTTAAGCTCCAGGATTTGCGGAAAACCTTCGGCTCGGTCGAGATCATTCGCGGCATCGATCTCGACATTGCCGATGGCGAGTTCGTGGTCTTTGTCGGTCCATCCGGCTGCGGGAAGTCCACCCTGCTGCGGCTCATCGCCGGGTTGGAGCCCATTACCCATGGCGAGCTAACGATCGGCGACCGGATCGTGAACGATGTTCCGGCATCCGCGCGTGGCGTCGCGATGGTGTTCCAATCCTACGCCCTTTATCCGCACCTCACAGTGCGTGAGAATATGGGCTTTGGGTTGAAGGTGCGCAAAGTCGCGCGTGCCGAACGCGAAAAGGCTGTGTCGGAAGCTGCGGCGCTTTTGAAGCTCGACGCACTGCTTGATCGTTATCCACGCCAACTCTCGGGTGGCCAGCGCCAGCGTGTCGCAATCGGCCGGGCGATCGTGGCGAACCCTTCGGTCTTTCTTTTCGATGAGCCGCTGTCGAACCTCGATGCTGAACTGCGAGTGCATATGCGCTCCGAGATCGCCAGCCTGCACCAGCGTGTTGCAACGACGATGATCTATGTCACCCATGATCAGGTGGAGGCCATGACGCTGGCCGACCGGATTGTTGTTCTCAAGGACGGCAGGGTCGAGCAGGTTGGCGCGCCGCAGGAACTCTATGAGCGCCCGGCCAACATCTTTGTTGCGCAGTTCATCGGCAGTCCGAAGATGAACATTCTGAAGGCAGATACGGCGGTGGCGTTGTCGCCGGGCGGGTCTCTTCCACTTTCAGCCACGCAATGCGGCGTGCGCCCTGAACATCTTCGGGTCGGTTCTGCCGCACAGCCCGGTCTGCCTGGAACGGTTGTGCTGGCTGAATATGCCGGCGCGGAAACGCTGCTTCACATCCAGCTTGAAAACGGTGACACCTGCCTCGCATTGCATCGGGATGGCCCGCCGCCCCGCGTTCAAAGCGCAGTCACGCTGACTGCCGAGCCCGGCCGAACCTACGCCTTCGATGCTGACGGCGTTGCTGTCCACACTGCATCCTGACGCCTGAAAACCAGCCAAGCTGTGCGCTGCTATGCGGCCAGCCACCAATACTACAGGAAAATGCAATGCGACAGACATGGCGCTGGTTCGGCCCGCATGATCAAGCGTCGGTGGACGACATGCGGCAAGCCGGGGTGGAAGGCGTCGTCAGTGCCTTGCACCATATTCCGACTGGAGAGATCTGGTCGTCGAAAGAAATCCGCCGCCGCCAGGATGACCTTAGCCGCTTGAAGGATGGTTCGCCATCCGGACTCGCGTGGGAGGTGGTGGAGAGCCTGCCGGTGTCGGAGGACATCAAGAAACAAACGGGCGACTGGCGCGCGCATATCGAGAACTACAAGCAAAGCCTCCAGCATCTGAGCGAAAATGGGCTGGAAACGATATGCTACAACTTCATGCCCGTGCTCGACTGGACCCGAACCGATCTCGCCTGGAAACTTCCCCATGGCGGCGACTGCATGCGCTTTGATTTGATCGACTTCGCAGCCTTCGACATTCATATTCTCCAACGCAAGAACGCAGCCGCATCCTTCGATGAGCGGATCGTTGCCAAGGCGGAAGAGCGCTTCGCCAGCATGGACGAACATCGCCAACGTGAGCTTGCCAGGAACGTGACCGGCGGATTGCCTGGCTCGACGGAGAGCCTGACGATTGAAGATGTCCGTCAGCTACTGGCGCAATATGATGCCATCGACTCAGAACGGTTGCGTACGCACTATGTCACCTTCCTCGAAGAAGTCGTTCCGGTCGCCGAGAAACTCGGCGTGCGCCTTTGCTGCCATCCAGATGATCCGCCATTCCCTTTGCTCGGTTTGCCGCGCATCATGTCCACCGAGGACGATTTCGAAACCATGCTCAACGCTGTCGACAGCCCTGCAAACGGGCTGACCTTATGCTCGGGATCGCTTGGTGCGCGTCCCGATAATGATCTAGCCGGCCTCATGCTCCGGTTCGGACCGCGGGTGCACTTCCTGCATCTGCGCAATGTCACGCGCGAAGAGGCCGGCATCCCTGCTTCCTTCCATGAAGCGGAACACCTTGGCGGAAGCACCGATATGGTCGCTTTTATCGCCGAGATCCTTCGTGAGGAGAAAAGGCGGAAAGTTGAAGGGCGCCAGGATCATCAAATCCCGATGCGCCCCGATCACGGCCAAAGGATCGTCGACGATCTCGGCCGCAGCGGACAGCCGGGTTATCCGATCATCGGGAGGCTGCGAGGCCTTGCAGAGTTGCGCGGCATCATGACAGCGTTGGCGCATCCTATCGCCTGCCAGATGGATCATTGATAGAGCTGCACCCGATGCAGCCGTTTATTGCTTCCTCAATCAAATCTCCGCTGCGCCCGACCGCTTGTGGCGGCGCAGTAATGGAAAAAGGAACTCTCTTCAACGAATTGATGAAGCTGGCTCGCAGACTGCAAACGCTGGTCAGCAGTCCAGTACTAGGTCGTTTTTAGGGATCGCTTGGCAAAGCAGGACCTGGCCACGGGCGATGAGCGGTTCTTCGCCGGACGGGTAGATCACACCGCCACTGATGATCTTCTGGCTGCAGGACTGGCACTCGCCGCTGCGGCAGGAAAACTGGACCTCGATGTCGTTGGCCAGCGCCAGGTCGAGCAGCGAGCCGCATTCCGGGGTCCACGTCGCCTGGCGGTCGGAGCGCGTAAAGCTGACCACGCTGGGCGGCAGGTTCATCTGGGCTTCGCTCAGCGCAAAGCCTCCACTGCCGCTTTGTTCGAATGCTTCCATGCGGATCGCCGCCGGCGGTGTGCCCAGTTCGATTAGACCGTCCCGCAGCGAGGACATGAAGGCGTCGGGACCGCAGATGTAGAAGTCAGCCTTTGTGACGGGCACGTGCCGCGCAAGCGCGCTCGCATCAAGGCGACCCTCGTGGTGGAACGTGTCATCGTCGTCGGGGCGAGAGTAAACCGTCAGCAGGCTGATGCCGGGATTGGAGTTGGCGAGTTCCAGCGCCTCAGGGCCGAAAAGGTGGTGCCGGCCGTTCCGGGCCGCATGAACGAACCAGATCTCGCGACCCGGCTCCTCGCGTGCTAGTTGCTCGGCCATCGGCAGGAGCGGCGTGATACCGACGCCGGCACTGACCAACACGACCGGCTTCAGAGGTGGGCTGTTGAACACGAATTGGCCGCCGGGGGGACCAAGGAAGACCTCGTCGCCGATCTTGACCCTGTCGTGCAAAAGCGCGGAAACCCCGTTATCGCCGATGCGGCGCGCGGAAATGCGTAGCTCGCGGTCGGTCGGGACAGAGGAGATCGAGTAACAGCGACGGCGCGGGGTTTTTGCGTTATCATGCGGCAGCGAGACGGTGACGAACTGGCCAGGCTCCGCCGAGCCGACCGGCGCTCGGTCGCGCGGGCTGAAGGTCAAGGATACGACATCCGGGCTTTCCTGCCGTCGGGAGACGCAGGTGAAGCTTCGCTTCCCACTCCAGGCCGCGGGTCGCGCATCCATCCAGATGCGCGACCGGGTGAGTGCCGCCGAGCAGTGAAAATAGATTTCTTCCGACTGAAGGCTGAGCCGGCGCTGGCCATCTGGCGTCGTGCACACCTCGCGATAGGTCCCGTTCACCCGGATGTTGTCGCAGCGGCCTGGCTCGGCGGCGATGATCGCGAACGGGGACGAATGCGGTGCTGCAGGGCCGGCCGTGCCCTCATGCTCGATGTCGAGCAGCAGCGAGGGTGCGTTTGTGTTGCGATCGGCTCTCAATGGCGCGCCGCCGGCCAGGTCGATCAGGATTTCACCGCCCGCGCCCTCATGCGCAAAAACGATGAAGCGGGCGTCGTCGATGAAGCTCATGAAGCCGGGGCCGGCCGTATCATAGACCTTCTTTTGCACCATGGGGCTAGGCGTGCCGTAGAAGGCGCGCAGGCCAGAGCCGGCAAGATGGCTTTCGGAGCCCGGATCAAACAGAACGGGTTCGCGCCCGCCATCCGTTTGCCACTTGATGTCGCGGGCATAAATGTCGAGCACGTCGAGCGTGGGCTTGAGGCCGGACGCGTCGACCCAGAAGCCGCTGCGGTGGAATGCCTTGCTGGCGACGAATTCCATTTTGGTCGGCTGGAGTACGATAACGCTGAGCGGCGGGTTCTCGTCGGCCGGGAAGGCGGCAAGATCGTCCTCGGCCTGCGATACGATCGCGCGAGCATTGATGCGCAGATAATCGTTGCTCAGCCGGTTCAGCAGCAGAAGAGCGACATCCGGGTTGGCGAGCACGTTGCCGATCGTGTCGAGGCGCTTGTTGCCGACATAATCGGGCATCAGCAGCGCGCCATCCGCCCGAAAGCGAAGGACTGAAGGCTGGCCACCGCGCGGTGAAACATCCATCGCGCCATCCACATTGCGCGATGCAATGAAGAGCAGTGTGGATTTCTCGATAAAGGCGCGCGTCCGGTTGTCCATCGTCCTGCCCTAAGCGGCACTCCCCGCCAGCTCGCGGCGCTCGAAGAACGCGCGCCCGGGAACGGATTCGAGCAGCCGCCTGGTGTAATCGGCCTGCGGCTGATCGAAGAGCGCGGCGGCAGGCGCCTGCTCGACGATGCGGCCGTTCTGCATGACCACAATGCGGTCGGCGATCTCGCGCGCAACACGCAGGTCGTGGGTGATGAACAGCATGCTCAGGCCCATCTCGGATTTCAATTCGGCAAGCAGCTTCAAAACCTGCGCTTGAACAGAAACGTCCAGCGCCGACACGGCCTCGTCGGCGATCAGGCAGACGGGATCAAGCGCCAGCGCGCGGGCGATGCAGATGCGCTGGCGTTGTCCGCCGGAAAATTCGTGCGGGAAGCGGTCCAGCGCGTGCGCACCGAGCCCGACTTTTTCCAGCCAGCGGGTCGCGGTTTTTGTCGCGTCTGTCCGCGAGGCTCCGAACGCCATCGGGCCGCGCACGATGCTTTCGCCAATCTTCAGGCGCGGATCGAGCGAGGCGTAGGGATCCTGGAACACGATCTGCACGCGGCGGCGAAACTGCCGCAGCGCTTCGCCTTTCATGGCGCGCACCGAAGCGCCATCAAAGTTGATCACGCCGTTGTCCGGCTCGATCAGGCGCAGCACCATGCGGGCCAGCGTCGACTTGCCCGAACCGCTCTCGCCCACAACGGCCAGCGTGTCGCCGCGCTGGAGGGAGAGGTTAAGGTCGTCGGCCGCAACCACGCGGCGCGGCTTGGAAAACATGCTCTGGCGCGTGGTAAAGCCCTTCTGCAGGTTCTTAATTTCCAGCAGCGGCGTCGTGTCGTCACGAACCGAGCGGATCGCGCCGCGACCCGGCACGGCATCAAGAAGGTCGCGCGTGTAGTCCGTCTGCGGCGTGTCGAGCACGGTGCTTGCCTCGCCCTGTTCGACCACCTTGCCGTGGCGGAGAACAACGACACGGTCGGCAATATCAGCGACCACGCCGATGTCGTGCGTAATGAACAGCACGCCCATGTCGCGCTTCTTTTGAAGGTCGAGGATCAGGTCGAGAATCTGGCGCTGCGTGGTGACGTCGAGCGCTGTCGTAGGCTCGTCGGCGATCAGCAGTTCGGGATCGTTTGAAAGCGCCATGGCAATCATGACGCGCTGGCGCTGGCCGCCGGACAGCTGAAACGGATAGGCGGAGATAATGGAGGCTGGATCGGGCAGGCCAACTTGGCCGAAGAGTTCGACCACACGTGCTTCGACATCGCCGCCGGCCTTGCCGTGGATGCGGATCGCCTCCGCGACCTGGCTGCCGACCTTTGCCAGCGGATTCAGCGCCGTCAGCGGCTCCTGGAAGATCATGGCGATGCGGCTGCCGCGAAGCTGGCGCATGTTCCTGGCCGGAAGCTTCAGCAGGTCTTGGCCGCCAAAGCGGATCGCGCCTTCCAGCGCCTTTACCTTGGCAGGGAGCAGGCCGAGGATGGCATGAGCCGTCATCGACTTGCCCGAGCCGCTTTCGCCCACCAGGCAAACGATCTCATTGCGATTGACCTCGATGCTGATGCCGTCGACAGCGCGCAGGCGGTCGGCGCCTTCCGGAAGGCCAAGCACGAGGTTCTCGATCTGGAGCAGGCTCATGCGCGCGAAATCCTCGGGTTCAGCGTGTCGTTCAAGGCTTCGCCGACGAGGTTGATCGCGACAACGGTGAGCAGGATGGCGATGCCCGGGAAGACGCTCATCCACCAGGCCTGGCGGATCACGGTACGGCCGGCGCCGACCATATAGCCCCAGCTCATGAAATTGGGATCGCCGAGGCCCATGAAGGAAAGCGCGGCCTCGATCAGGATCGCGGCTGCGACCGTCAAGGAGCCGGCGACGATAATCGGCGAAACGGCGTTGGGCAGGACGTGGCGCAGTACGATCGACAGCGTCGATTGGCCCTGGCAGCGCGCGGCCTGAACGAATTCGCGCTGGGTGACCGTCTTGACCTGCGCACGAGTAAGGCGCGACAGCGGCGGCCATGAAACGAGGCCGATCGCCAGGATGATCGTGCCGATCGACGGTGTCAGGATCGCGACGAATAGGATGGCCAGCACGAAGCTCGGGATCGTTTGAAATATCTCGGTGAAGCGCACGATGGCGCCATCAACCATTCCGCCGGCATAACCGGCGATGCAGCCCAGCGTCACGCCGATAAACAGCGCGGTCAGGGTCGAGGCCAGGCCGATCAGGATCGAAACGCGGGCGCCGTGAACGATGCCGGAGGCGATGTCTCGGCCAAGCGTGTCGCTGCCGAGCAGCATGCCAGCCTCGCCTGGTCGGGCGAAGGGCATGCCGGCCATATCCCAGGGCGAGCCCGGATAGATCAGCGGCGCGAGCACCGCCATCAGGCAGACGATGACAAGGAGGACAAGTCCGACGATGCCGGCTGGCCGGCTGAGGAACGTGCGGAAGAATTCGCTCATGAGCAGGTCTCCTATCGGCCCTTGACGCGCGGGTCGATCAGGCGATGCAGGACATCGGTGAGCAGATTGGTCGCGATGACCAGCACCGACATGATGAGGAACAGGCCGAGCAGCACGGGATAGTCGCGCGCCGTCACGGCATCGTAGGTCAAGCGGCCAAGGCCGGGCCATGAGAACACCGTTTCCACGACAACCGAACCGCCGATAAGGGCGCTGGCCTGAAGTCCGGCAAAGGTGATGACCGGAACGGCCGCGTTGCGCAGCATGTGACGCGACAGGATCTGGCGCTCGTTCAGGCCCTTTGCGCGGGCGGTGCGGACATGGTCCTCGTGGCTGACTTCGATCAGCGAGGAGCGCATGAGGCGGGTGTAAACGGCCATGTAGATCGCGGCCAGCGTCAGCACCGGCAGGATGAGATGGCGCGCGACATCCATCGCATAATCCCACGGGCCGAAGCTCGAAGCGCGGATCGATGCATAGCCGAACGCCGGCACCCAGCCCAGCTGGATCGAAAAGACCAGCACCAGCATCAGGCCAAGCCAGAACACCGGCGTGGCGTAAAGAAGCAGCGAAACCAGCGAGATCGCGAGGTCGGCCCATGTACCCTGCCGCTTGCCGGCAAGCGCGCCGAAGAAAACGCCGCCGATCAGCGAAACGAAGAATGCCGACAGCGTCAGAAGCAAGGTAGGACCAAGCCGATCGAGGATAAGGGCGCTGACATCGGCGCGCTGGCGGTAGGAATAGCCGAGATCGAACTGCAGGACCTTGCCGATATAAGTGCCGAGCTGAATCAGGAACGGCTGGTCGAGACCATAGGCCGCTCGGATATCGGCGATGAATTTCGGATCGGCCGCGCCGGACTGACCGGCGATCACCATGGCCGGATCACCCGGCGTCGCGTGGATCAGGATGAAGTTGATCGTGGCTATGACGAGGATCGTAAAGACGATCCCGATGATCTTGCCGGTGAGACTGGTGATGATCGACATCGGTTCGCTACGTGATTTCGACTAGCTGCCGGACGGCTGGGCGAGGCCCAGTGTCTGGTCGAGGACACGCAGGAAAAGACCGGCGCCCACCGGGATCAGCGCGTCGGGAAAGTCGTAGTCCGGGTTGTGGACCATCGGCTTGTCCATGCCCGAGCCGATAAACAGCAGCGCGGACTTCGAGCAGGAGCCGAACAGGCCGAAATCCTCCGCACCGCGGATCGGCACGTAGTCGTGCGAACGATCAAGTTCCATGTCGGCGGCGGCGGTCTCGAAAGCCGATGCCGCTTCCGGATCGTTGATGCAGGCACGGAAAAAATTGTGCGTGGTGTGCGAAAGACCGAGCCCTTCTTCGGAGGCGATCGCCGCGACCATCGCCACGACGTCCTCGACCAAGGCCGGCATCGCGTCGCTTTCCGGGCGGCGCAGCGTCATGCGAATCTCGGCCGAACCCGGTGTGACGCCGAAGACCGGTTTGCCCATCTGAACATTGGTCAGCGTCACGCGCTGGAACCCTTGAGCGACCACCTCGCCGGTCTGGAAGCGCTCCAACCCGTCGATGATGCGCGCCACCGCCTTGGCGGGCGAGATGCCGGTCTCGGGCATGGAGGCGTGTGCGGTCTTGCCGGTGAGTTCGAGCTTCAAGCCCATGGAGGCGCAGGTGATCTGGCCGGCAGCCACCGCGACACTCGCCAGCGGCAGGCCGGGCATGTTGTGGATCGCAAAGGACAGGTCGGGCGTGATGGCTGCGAATTGGGGATCGGCCAGCACGGCCTCGGCGCCATGCGCCGTTTCTTCGGCCGGCTGGAACAACAGGATGGCGCGTCCCTTTGCCGGGCGGTTCTTGCCGATATGGCGCGCGACCGCTGCCATCATCGTCATGTGGCCGTCGTGGCCGCACATATGCGCCTTGTTGTCGATCTTCGAGCGATAGGGCAGGTCGGAAATCTCGTGGATCTGCAGCGCGTCCAGCTCGCAGCGCAGCATTACGCTCGGGCCGGGTTCAGCACCCTCATAGACCAGCGCCACGCCATGGCCACCAAGACCGGTCACCACCGTTTCCGGATTGGTGTCGGCCAGAAAGGACACGACCTCCTTGGCCGTTTCGACCTCTTCGCCCGAGACTTCCGGGAACTGGTGCAACTTGTGGCGCCAGTTGGTGAGCGTGGCGATCTCGGCAGGGTCGAAATGGAAGGTCATGGCGTTCGGGAATTCCTTGGTCGCGAAATAGAAGCATGCGCCGGCACCCTGGAGCGCCGGCGCACCGATATCGGTCAGGCCTCGAAATGCGTCGTGCCGAAATTGGCGTTCACGCCGGTGGACGAGGTCACGACGTCCTTGAGACGGTTGTCGTAGATCGTCGGATACTTCTGCTCGCAGAGCCACAGAACCGGCATTTCCTCGACCAGCAGTTGCTGGACTTCGGTGTAGAGCGCCTGACGCTTGGTCTGGTCGAGCTCGACGGCGGCCGCCTCGAACAGTTCGTCCACCTTGGGGTTCGAATAGCCCGACGTGTTGGAGAACATCACGCCCTTGCGGATGTTGGACGAAATGTAGGTGCGGGCAACACCGAGCGCCGGATCGCCGTTCTGGTAAAGCTGGTTGCCGGATATGTCGAAATCGCCATTGCTGACGGCCGAGACCCAGCCTGCGAGATCGTTGCTTTGCAGCTCGACAGCGATGCCCGCCTGACTGAAGGACTGGCGGATGTATTCGGCGATGCGGGTCCAGACCTCGCCCGCCGGCACCATGGTGAACTTCAAACTGACGCGGTTGCCATCGGCGCCCGGCTTCAAGCCCATCTCGTCGAGCAGCGCGGTCGCTTTTTCGACCGAGTGCTCATAGGTCTTCACGTCCTTGTCGTAGAAGCGCATCGACGACGAAATCGGGCCGGTTGCCGAATTGGCGAGCCCGAAGAAGATGCGGTCGCGAACGAAGTCGCGATCGATCAGATGCGTCAGTGCCTGCCGGAAGCGCTTGTCGTTCATTGGCGGCTTGCGGCAGTTGAGCTCGATCCAGACCATGGGCGAGAAGTATTCGTAGCCTTCGGTCGTCATTTCCAGATGCTCGAGCGAGGACAGGCGCTCGACGTCGAAGGGCTCGATGTCCTGCCACTGTGCAAGCTGTGCCTCACCCTGTTCGAGCGCGACGGCGCGCGAAGCGGCGTCCGGCACGACGCGGTAGAAGATCTCCTTCAGCTTCGGCTGGTCGGGACGATAATAATCTTCAACGGCGGTCAGGTGAATATGCGAGCCCTTGACCCATTCGTTCAGCTTGAACGGCCCGGTGCCGATCGGCGGCAATTCCGCGCCTTCCTTCATGAAGTCCTTGCCCTCGAGCTGGTGGCGCGGAAGGATCGGGGCAGACGCCGTTTCGAAGGCCATGATGAAGGCCGGGAACGGCGATTTCAGCTTGAACACGACGGTGAAATCGTCCGGCGCCTCGATGCTTGCGCAGCGGTCGAAGACGGCGCGGGCGCGCGGATGGGTTTCGGGCAGGAGCTGCTTGCACGAGAACACGACGTCGGCCGAGGTAAAGGGCTGGCCGTCGTGCCACTTGGCGTTCTGGACGAGCTTGAACGTGTAGGTCAAACCGTCCTCGGCGATCTCCCATGAATCCGCAAGCAGCGGCTGCGGGGTCAGATCCCTGGCGTAGGACAACAGGCCCTCATACATCTTGCCGCCAACCACGCCGGTCGGCGTTTGCTGGTTGATGCCGAGGTTGAGGATCGGCGGCTCCGGCTGGATGAGGGCAGTCAGCGTTTCTCCCTGTTCCTGCGCAACGGCTGCCTTGCCCATGAATGCCGTTGCGCCAACGGTGGCCGATAGCAACAAATTGAATTCGCGGCGATTCATGTCGTTTCCTTTGTTCAATGATGCCGGCAGGATACAATCGCACCATGCCGGCAAGCGGTTCCCCGACCGCTATTTCTTGGTAACGAGTTCGCAGGTCGACTTCTCGAGCGGCTGGAAGGCCTTCTCGCCGTCGATCTTCGAAACGAGCTTGTAGTAATCCCAGGGCGCCTTGGATTCTTCCGGCGTCTTGACCTCGAAGAGATACATGTCGTGCACCATGCGCCCGTCGGGACGGATCGTGCCCTTGTAGAAGATGTCCTCGATGGGCAATTCGCGCATTTTGGCCATCACGATCTTGGTGTCGTCGGTGCCCGCCGCCTCGACGGCTTTCAGGTAGTGTTTGACCGAGGAATAGGTGCCGGTCTGCAGCATGTTGGGCATTGCGCCGACACGCTCGAAGAAGCGCTTCGACCATTCGCGGGTCTCGTCGTTCATGTCCCAGTAGGACGCTTCTGTGATGGTGAGCCCCTGCGCTTCCTGGAGACCGAGGCCGTGCACGTCGTTGATGAAGCCTGCGAGCGTCGCGATCTTGATGCCGCTTTGAGCCAATCCGAACTGCGCGGCCTGCTTGATCGAGTTGATGGTATCCGAGCCCGCATTGGCCAGCGCGACCACCTTGGCGCCCGACGACTGCGCGGTCAGTAGCGCCGAACCGAAGTCGCTGGTGCCGACCGGCAGTCGCGTGCTGCCGAGAACCTTGCCGCCCTGAGCGGTGACGACGTCGCCTGTGTCCTTCTCCAGGCTGTGGCCGAAGGCGTAATCGGCGGTCACGAAGTACCAGCTGTCGAAGCCGGCCCCCATGAGCGCCTGGCCCGTGGAATGCGCGATGGCATAACTGTCATAGGCCCAGTGCACGACAGTGGGGCCGCAAACATCGTTGGTGATCCTCAGCGAGCCCGGCGAGCTCAGCGTGATGATCTTTTCCTTCTGCTTTGCGACTTCCAGCACCGCCAGCGCGGGCGAGGAGGAAGCCACGTCGAGTACCGCGTCGAGCTTGTCTTCGTCGAACCACTTGCGCGCAATCGATGCCGCGATGTCGGGCTTGTTCTGGTGATCGGCCGAAAGCACCTCGATCGGCTTGCCCAGGACCTTGCCGCCGAACTCCTCGACCGCCATCTCGGCAGCCGTGACCGCCCCTTTGCCGGTAATGTCGGCATAAACGCCCGACATGTCTTCGATGAAGCCGATCTTCACCACGTCGTCGCTGATTTTGGCATCCTGCGCCCACGCGCCTGTCACGGCGAATGCCGATACCGTCGCAGCGATGGTCAGGCACATGGTGCGCACGATTTGCGTCGAACCTTTCATATCGTTTCTCCTCCCACGGGTTCCCGTCATTGCGGCACGCACCTCCTGCGAGCAGCCGAGCGGTATGGGTGTGAGCCTAGGGGTGGGGCGAGGCCGCGTTCAATGTCGCGGAAACACACATGGGCAGACCGGCAGTGTCGGTCTTCGACAAATCGCCGCGCGTCCTACCGTGCAGCCCGGTCGGCGAAAGCCTTGAGGCCGCGCTTAGCGTCGGTACTGGTAAAGGTGCGCTGTCCAAGCTCGGCTTCCCGAGCGAAAGCTTCTTCCAACGGCAGGTCCTGCAGTTTCAACACCGCTTCCTTGATGGTCTGGATCGCGGTTGGGCTCAGCGTCGCGATGTGGCTTGCAATGTCATGCGCCACGCCCTCGACCTTGTCGGGCGCGACCACCTGGTTGACCACGCCCTTGGCGCGCATTTCTTCCGGGCCGAAGCGGCGAGCCGACAGCAGGATTTCCATGGCATGGGCATAGCCGATCTGGCGCACAAGCCGCACCAGCGTGCCGCCGGCCGGCACGAAGCCGTGGCTCGGTTCCGGTAGCTGGAAAACGGCATCGGTCGCGGCAATGCGGATGTCGGTCGCCAGCATGATCTCGAAGCCGCCGCCGATACACAGGCCGCGCACGGCACTGATGATCGGCTTGTAGAAGTTCATGCCCTTGAGATGCGCCGGGTCCCAGGCGCTGATATCGAAGCGGTCGCTGGCAAGAGCGGGAATCGACTCCATCAGGTCGGCGCCGACGCAAAAGGCGCGCTCGCCCGCCCCCATCAGCACCACGGCCCGAACCGCGTCGTCGTCGCGCGTTTCGGCAAAGGCCTTGCCGAGGTCCTCGTACATGGCAAGCGACAGCGCGTTCAGCTTTTCCGGCCGGCTGATGCGGATGGTGGCGACGTGGCCGGCCCGCTCAATTTCGATCGACATCAGATCACCCCCCGTTCAGCCAGTCCGGCAATGTCTTCCGCAGANNGTGCTCGCCGGGCGTCGGGGCCTTCACATGGTCGCGGCTCTTTGCCTCCGACAGCTTGATCGGCATGCCGAACATGCGCACCAGCTTTCCGGCAACAGGCACGTTGACGATCATTTCGCGCGCTGCGATATGCGGATCCTCGACGACTTCGGCTATGGTCTTGATGGCGCTGAGCGGCACGCGGTCGCCCGCCATCTCCTCTAGTTCGGCCTTGGTGTGCTGACCGAACCAGCGCGCCAGCAAAGGCGTCACGCGACGCTCGGCAACAGCCGGATCGAAGCGCTTTTCCATTGTGTCGATCTCGGGATCGTCAGCCACTTCCGGCTCGCCGAACATTTCGCAGGTGATGCGCCAGAACTTGTCGGTATAGCCGCCGAAAAACACGTAGCCGTCCTTGCAGGGGAAGGAACCGTAAGGGCGCACGAAGGGATGGTCGTTGCCAAGCGGGGAGGCGACCTCGCCCTTCGTCGTGTAGCGCACGACGGCATTCTCGGTCAGCGTCAGCACCGAATCCTGCTGCGAAATGTCCACCACCTGGCCGAAGCCGTCCCGTTCGGCCTGACGCAGAGCCGCCAGCGTGCCGATCGCGGCATAAAGTGAGGCGGCGAGATCGCCGATGATGGTGCCTACGCGCACCGGCGGGCGATCGGCGTAGCCGTTCATCGACCACAGGCCGCCGGCTGCCTGGCCGGTATTGTCATAGGCAGGCCGGGAGGCATTCGGCCCAGTGCGGCCGAAACCGCTGATCGCCGTATAAACCAGGCGCGGGTTTTCCTGTTTCAGAACCTCGTAGCCGAGGCCGAGCTTTTCCATCGTGCCGGGCCGGAAATTCTCGACCAGGATGTCGGCCTTGCGGACAAGCTGGCGCAGAAGCTGCTTGCCCTCGACCGTCTTCATGTTGAGCGTGATGCCCTGCTTGTTTCGGTTGTATTGCGCGAAGAAGGCGCTGAACTCGTCATCGTCATGCGCAACCATCGGCGGGAAGGTGCGGGCGTAATCGGGCTCGTCGGGGTGCTCGACCTTGATGACGGGGGCGCCCAGTTCGGCAAGCAGCATGGAACAGAAGGGACCGGCCACCACGCGGGTAATGTCGAGCACGGTCACGCCGGCGAGCGGGCCGGATGCGGCAGTGTGTTGGGTCATTCTGTTCCTCCTGCGGAAAGGGTCAGGCGTTGGCGTAGCGTTCGCAATGTGGCTTTGCCATATCGTGCGGGCCTCGATGGTCGCTCATGCACACATGGATTGCGCCACCTTGGAGCCAGACGTTTTGCCGAGTGCGGCCGAGATGAACTGCCCCGCCGCCACGACCCGGCTGAGATCGACGCCAGTGTGGATGCCCATGCCATCCAGCATGAAAACGAGATCCTCGGTCGAGACGTTGCCCGCGGCACCCGGTGCATAAGGACAGCCGCCCAAGCCGCCGACAGCGCTGTCGACAACCGAAACGCCCTCTTCAAGGCAGGCCAGGATGTTGGCCAGCGCCTGGCCGCGCGTGTCATGAAAGTGAGCGGCGAGCGTGGCGATGTCGAGGTCACCCGCCACCGCGCGCATCATGTCGCGGGCCTGCCACGGCGTGCCGATGCCAATCGTGTCGCCAAGCGAGATTTCGTAGCAACCGAGGTCGGTCAGCGTGCGCGACACCGAAACGACGGCATCTATCGCCACCTTGCCCTCGTAAGGGCAGCCGAGCACGCAAGAAACATAGCCGCGCACCGCGACATGATTGGCCTTTGCCATCTCGACCACCGGCCGGAAGCGGTCGATGCTTTGTTCGATCGAGCAGTTGATGTTCTTTTGCGAAAACGTCTCGGACGCCGAGGCAAAGACCGCGATCTCGCGCACGCCGGCGGCAAGGGCCGCCACCATGCCCTGTTCGTTAGGAACCAGCACGGGATAACGGATCTCGCCATCCAGATCGAGTTGCCGCACGACGTCGTCGGTATCGGCCATCTGCGGCACCCGCTTGGGCGACACGAAACTGCCGACCTCGATTGTGGCAAGGCCTGCCTCGCGCAACTGCCGGATCAGGTCGAGCTTGGTTGCGACCGAAACAACAACCGCCTCGTTTTGAAGTCCGTCGCGTGGCCCCACTTCCACGATCCGCACGCTGTCGCGCATGCCATGTGTCCCGATTTGAGCGACATTTAGCTTGAGGCTTGGCTCGTGCGGATGTTTACAGGCAACATGGAGGGCTCGTTGTTGTGTGTGTTTTGTACGTTATCTGTCGGCGGTGCCTGTGTCAGTCCACACAGGCTAGCAGGCAACTCCCCAGATGAGCCGCCATAGTTGGAGAACTGCCATGTCGCGTCATGCTGAGATCGTAACCATTGGCCACAAGCCGGCGGACAATCTGGATATCGCATCCTATTACCAGCGCATGCTGGCGCTTCTCGACGGCAATGCGCCATTGTCGAGCTTCGAGCAACTCGCCAATGCCGCCAAAGGCACGGCGCGTGACGAGGCGGCTGCCGATACGATGGGCAGTGCCATGGCGACGGCGTTGCGGCTGCGCGAGAACTTCGAGCTGAAGCGCAAGCGCGAGGTGGAGCTTTCGGCGCTCTACGAGACCGCGCGCGATCTGTCTGCCCTGCGGGATACCGACCAGATCCTGCAGGCTATCGTGCGACGCGCACGCCAGCTCGTGGGCAGCGACATCGCCTATCTCTCGGCAGCCGACGACGAGCGCGGCGACTTCTACGTGCGCGTAACGGAAGGCGTCATGTCGCAGGATTTCGGGTGTATCCGCGTACNNAACATCGGCGTTTGCGGCAGCGTGGCGCGCGCCCGCCGTCCGTTCTATTCCAACAATTACACCGCCGACCGCAACTTCGACCATGATGTCGAGATCGACCGCGCCACCAGCGGCGAAGGCATTGTCTCGATCCTCGGCATTCCGCTGGAACTCGAAGCCCATGTCATGGGCGTGCTTTTCGTCGGCGACCGCTATGTGCGCTCCTATACGCCGCAGGAAATGGCTGTGCTGTCCTCGNNGGAAGCGCAGCGGTCGCTGCTGCTGGCCAAGGACGCCAATGCAGCCCTGCGCGCCAAGGCCGACGATATCGAGCAGGCGGCGGTGGCGCATGAGCAGCTCACCGAGCTGATCGCACGCGGCGGTACGCTGGACGACCTGGTCAACCGCGTGTCCAAGCTGCTTAAGGGCGAGGCCGGCGTGATCGACGAGTGCCGCACCGCGATCTCCGGCACAGCGCCCGAACAACTCACCGATGAAGAACTGGCCAAGGCAGTGCGCGAAAGTGACCGGCTCGGGCGTTCCGTGGCGCTGATGGGGGCGGACGGACGTACCACGCTGGTTGCCGCCGTGATGGGCGGATCGGCGCGGCTCGGCGCGCTGGTTTTTACCCGCAGCCGCCCGCTTTCGCCGTCTGAAACGCGCACGCTGGAGCGCAGCGCCATCGCCACCGGCATCGTGCTTCTGTCGCTCGACCGCATTGCACAGATGGCCCATCGCAACGTCGCCGACACCGTATCGGCGCTGCTGCGTGGCATTGCCGATCCGTTCTCGCCTGAAAGCGCGCGCCGCCTGCCGCCGGGCATCAGCCTGACATGGCCGGTCACCGTCATCCTGGTGGAACTGCTTGCAATCACCTCGGCGCAGGCCTCCTCGGCACTGCGCTCGACGCTCGCGGGACGCGACACGATCTTTGCCGAGTTCAACGGCGACCTCGCGATCGTTTCCAACGCAGCCGACCCTGAAAAGCTTGCCAAGCGAATCTCCGAACGGCTCGACGAGGCCTTCGACCAGCGCTTCACCGTCGTGATCTCCGATCCTGTTTCCAGCTTCGACAAGGTGCCGGCTCAGTATGAGGCCCTGCGCCGCTGCATCGGCCTCATTCGCGGCCTGAACCAGCAGGGGCGCGTGACCTTCGAGCGCAGCCTTTCGATGTACGGCCTGCTGTTCCAGAACCGTGGCGAGGATGCCATCGCAGCCTTCCTGCGCAGTGCGGTCGGCGCGCTTGTGGAACAGGACGAGAAGCGCAAAAGCCAGCTTGCGGTGACGCTGCTCACCTATCTCGACACCGGCCGAAGCGTGCAAAAGGCTGCCGAACTGCTTGGCATCCACGTCAATACGATGCGCCAGCGCCTTGATACGATCGCGCAGATCAACCCCGACTGGTCCGACCCAGCAAAGACGCTGGAGGTCCATGTCGCCTTGCGGCTTCACGTGCTGGGCCAAGCCGTTTGAGCGACGTGTGACGAAGCCACAGGCGCATCCCGGCTCTGTGTGTTTCCTGCACATTGTCCATCGCGGGCAGCGCCCCCTAGCTTCCTGGAAAAGTGAAATGCAGGGAGTTTCGCCACATGTCTGTCAACAGCCGCATTCCGGGCTTCTACAAGCTCTCACCAGCGGACCGCTTCAAGGCCGTCGTTGAGCTGACCGGCCTGCCAGAAAGCGAGTTGGCCAGCCTGACCCAGCCCGCGCCAGACATGCTGTCGATCGCCGACCGCATGATCGAAAACGTGGTGGGCACGCTGTCGATCCCGGTCGGTGTGGCCGCGAATTTCACTGTCAACGGCCGTGACTACCTCATTCCGATGGCGACCGAAGAGCCCTCGGTGGTGGCCGCGGCCAGCAACATGGCCTCAGTCGCGCGCATCAATGGCGGCTTCTTCACCTCGGCCGACCAGCCGATCATGATCTCGCAGATCCAGCTCGTCGGCAAGAAGGACCCGTATGGCGCGCGCCTTAAGCTTTATGAGCGCCGCGACGACATTCTGGCGCTCGCAAACGAGCAGGATCCGCTCCTCGTCAAGCTGGGTGGCGGCGCGCGTGACATCGATGTGCGCATCGTGGAAGCCGGGGCAGGGCGCATTTATGTCGTGCTCCATCTCATCGTCGACGTGCGCGATGCGATGGGTGCGAATGCGGTGAACACGATGGCCGAGGCGCTGGCACCGCTGGTGGCCGAAATCGCCGATGCCCGCGTGCGCTTAAGGATCCTCTCCAACAAAGCCGACCGCCGCATGGCCCGTGTGCGCGCGACCTACGACGCAGCAGCGCTTGGCGGCCCGGACGTGGTTGATGGCATCATCGACGCCTATGCGTTTGCCGCAGCCGACCCGTACCGCGCCGCGACCCACAACAAGGGCATCATGAACGGCATTACGGCCGTAGTGCTTGCCACCGGCAACGACACCCGCGCTGTGGAAGCCGGCTGCCACTCCCATGCAGCAGCTGGCGGTCGCTACACATCGCTTTCGCATTACGAGAAGGATGCTGCCGGCAACCTCGTCGGCACGATGGAAGTGCCGATGCCGGTTGGCCTCGTCGGCGGCGCCACCTAGACCCATCCCGTGGCACAGGCGGCGGTGAAGCTTCTCGGTGTCACCGGCGCGCAGGAACTGGCGCAGGTGATCGTTTCGGTCGGCCTTGCCCAGAACACCGGCGCGCTGCGCGCTCTGGCGGCGGAAGGCATCCAGAAAGGCCACATGTCGCTCCATGCCCGCAACATCGCCGTCATGGCCGGTGCCCAAGGCGAGGAGATCGAAGCCGTCGTTGCCAAGCTGCGCAGCGGCGGGCACGTGCGCATGGACCGCGCCCACGCGATCCTCGACGAGATCAGGCAGGGCGCTTGATCCAGAGACCTGGTGGCGGGGCGGAAGCCCTTCCGCTTCACCCGTCTTGGGGTTGGTTGCGCGAGCGTCCGCCGCTCAAGTCCTGATGGGTTGATCGCCGATTGCGAGCAGCCAATCACGAATAGCAGTGGCGCGCGGCGTCAGGGCGTGATCTTTCCTGGCGACCATGCAACTTGTTGCCGGAGATAAACGACACGCCCAGCTCTTTGACGAGGGTGCTATTTTCATGAGATCGCCAATGGCCTGTGCGGCAGCGCCCATCTCGGCTGCGCACTGTCCACCAATGCAGGCGGCTTTCAGGCCCTTCGCTATGGCGTTGCGCGCGACCAGGCTCTCGGGCTGGAATGCGTGCCGACAAACGGAACCGTGCTCAGCCACCTTGTTCCGTACCCAAGGACAATACGGGTTATGATCTGAAGCACCTGTTCATCGGGTCCGAAGGACCGCGAAGTGCCTGAAAACCCGGGCTTGCACCATCATCGGCCATCTCGGCGACTGCAACCTGCATGTCACGACCGGCGTGCCCGCCGCCGACCAGATCCAGGCGGAGAGGGATCCGATCTACCAACTCATAGCTCGGCATAGCCCTCCATATCGGCCGAGCACGGCATCGGTCTGGCCAAGCGGGATTACCTGCATCATTCGCGTACGCTCGCAGAACTCGCTGTCATGCGGGCTCTGAACTCCACCGTCGACCCGAACAGCCTCCTCCATCCCGGCAAGGTTCTGCCGATCTAGCCTTTAAAACTCAGGGGCGGTTGCACACTGCCACTACGTCAACGTTGACAATGCTGCACCTCAAGATTAAATTCCGACTGTTCGGAAATTAATTGGTGCTCCCATTGTCCCGTCCACGCGTCATCGATCAAAGCAAAATTCTTCGCGCCGCCGAGGTCGTGGTCATGCGCGATGGAGCGGCGCGGCTGACGCTTGATGCGGTTGCGCTGGAGGCTGGCATCAGCAAGGCCAGCGTTATTTACGATTACGGAACCAAGCAGGCGCTCATCAAGGCCGTAATCGAGCGCCGTATCAAGGCGGAAGAAGATAAGGTCGAGCAGGCGGTTCAGGGCCTTGGCAATATTGCTGATGTTCGGATTCGAGGCCGGATCGCAGCAACGGCCGAAGCTCCGGCCGGCGACGCGCAGTCTGTCGCTCTGAACTTGTGCGCGGCCTTGGCGCAGGATGCCGAGCTACGTTGCCTGTTGCAGGAATCTTATAGCCGAGAGCTTGCTGCGATAGCGCAAACATCCTCGCAGCCTCGTTCGGCTCTCCTTGCATTTTTGGCGTTGGAGGGACTGAGAAGTCTGGAGTTTCTCAGCATCCATTCCTGGCCGGAACCCGAACGCAGCCAGATCCTGCAGGAAATTGGCGCTCTTGTTGCGCCGAGTTCCCAAGCATCGGCTTTATAAGCCGAACAGTAGGGCAGTCGTTTCACCCCCTCTGTTCACCCATTCTCAAGCAAGCTTTCATCCACTTTTTATTCTGGTTGGTTCAATGAAGTCCTTTATCCACGCCATTCGGCTGGCAACTGCATTGGCGCTTCTGTCGCTAGTCGCCGGCTGCAACGACTCCGATGACAAAGCCGCGGCAGCGCCTGCGCCACCGCCTCCGGCGGTCAGCATCATCGAAGCGAAGCCCGAGGCTCTGCCGATCACCAATGACCTGCCAGGACGCGTCGCACCGACGCGCATTGCAGAAGTGCGTCCGCGCGTGTCCGGCATCGTGGTGGAACGCGTCTTCGAGCAGGGCAGCACCGTAAAGGAAGGCGATGTCCTGTATCGCATCGACAAGGCCTCCTTTGAGGTTCAGGTCGCCAGCGCGGAAGCCACCTTGCAGCGCGCCAAATCCGTGCAGCTTCAGGCCAGACAGAGTGCAGACCGTCAGACCGAGTTGAACACCCGTCGCATTACCTCGACCCAGCAGCGCGACGACGCTGTGGCTGTTCTGGCTCAGGCTGATGCCGATGTCGCCGTTGCCGAAGCCGGATTGGCGGCTGCGCGGCTCAATCTGGAATATGCCGAGGTAAAGGCGCCGATCAGCGGTCGAATCGGCCGAGCGCAGATCACGGAAGGCGCGTTGGTGTCGAGCACCGAGATCCTCGCCACGATCCAGCAACTCGATCCCGTTTACGTCGATTTCACGCAATCATCGAGCGACTTGCTTGGGCTTCGTCAAGCCGTCGCTTCGGGCAAGATCCAGAGCCCAAACCCCGATCAGGCCATGATCCGTATGCTGTTCGATGACGGCACGAAATATCCGCATGAAGGCCGCCTGTTGTTTTCGGAGGCCACCGTCGATCAGTCCACGGGACAGGTCACCTTGCGCGCCGAAGTGCCCAACCCCACGGATGATCTCTTGCCCGGAATGTATCTGCGCGTGCTGATCGAGCAGGGTATCGAGCCGAGCGCCATTGCCGTTCCCCAGCAGGCCGTTCAGCGTGACGCGGGTGGGAATTCGCAACTCTATGTTCTGAATGCCGAGAACGTGGCGGAACTTCGCACCGTCCAACCCGGCCGAATCATCGGCAACCGGATGGTTGTAGCCGAAGGGCTGAAGGATGGCGATCGCGTGATTGTTGAAGGTTTCCAGAAGGTCAGGCCCGGCTCGCCGGTCACCGCGGAACCCTGGAACCCGGATGGCAAGGCTGCGGCGGAAAACGTGCCGCAGAAATCTGCCAGCTAAGGAAGACCCATGGCTCAGTTCTTTATCGGCCGGCCCATCTTCGCGTGGGTTGTGGCCATTTTCATCATGATGCTCGGCGCCCTGGCAATTCCTATGCTGCCGGTCGCGCAATATCCAAACGTGGCGCCGCCGCAGATCTCGATCAACGCGGTGTATACTGGTGCAGCACCTGAAGACCTTTATCAGAGCGTCACGCGTCCGATCGAAGAAGAACTGAACGGCGTCGAAGGACTCCTTTACTTCGAATCCACGTCTGATACGTCGGGCAGGGTGACGATCACGGCAACCTTCGAGCCCGGCACGCAGTCTTCACAAGCGTCCGTCGATGTGCAGAACGCCGTGCGGCGCGTAGAAGCGCGCTTGCCGCAGGCCGTTGTAGATCAAGGCGTCGAGGTTCAGGAAGCCGGCAGCGGTTTCCTGATGATGGTTGCCCTTATTTCCAGCGACGGGAAGACAGACGTCATCGGCCTCGGTGACTACCTGAACCGTAACGTGGTTGGCGAAATCCGTCGTATCGACGGGGTTGGACGCGCGCAGGTCTTTGCGTCGCAGCGATCCATGCGGATCTGGATCGATCCCGACAAGATGCTCGGCCTGAGCCTGACAGCCGACGACATCAACAACGCCGTACGCGCACAAAACGCGCAGGTTGCCGCTGGCCGTATCGGCTCGCTGCCGAACACAGACAACCAGCAGATCTCGGCATCCGTTCTCGTGACCGGTCAGCTGAGGAACCCCGAAGAGTTTGGGCAGATCATTCTTCGCGCAAATCCCGACGGATCGACGGTACGCCTGAGAGATGTTGCCCGCATCGAAGTGGGCGCGGAGTCCTATAATTTCGGCACACGCATCAACGGTCAGCCAGGGGCGGGTGTCGGCGTTCAGCTGTCTCCCACCGCCAACGCAATGTCCACATCTGAAGCTGTCCGCGCCAAGATGGAGGAACTGAAGGAATACTTCCCGGCTGGCGTGGAATACGCCATCCCGTACGATACATCCCCATTCGTCGCTGTCTCGATCGAAAAGGTGTTCCATACGCTGATTGAAGCGATGGCGCTCGTTTTCGTCGTGATGTTCGTCTTCCTTCAGAAATTTCGCTACACCGTCATTCCCACGCTCGTCGTTCCGGTCGCGCTGCTTGGAACCTGCGCGGTCATGTATGCCACCGGATTTTCCATCAACGTCTTGACGATGTTTGCCATGGTGCTGGCGATCGGCATCCTGGTGGACGATGCCATCGTCGTTGTTGAAAACGTCGAGCGCATCATGGCGGAAGAGGGATTGTCCCCGAAGGAAGCGACGCGCAAAGCGATGTCGCAGATTTCCGGCGCCATCATCGGCATTACCCTGGTTCTGACGGCCGTGTTCATTCCGATGGCCTTCTTCCCGGGTGCGGTCGGCATCATCTATCAGCAGTTCAGTCTGACCATGGTGGTTTCGATCCTGTTCTCGGGCTTCCTCGCCTTGTCGCTTACACCGGCTTTGTGCGCTACCTTCCTGAAGCCCATCCCCAAGGGCCATGCCCATGCCAAGAAAGGACCGTTCGGCTGGTTCAATCGCGGTTTCGACAAAATAACGAACCGCTATTCCTCGTCGGTCGGCTGGCTGATCAACAAGGCCGGCCGCGTCATGATCATCTATCTGGCGCTGCTTGCCGGCCTTGCCTGGACCTTTATCCAGCTTCCTTCCGCCTTCCTGCCGAATGAAGATCAGGGCTTCCTTCTGGTCGACATCCAGGCTCCTCCGGAAGCGAGTGCCAACCGCACCGAAGCGGTGTTGGATAAGATCTACGAGATCTTCCAGGGTGAAAAAGCGCTTGATCAAAGCGCGTTGATCCGTGGCTTTTCCTTCTCGGGTGCAGGTGACAATGCAGGCCTCGCCTTCATCACGCTGAAGGACTGGTCGGAGCGTGGGCCCGAAGACGCGGCTGGGGCGATCGCCAACCGTGCCAACGGCGCACTGTTCATGCTGAAGGATGCGATTTCCTTTGCCCTCTCGCCGCCGGCTATTCAGGGACTTGGAACCTCCAACGGCTTCACCTTCCGCTTGCAGGACCGTGCAGGCGTCGGTCAGGACGCTCTTTCGGCAGCGGGCGCACAGTTGATGGCTGCTGCTAGGCAAAGCCCGGTTCTGGCCGGCTTGCGCGTTGAAGGCTTGCCGGACACCCAACAGGTCAACCTGATCATCGATCGTGAAAAGGCGAATACCTTTGGCGTTTCCTTCTCGGACATCAACGCGACTATTTCCGCCAATCTTGGTTCTCTTTACATCAACGACTTCCCCAATGCCGGCCGCATGCAGCGCGTGACGATCCAGGCGCAACAAGATCGGCGCATGAAGACCGACGATCTTCTCAGCCTGAACGTTCGCAACTCCAATGGCGGTATGGTGCCGCTGTCGGCGTTTGCCCGCACGGACTGGACAAAGGGACCGGCCCAGGTCGTCGGCTATAACGGGTATCCGTCGATCCGCATCGCGGGCGGCGCAGCCCCCGGTTACTCTTCAGGTGCTGCTATCGCCGAAATGGAGCGGCTGGCGGGCGAGTTGCCCAATGGCTTCGGTTATGAATGGACCGGCCAGTCGCTGCAGGAAATCCAGTCTGGCTCGCAGGCGCCATTCCTGGTCGGTCTGACGGTGGTGTTCGTCTTCCTGCTTCTGGCGGCTTTGTATGAAAGCTGGTCGATCCCGCTCGCCGTGATGCTGGTTGTTCCGCTTGGCGTGATCGGCTCGGTTCTGGCGGTGACTTACGCGGGGATGTCGAACGACGTTTACTTCAAGGTCGGTCTCATCACGATCATCGGTCTGTCGGCCAAGAACGCCATTCTGATCATCGAGTTCGCGAAAGATCTGCGGGCAGAAGGGATGCCGCTTCTGGAAGCCACGATCGAAGCGTGCAAACTGCGCTTCCGTCCGATCCTGANNTTCTTCGTGCCCGTCTTCTTCGTATTCGTCATGAAGCTGTTCGGGCGCAAGAAGGACGTATCGAGCGAAACAGTCTCGCCCGCCGAGGTGCCCGTCTCGAACGCGCACTGAGGCGGACAGGATGGCAAGACCGAATCGCCTTAAAAACAAAGGACCTGACGAGGAAACTCGCCGGGTCCAGCAGGACCGCCTTTTTTGTGCAACGCTGTTGGTGGCCCTGGATCAGGGCTACGGACACGTAACCTTGGATGCCGTGGCGGCGAAAGCCGGGATCAGCAAAGGCGGCTTGCTTTATCACTTCCCGACCAAGGCAAAGCTGATCGAGGCAATGCTGATGCGCTGGCTCAATTGCAGCAAGGATGATGTCGCAAGCCCGCTGCACAGCCAGGAGCCTTTCGCCCGGCCGATCGACCCACTGGCCGTCGCAACCCTTATAGCCGGCGCGGAAGATCCATTGCTCCTTGAAACGTGCGCCGAGCAGTTGCTTTCAAAGCAAGCACGCCAAGATCTTGCCGTCCTGTCTCCAGAGCATCGCGCCAGATCGCTCACGGCCGCTCTGGCCCGCCACCTGGCCCTGCGCTGATC
>DCDI01000021.1:0-10737 GCA_002316345.1 Phyllobacteriaceae bacterium UBA1059 | reverse complement strand
TGTGTGGCGGACCTTGAGGGTTGTTGCGAGAACCACCGCCTTGAGCTGGCTTTGTGGATCCGATATCCGCTCCAGAAGCAATTGCCCGGCAGCGCGACCGAGCGCGCGTTTTGGCTGATCCACCGTTGTGATGCATTGGACGGTGAGAGGGTAGAGCATATCCGTCTGCACGTTAAAGGCGTCATCGAAGCCCACAACGGAAATATGTTCGGGCACGCGCACGCCGATCTCCTGGCAGTGGGTGATCACGCCGACCGCCGCAAAATCGCTGGCGGAGATGACGGCGGTCGGAATGGGAGTCAGCGACAGAAGCTGCCGAGCAGCGGCGATGCCGGCGTCGATATTGTAGTTTCCCTGCACAACCATGCGGTCCTCGACCTCAAGGCCACGCGCAGCCATACCCAGGCGGAAGTTGGCGAGCCGCTCGCGTGCGGTGGAGGATAGTTTGGGGCCGGCAATATAGGCGATCCGTCGGTGGCCGAGACCACAGAGATGATCCAACAGCAGGTCGATTGCCTGTGCATTGTCCGGCGTGACATAATCGTGAGTGCCGGATGCCGGGCGGCGATTTACTTAAACGCAGGGTGGCGCGTTCCTCAGAAGATCGAGGAAGTCCGCAGTCGACAAATCTGGCGCGTGCTCAGATCAAGCACATGGCCGCGGACACCGTGATCATCCGGACGGCTATGACCTTCGATAAACCTCGATCTGCGGCAGACGGCGCTCGCTCATCGTAATCAGTCCGATCCGCAATCTCCCGGGCATCCTTCAGACCCGGGGAGTGTGACATTCCAACTTTGCAGGAACAGGACATTCTAACTTTGCGGTTACATTCACAAGTTAGATAATCTATGTTATGGAACCTCTTTGTTTCTTACGGCGTGGGAAGAACCGATATCGGTTCGCATTTGGATCTGCGCATTGCTGATCTTGCTGCGGTCGATGTAGTTGGCGAGGCAGAGGCATGATGCGCCAGGCAATCTCGCGATATGTACGATCGCGAAGCCGTTCGAGGCCTGCTCCTGCAGGAACCCCTCTGCCATCGTCGTCTCCTAGTCGAAAATTCAGTGCGGTCCTGGCGCAGCGCGCATGGACCGATATCAGGCCATGAAGCCGGTCAGGAAATTCGCCAGCAGCGTCGGAAGGCTCGGCGAAGGGTAGCCGCCCTCCTGAACGACGAGCGTCTTACGGGCCAGACCCGACAGCAACTTGCCCATGTGTTTGAATCCGTCGTCATGGACGTTCATGCAGGCAAAGGGGTCCGACGCCGAAGCGTCGAGGCCGAGCGCGACGATTACCACGTCGGGGGCAAAATTCGACGCAGCCTCGCAGGCCGACTCGACCGCAGCGAGATAGGTCCGGCTGTCGCTCATCAGCGAAACCGGGAAATTCCGGTTAAACCCCAGACCGGCTCCTTCACCCTCTTCGTCCGCGTAACCGGAGTAAAAGGGGTAAAGGTATGCCGGATCGCCGTGCACCGACAGCGTGAGGACCTCGGCGCGGTCGTAGAAGATCGATTGAGTACCGTTACCGTGGTGGACATCTAAGTCGACGATCGCGACACGCAACCCTTGGGCGGCCGCCAGCTGTGCGGCGATTGCGGTGTTGTTGAGATAACAGAAGCCGCCGGCCTTATCGGCATAGGCATGGTGGCCGGGCGGGCGGCACAGTGCATAGGCCCTGTCCTTGTCCTCGCCTGACAGAACGCGCAACATGGCGTCGACGGCCGTGTTGGCGCTGGCGCGGACCGCCTCCCAGGTGCCGTCGAGCATGACGCAGCTGGCGTCAGCGTGAAAATATCCGGTCCGGCCGAGGATATCGAGGGGCTTGCGGTTCATCCGCACCGTCGGATGAACGCTCGCCCGCATCTCCGGCCCGTTAGCCGGCGACTTCTTCCATTCGGCAAAGCCGTTCTGGAGAAAATCCAGATAGTCGGCATCATGCACCGAGGCGATCGCCGCGCCACCGTGCTGCAGCGGCGCAAGTACCTTTACGCCGGCCTCGCTCAACCCCTGCTTCAGAAGGTCGATCCTTTCCGGCTGCTCCGGGTTCGGCGCAAGCCGGCCGCCTGAAAGCCGCGTCAGCGGCCGGTGCAGGGCCTGACGGTCGTCGCATATGGCCAGCATGGTTCCTCCTCCCGTGCCGGACCGATCAGCCCAGCTTGCCCTCCGAACGCATATACTCGTCAAGCGCAGTATCGAGCGCCCGCTTAAAGCGGTCGGCAATCTGGTCGATCTGGTCATTGGTGCAGATCAGCGGCGGTGCGAATGCTATCGCCGTGCCGAGCGAGCGGCAGACGAGGCCGTTTTCGAAGGCGTGGTTCTGCACCTTGATACCGAACTGCTGCTCCGGCGCGAAAGCCTCTCGCGTCGCCTTGTCGCGCACCAGCTCGACGCCCCACATAAGGCCGACGCCGCGCACTTCGCCGACCAGAGGATGGTCAATCAGCGGGTTTATGAGGCTGCCGAGACGGTCGCCGAGCGCCTTGACGCCGTCGATGATGCCGTCTTCCTCGTAGATGCGCAGGGCTTCAATGCCGACAGCGCAGGCGACCGGATGGGCTCCATAGGTGTATCCATGGCCGAAGACGCCGATCTTGTCGCTCTGTGCTTTCATGCCCTCATAGATGCGCTCGGACAGCAAGATGGCCGAGAGCGGCATGTAGGCCGAGGTCAGAGCCTTGGCGCAGGTGATTATGTCGGGCTGCATCTCGTAGGTCTGCGTGCCCCACCAGTTGCCGGTGCGGCCGAAGCCGGTGATGACCTCGTCGGCGACGAGAAGCACGTCGTGCTTGTTCAGTACCTTCTGGATCTTCTCGAAATAGGTCTTCGGCGGCAGCACGACGCCGCCGGTGCCCATGGCCGGCTCGGCGAAGAAGGCGGCGACCGTGTCCGGGCCTTCGGCGATGATCAGCGCATCCAGTTCCTCAGCAAGCCGGGTGGCGAAATCCTCCTCGGTCTCGCCCGGAAGACCGTCGCGATAGAAATGCGGGCAGCTGACATGCAGGAAGCCGTCGAGCGGCAGGTTCCAGTCGCGATGCAGATGCGGAAGGCCGGTGATGCTGGCAGAGGCGATCGAGGTGCCGTGATAGGCGCGCTTGCGGGCGATGATCTTCTTCTTCTGCGACTGGCCCTGCGAATGAAAATAGTACCAGATCAGCTTGACGGCGGTATCATTAGCTTCCGAACCGGAGCTCTGGAACAGAACCTTGGACATCGGCACCGGAGCAAGCCGCAGCAGGCGGTCGGACAGCTCGATGCCCGGCTCGGTCGCACGGTGGGCGAAGTTCTGGTAGTAAGGCAGCGTGTTCATTTGGCGGGTTGCGGCCTCGACGAGGCGCTTCTCGCTCATGCCGAGGGCTGCGCACCAGAGGCCGGACATGCCCTCAATATACTGCTTACCGTCGTCGTCATAGACATAGGCGCCTTCGCCACGCGTCATGATCGTCGGACCGACCTTCTCATGCAGCGCCAGATTGGTCTGCGGATGGATCTGCACGGCGATATCGCGCGCGCGGAGCGAGTTCTCAAGCATGGTTTCCTCCTGAAATCGGCCGGAACGGCCCAATATTATTGGTCGACAGCCTTGGATTTCGGCCTCTTGACGAATTGCGCGCCAATCAAAATAACAAGCGAGGCGACGACGAGCATGGACGAGATCGCCGCCACCGTCGGATCGACCTGATCGCGGATGTTGGCGAACATGCGTTTGGTCAACGTCGAGTTCGCGCCGCTCGAGACGAAAATCGAGACGATGACCTCGTCGAAGGAGGTGATGAAGGCGAACAGCATGCCGGAAAAGATGGAGATTCTGATCTGCGGCAGGGTCACCGTGGAGAAGGCACGCGCCGGCGAAGCGCCGAGACTGCGCGCCGCACGCTCCTGGTTGACGTCGAAGCCCTTCAGGCCGTTGGTCACAGCGATCATCACGAAGGGTATGGCAAGCGTGGTATGCGCCAGGATGAGGCCGGTCAGGGTGTTGTTTNNTGGAAGACGAAGAACACGCCGATCGCGACGAAGATTAGCGGCACCATCATCGGCAGGATCAGAACGCTGCGGATGACGATGTTGAACAGGCTGGCGGACTTGTAGAGCCCGTAGCTCGCCAGAGTTCCGAGGATTGTCGCCAGCACCGTGGTTGCGCCCGCCACCTTGAAGGAGACGATCGCCGACTGCCGCCATTCCGGCGAGGTAAAGAAGGCGTCGTACCAGCGCAGGCTGAGCGCGCGCGGCGGAAACTCAAGATATTGCGAGTCCGAGAAGGACATCGGGATAACGATCAGGCAGGGAATGATCAGATAGGCGAGGATTACGCCAACGACGATATAGAGCCAGAGGCGGTCGCCATGGGTGATCTGGGTGGAGGTGGCCGGGGATTTCAACATCACACGCGCCCCCTGGTGACGCTTGCCGCCTTGAACAGCGCGTTGACGATCCACAGAATGGTGCCGGTGACGACCAGCAGCACCACGCTCAGGGCGCTTGCCGCACCCCAGTTTGCGAATTTGGCGATCATGTCGGCGATCTGCGTCGACCACATCGCCACGCGACCGCCGCCGAGCAGCGCCGGCGTAAGATAGTAGCCGAGGCAGAGCACGAAGATCAGCGCCACCCCGGTCGCGACACCCGGCAGCGACAGTGGCAGGAATACCTGACGGAAGGCCTGTGCCGGCGAGGCCCCGCAATTGGAGGCGGCCCGCAGCAGAACAGGATCGATCGTCTTCATCGAGGCATAGAGCGGAAGGATTAGGAAGGGCAGCATGATATGCACCATGCCGATCACCGTTCCGGTGAGATTGTTGACCAACGGCAACGGCTCCGAGATCAGGCCGAGGTCGGTGAGCCATGTGTTGATCAGTCCCTGGCGCTGCAGGAGAACCAGCCAGGCATAGGTGCGCACCAGAACAGAGGTCCAGAACGGCAGGATGATGAAGATCATCAGGATCTGCGCCGTCTTTTCCCGGAGCTGCGACAAAAGATAGGCGACGGGATAGCCGAGGATGACACAGGTGAAGGTGACGATCGCCGCCACCTTGAAGGTGGTCAGGAAGCTTTCGACATAAGCCGGGCGCGACAGGCGGACATAATTTTCCGCCGACAATGCGCCGGTAGCGTCGTAAAGCGACATCCAGGCGAGCCAAGCGAACGGGATGATCAGCACCAGCATGACCAGCACGAAGGCCGGCACAGACAGGCCGACGAAAGCGAGGTTGTTGTTGCGGCGCGAGCGGTGCAACGCGCCTGTGTTCAGCGAGAATTCCTCGATATGGGTTTGCGCAAGTGTCACGGCCGCGCACCTTCGACGATGACGCTCGCTTCCGGCATCATCCACAGGGCCAGCTGCTCGCCGGGTTTCGGCAGGGCGGCACTTTCGCCACTTGTATGGCGGATGGAGATTTCCGTGCTCTGCGGCAACTCCAGCGACACCATGTGGCTGTCGCCAAGATAGGTTACGTCGATCACCCGTCCCTCGATGCGGTTGTCCTGCTCGGCGGTTCCGTGCCACCGCAGCCGCTCCGGTCGCAGCATCAGGAACGCGTCGCCGACTGTCTTTACTGGTGCGTTCGCAAGTCGCAGACGTTCGCCGTTCAGCGTGTAGTCCGAGCCGTTTCTTGTAACCGGTACGAAGCGCGTATCGCCCATGAAGCCCGCGACAAACTTGCATTTCGGCGCGTCGTAGATCGCCTTCGGTGTGTCCAGCTGCATGATGCGGCCGCAATCCAGGACAGCGATACGGTCCGACATCGTCAACGCTTCCTGCTGGTCGTGGGTGACATAGACCGTGGTCATGCCAAGCGTGCGATGCAGGCGCTTCAGCTCGATCTGCATGTGCTCGCGCAGGTTCTTGTCGAGCGCCGAAAGCGGCTCGTCCATCAAAAGCAGCTTCGGTTCGAAGACGATGGCGCGCGCCAGCGCCACGCGCTGGCGCTGGCCGCCCGACAATTCGTCGATACGCCGCTCGGCCAAATGCGCCATGTGGACGGTTTCGAGCGCCTTGGCTACCTTCGACTTGATGGTCGCCGCATCCGCCTTCCTGAGCTTTAGAGGATAGGCGACATTGGCGAAGACGTCCATGTGAGGAAAGAGGGCATAGCTCTGGAAGACCATGCCCAGGTTTCGCTTGTGCGGCGGCCTTGTGATGAACTCGGCATTGTCTACCAAGAGACTGCCGCTGTCGGGCTGCTCGAAGCCGGCAATGACATTGAGCAGCGTCGTCTTGCCCGAACCGGAGGGCCCAAGAAGCGTCAAAAATTCTCCGGCGGCGATATCCAGGGATATGCCGTCCAGCGCCTTGTAGCTTCCATAAGCCTTGTGGATCTGGCGGATCGAAACTGCACCCGATGTCATTGCCGTTCTCCGTACGAGGCCAACGTCAGTTCGACATCAGCAGGCTGTAGTCCTCGCGAACGAGGGCGTTGTTGTCGCGCCACCAGTTGGCGTTTAGGAAGGTCTGCTTCTTGACGTTTTCCGGAGACATGTTGGACTTCGCCAAAACTTCGGGCGTGAATTGCTTCACTTCGAAAGCCTTGGAATTGGTCGGGCCGTAATAGGGCATCATTTCCGGAATGCGCGCCTGCACTTCTGGCGAGACGACGCCGGCGATGAACGTCTGCGCATCGGCAGCATGGGGCGAGCCCTTGAGGATCGCGAGGCAACCATAGCCGAGGATCGCGTCCTGATAGGTGAACTCGACCGGCGCGCCGTCCTTGATGACGTTTGCGACACGGCTACCCCAGATCGCCATCATGTCGACTTCGTTGTCCTTGATCAGCTGCGCAGATTGTGCACCCGAAGACCACCAGACGGAAACGTTCTTCTTGATCTTGTCCAGGGAAGCCAGTGCCCGCTTGGTGTCGAGCGGATAGAGCTTGTCCTTGTCGACGCCGTCTGCGAGCAGCGCGATTTCCATCATCTCCTGCGGATAGGTGCTGAGCGCGCGGCGGCCGGGAAAGTTCTTGACGTCCCACAGATCCTTCCAGCCCTGCGGCTTCTTGTCCTTGTAGACATCGGTGCGCCAGGCGAGCACGACGGAATAGGTGTTGGTGGCGATCCAGTTGTCGCCATAAGCGAGCTTGTCGACGCCGTCCGTGCTGACGACCTTGTAGTCAATTGGCTCGAACAGGCCTTCCTTGCCGCCGACGGCGCATTCGTCGGCACCGAGATGGACGACATCCCAGGTCGGCGATCCCGATTGTACCTGGACGCGGACGGCGGCGAGCCCATCATGGGTCTCTTCGCGCAGCTCGACGCCGGCCTTGTCGGCGGCCGGCTGCCAGATCGTCTTGCGCAGGTCGGTCTGCAGATTGCCGCCGAAGCCGGCAACCGTCAGCGTAGTGCCGGCCGCGAATGCAGGCGCCGTGACGGACGCGATTAGGGCCGCGCCGATCAGGCAGGCCGCTTTATGTCTCAGTGAGATCATGCTTGCTCCTCCAAAAACAGATCCTGCGCCGCCCGCCGTTCCCATGGCGGGATCGACACGGTCGACAAGTCGACGGCCCCATGCCAATCTGGNNTGGTTGATGAAATGAACTAAATTGTTCACGTTGTCAACTATATCTTGATGGCGATTTCGCGGATGTGATCGGATGCCCGCAAATCTCGCAATGCTAGGAAAAACAGAATGCCGCAAGGAAAGACACGATCACGCAGCCGCGACGAACTGTCAGAAAAATCCGGCGATTATTTCAGCGGAGCCGCTGAAAGCCCGGAAAAGGGTGCCGACATCCGTGACCTGTTTTCCTTCCAGCTCCAGCGCCTGGCCGGACTGTCGACCCGTATCGCCGCCCTGTCGATCCGCCCGAAATATGGCCTGACCCCACGTGAATGGCGCGTCCTGGCGGTGCTCAAATATCTGGGCGAAGTGCCTCTCCAAGAGCTGGCAAAGCACAGCGGTCTGCTGAAAAGCCAGATGAGCCGTACGGTTTCCACTATGATCGAGCGCGGCTACATCGCAAGAACCGCCAATCCGGAAGACGGTCGCAGCATTCTTCTCCGGCTCAGTCCCGAAGGCGCAGTGCTGTCGCGCCGGATCCTCGACGATTCATTCCAGCGCAACGAAGAAATGCTGGCGACACTGAGCCATGCAGAGCAGCAGATCCTGGTCGAACTTCTGCGGCGCGTCACGCGCACGAGCAGCAAATACTACCACACTTTGCGCAGCGCCGCCTCGCAGTCCGATCTCAAGAGCATTGATGAGGAATGACCCGTCGCCGGGATTTCCGAATTAAAATAGTTGACAATGTGAACAAATAAATCCATCTCTGTCGCACGTCGGATGGAGGGTAGGATGACGGCAGACGTCGTAATCTGTGAGTGTTTTGCGCGAGATGGTTTGCAGCATGAGACCGTGCCGGTCACTGCAGACGATAAGGTCGCGTTGATCGACGCATTCTCGGATGTCGGCTTCCCGCGTATTGAGGCGACGAGCTACAGCAGCCCCGTTCACATCCCGGTGTTTGCCGATGCCTCCGAGGTGCTTTCCCGCATCGCAAGACGTTCGGGTACCTTTTACAAGGCGACCTGCCCCAACCCGAAGGCCGTGCAGCGGGCTGTCGCGGACCTCGACGCCGGCTATGGCGCCGAGGAAATCAGCCTGCTGGTTTCAGCAACCGAATCTCACACACAGAAGAACCTGCGGACGACACGTGAGGGCCAATGGCAGAACGTCGCCGAAATGGTGCGCCTGGCCGCCGGACGCTTCCGCCTGATCGGCGTTATCTCCATGTCGCTCGGCTGCCCTTTCGAGGGAAAGGTGGACCCATCGAGCGTGCTGGAGGACCTTGCGCATTTCGCAGAGCTTGGCGTCAGTCACGTCACCGTCGGCGACACGACGGGTCACGGCACGCCGACTTCGGTCCGGAGTCTGTTCGAGCGGATCGCCCGCGAACTGCCGAGCACGACGCCGATCGCCCATTTCCATGACAGCCGCGGCACCGCGCTTGCGAATTGCTTTGCCGCTTATGACGCCGGCTGCCGCTGGTTCGACAGCGCCATCGGCGGCGTCGGCGGTCATCCTACACAGATCAAGTATGGTGCGGGCTTTACCGGCAATGTCGCAACGGAAGATCTCGTCAATCTCTTCGAGGCGGAAGGCATAGATACCTGCCTCGATCTCGACAAACTGCGGGAAGCTTCGCGTCAGTGCGAAGCCGTCCTCCGGCGTGAACTTATGAGCCGTGTCGCCCGCAGCGGTTTCGGCCATCTGGCAGCATAGGATTTCGGCATGACCGACCCAACGACTTCCGTCCTCCTCGTCGAAACCCGCAGCGCCGTGCGCATCGTCACCATGAACCGCCCCGACAAGCTCAATGCCCTTAATACCGAGCTGACGCAGGCGGCCTACGACGCACTTCTGGCTGCCGATCAGGACCCGGGCATCCGCGCCATCGTGCTCGCCGGCAACGGCCGTGGTTTCTGCGCAGGCGCGGACCTTACAGAATTCGACACGCTGACGCCGGCCAATCAGGATCTGGTGGACAAGCGCGCCGATCTCACCTGCCGGACGCAGGCGATGATGCAGGGCCTGTCCAAACCCGTCGTCTCCGCGGTCCAGGGCGCCGCCATCGGTGGCGGCGCGGGTCTCGCCATCGGTTGCGACATGATGGTGGCGGCGACCAATCTCAAATTCGGTTATCCCGAGCTCAAGCACTCCATCGTCCCGGCGCTGGTCATGACCGGATTGCAGCGCTCGCTCGGCCGCAAGGCGGCCTTCGAGATGATCAGCCTCGGCCGCCTGATCGGCGCCGACGAGGCGCTGTCGCTCGGACTGTGCAACCGTATCGCCGCTCCGGAAGAGGTTGTGGATAAGGCCATCGAGATCGCCGAGGCCTGGGCTGGCGCTAATCCACAGGCCATGGCCGCGGCAAAGACGCTCTACTATCATGTCGCCGACCTTTCTTATGCGGACGCCATGGCCGCCGGTCGCGCGCTCAATGCCAAGATGCGTGGCTTCCGCAAGGAGGCGAAATGAAACCGCTTCAGGGCATCCGCATCCTCGATTTCTCCCGCGTGTTGGCCGGCCCGATGGCGACGCAGATTCTCGCCGAACTCGGCGCCACGGTCACCAAGGTCGAACGTCCGGGTGGCGGTGATGAATCGCGTGTCTTCGAACCGCGCTTTCCGGGCGGTGAAAGCGCCTATTTCTTCGCTTTCAACCGTGGAAAGCGGTCGATGACGCTAAACCTGAAGTCGCCCAAGGCGCAGGCTATCGCGTCGAGACTTGCCGCCCGGCACGACGTCGTCCTGGAAAACTTCCTGCCCGGCGACATGGACAAGTTCAATCTCGGCTACGAGTCGCTGTCAGCGCTCAATCCGAAGCTTATCTACGTCTCGAATACCGGTTTCGGCCAGAGCGGTCCCTACAAGGATCGGGCCGGCTACGACACAGTCTTCCAGGCGCTATCGGGCGTCATGCATCTGACCGGCCATGCGGATTCACCGCCGGCCAAAGCAGGTGTGCCGATCGCGGACCTGACGGCCGGGCTGTGGATCGNNGCAAGGGCTGTCATGTCGATCTCGCCATGATGGACGTGCAGGCCAGTCTGCTGGCGCTTGCGGCCGCGCGCCTGTTTGCGCTCGACGAGGATATCGGCCGCTCCGGCACCGAGCATCCCGGCCGTGTACCCTCCGCCGCCTTCCAGTGCCGAGATGGCGGCTGGCTGCATATCAGCGGCAGCGACCAGCACTGGAGCCGGCTTTGCGACGTGCTGGGCCTCGCCGAACTGGGAAGCGACCCGGA
>DCDI01000087.1:43774-43953 GCA_002316345.1 Phyllobacteriaceae bacterium UBA1059 | reverse complement strand
GCCGGAAAGCTGATGCGGGTAGCGATCGGCAAGCGCGGGCAACAATCCCACCTGCCGCAAAGCCTCGCCGATATCGCGCTCCACCTGCTTGGAACCGTGCAAGGCCAAAGGCTCGCCCAGACTGCGCCCGATCCGATGTTTGGGATGGAGCGATGAATAAGGGTCCTGGAACACCATCT
>DCDI01000087.1:40794-43711 GCA_002316345.1 Phyllobacteriaceae bacterium UBA1059 | reverse complement strand
GGGTCCTGGAACACCATCTGCACGCGCCGGCGAAGTTCACCGGCAATCCGACGGCCCGGCACCAGCCGTTCGCCTAAAAGGCTGATCTCGCCGGTCCAGTCCGTGTTGAGCCCGGCCAGCGCGCGAAGCACCGTGGTCTTGCCGCAGCCGGATGGACCGATCAGGCCGAAGCTTTCTCCTTGCCGTACCTCCAGGCTGACATCGCGCACGGCGTGGAAACCACGTGCCGCGCCTGAAAATCGGATGTCGAGCCCGCGAATATCGACCGCACTGGTCATCGAGCTTCCTCGCCAGTCGGCAGCCGCTCGCCATAGGTGGCTGCCGAGGGTCGGGCCGCCCAGAGGCTGCGCGTATAAGGCGACCGCGCCTTGTCCAGGTCCGATGCCGCCAGTTCTTCCTCGATCCGCCCTTGCCGCATGACGAGCACGCGATCGGCAAAGCGCGAAACCTGAACGAGGTCATGGCTGATCAGAAGCAGACCCATGCCGAAGTCTCGCGTCAATTCCCCAAGCAAGGCGAGGATCTGCGCCTGAACATCGCGGTCAAGCGCCGACGTCGGTTCGTCGGTGATCAAAAGTCGTGGCCGATTGACCAGCATGGCCGCCATCATCGCGCGCTGCGCCATGCCTCCCGACAACTGACCGGGATAGGACTGGTAGATCCTGTCGGCATCGGTGAGCCCGACACGGGCCAGCATGTCGATCGCCGCCTTCCGCCGCTCAGTTTTTCGGAGTTTTGTGTGCAAAAGCAGGGCTTCTTCCACCTGAATACCGATCTTGTGACCGGGATTGAGGGAGGTTTTCGGATCCTGCGGCATCAATCCGAGCGTATTTCCCCGCTTTTTCGTCCAGTCTCGCTCGCTCAACGTCAGAAGATCTTCGCCCTCGCAAGCCAGGCTATCGGCAGTCACTCTGGCATGACGCGGCAGCAAGCCCATCAGCGCCCTGCCCGTCATCGACTTGCCGGAACCGGACTCACCCACAAGCGCCACGATCTCATGCCCGATCGTCAGCGAGATCGATGAAACGATGGTGCGCCAGCCGTCATCGCTCGGCAGCGCGATGCTTAGATTGCGGACATCGAGGATCGGATCAGTCATGGCGAGGATCCAGAACGTCCCGCAAGCCGTCGGCCAGAAGGTTGAAGCCAAGCGAGGTGACNNGATCGCCACACCCGGTGCCGCCGCAATCCACCATTGATCGAAGATCACCTGCGTTCCCTCAGCCACCATAGAGCCCCATTCCGCCGTCGGCGGGCGAACGCCGAGGCCTAGGAAGCCGAGCCCTGCCGCAGCCAGGATGATGCCGGAAAGATCCAGCGCCAGCCGAATTACGGCCGAAGGCAGAACCATGGGCAGGACATGGCCGAACAGAAGGCGCGTTCTGGAGATGCCGAGCATTTCCGATGCCGCAAGATAATCGCTCTGGCGCAATGCAGCCGTTTCCGCCCGCGCCTGACGCGCATAAGCCGGCCAAAGTGTGAGCGCGAGCGCCAGTGCACCATTGACGAGGCCGGCACCCATCAAACTGACAAAGGCGAATGCGAGCAGGATGCGGGGAAAGGACATGACGATGTCAGTGATCCGCATCAACACGCGCTCAACGAAGCCGCCAAAGAAGCCAGCGACGATGCCCACCAGCACGCCGAGCGGCGCCATCAGGACAATCACCAGCAGCAACAGCAACAAGGTCGATTGGGCGCCATAAAGGATGCGCGAAAACAGGTCGCGCCCGAAGGCATCCGTGCCCAGCCAGTGCACGCTGTCCGGTGGGGCAAGGCGGATCACCGTGTTCTGCGCATAAGGATCGAAGGGCGCAAGAACAGGCGCGGTGATCGCTACGAACAGCCCCACCAAGATGATCAAGCCGCCGATCACGGCCGACGGCGAGCGCAGAAGCTTGCGTTTGGCTCTGTTGCGCGGTTCCACAGGGATGGCGGTCACCGGCGCCGCGCTCCTTCGATGCGACCGACCGCGAAATCCGTCAGCGCGTTCAACAAGACAATCGCTGCGCCAACCACCAGCGTCGCGCCCAGGATCGCCGGCATGTCGCCCGAAAACATCGCGGTCGTCAGATAGCGGCCGATGCCCGGCCAGGCGAACACGGTTTCAGTGAACACCGCGCCTTCCAGAAGGCTGGCATAAGCCAGCGCAACAACGGTCAGCAGCGTTCCCTTGATGTTGGGAAGGACATGGACAAACACGACGCGCATCCGGCTGGCACCCTTGGCGCGTGCGGACACCGTATATTCCTGATTGAGCTCGGCCAGAATGGCGGCACGTGTCAGGCGGGCGATGCCGGCCATGCCATAAAACGCCAGCACCAGGGCCGGCAGCACAAGGTGGCCGACGGCATTGGAGAAGGCTCCCGCAGAACCGGAAAGCCACGTGTCGATCAGCCCAAAGCCGGTCACCTGCTCGACCGTATAGGCGTAAGTGACATCGAGCCGTCCGGGGCCAGGCGCCCAATGCAGTCGGGCGTAAAACAACAGAAGCATCAGCAAACCGAGCCAGAAGATCGGCGTCGAATAGCCGATCAGGGAAACGAGCCGCGCCGCCGCATCGAGCACACTGCCCGGCTTGAGTGCGGCTGCAATGCCGAGTGCCAAACCAAAGCTGGCGGCAAGAACGATCGCGACCGTCGCCAATTCCAGCGTCGCCGGAAAGGTGCGGGCAATGTCGCTGATAACAGGCTGACCGGTGCTGATCGCGGTGCCGAACTCCCCGGTCGCGGCATTCTTTAGATAAATCAGGAACTGCACCGGCAGCGGCTGGTCGAGCCCGAGCTGCAGCCGCGCCGCTTCATAGGTGGACTGGCTGGCATGCTCGCCGACCATCTGCAAGGCCGGGTCGATCGGCGAGGTGCGCGTCATGATGAACGTGACCAGCACCAAACCGAACAAGGTCAGGACAAAGGAC
>DCDI01000087.1:10084-40762 GCA_002316345.1 Phyllobacteriaceae bacterium UBA1059 | reverse complement strand
TAAAGGACAGGATCCAGCGCGCGGCTTGACGCACGCGCAAGAACACCCGCCGACCCTCTGGCCGGCGGGTGTTCTCTTTGTCGCGCAACGAGCCTTGATCGGCGATCGTCACTTATTTCGAGACTTGGTCATAATAGACCTGGTCCGAGTTGAGCCCTTGCACATAGTCCTTCACGTTCTTTCCGAGCACCACCTGATCGGCACCCTGATACATGAAAACGAAAGGCGATTCTTCCTGAATTTCCTTCTGGATCGTCTCGTAAAGCGTTGCGCGCTTGGCCGGGTCCTGTTCCTTAACGGCAGCCAGTGCTTCATCGCTCAGTTCGGGGATGATCCAACCGGCCTGCTTGGCAACGGTGTTGGCCGAGTTGTCCTTGTTGATCGCAAAGGCAGATGCGTTGGAATGCGCATCGAGATAATCCGGGATCCAGTAACGCAGCGTGAACTGGTAGTTGCCGCTGCGACCCTTTGCATAGATGTCGCTGGCGGCACCCGGCTGGATATCGAGTTCGATGCCGGCCTGCCCGAAGCTTGCCTGCAGGGACTGCGCAACCGACAAGAAAGGCTGCTCGTTGAAAACGGGGAACTCGACCTTGAACGGCGTTTTGATGCCGGCCTCCGCCAGGATCTGCTTGGCCTTCTCGACATCGAGCTTATAGGGATTATCCGTCAGAGCACCGGGAAAACCGACCGGCAGGAAAGCCTGATGGATGTTGCTTTGGCCGCGCAGCAGATCGCGCGTAATGCCTTCATAGTCGACCAGATAACGTGCTGCCTTCCAGAAGGCCGGCTTGCCGAGCGTTTCGTTCGCAGCCGAATTGATCAGCAGATAATCGGAACGGGCCGAAGGCACCGCCTCGACCGTGAGCTTGCCTTCTTTCTTGATGGCATCGACCTGATCGGCGCCGAGACCCCTGGCGATATCCGCATCGCCCTGCTCGATCTGCAGGCGGCGGGCGCCCGTATCCGGCACGTTCTGCAGGATCACCGTTTCCAGCTTCGGCTTCACCGCAGCCTTCGGGTTGGCTGTGAGAACCAGAGCCTCATGCGGCTGGTACTTGGCGATCAAGAAGGCGCCGGAGCCGGCCGAATTGGTCTTCAGCCAGTTATTGCCGAAATCATCGCTTGATACATGCTCGCTCACGGTCGTCTCATCGACGATCGAGGCGATCGGTGCGGTCAGCAGCGCAAGCGCGAAGGCCGGACCGACATCGGCGGTCCAAGACAGCTGAACATGGGTGTCGTCCACCTTCTTCAGGCCGGCATCGACCGTGTCGGCTTTCCAGCCGAGTTCGTTGAGGATGAAAGCCGGCGTCTTGTTGAGCTTGACCGCGCGCGACAGCGAGAAGATCACGTCTTCGGGGCGCACCGGATTACCCGACGCAAACTGCGCGCCCGGCTTGATCGAAAAGGTCAGGCTCTTGCCGTCTTCACCTGCCTTCCAGTCCGCAGCCAGCGCCGGAACGATCTTCGTGCCGTCGCTTCTGTCGGCTTCCACCAGGCGCTGATACACATTGTTGAAGGTCTGGACAGTGGTGAGCTCGAATCCCTCAGCCGGGTCGAAGCTGACGGCATCGTCGATCGACTGCGCCACGACCAGCGCGTTAGGCGGCGTCGCAGCCTGCCCCGGCATGGCGCCAAAAAGGCTGACGGTCGTAAAGACTGCAGCCAAAAGCGCGCTTTTGCTCCGATGAAGCGTCATGAAGGATCTCCTGTGAGACAGAGCTTGTCCGGCGGTTTATCCGCTTACGGACGGGTTTCAAGAAAGGGAACAACGTCGTCATCGGCCTCGGCTTGGACGATGTTGGCAAACACGGTCGTGGCAACCATGATGCCGGCGAAAGCAGCCAGATCGACCAGAACGGTGTCGTCGTAATGCTCTGCCAGCCTGAGCCAGAGCCCGTCTGAAACCGCGTTGGCGTCCGAGCCGAGAACGCTGCCGAATTCCTGCAACAGCTCCTCTTCCCCGGAAAGTTCCAGCCGATCCGGATCAAAGCCGGACTGGCTCAGGGCACGTCGAAAGAAACCGACCGGGATCTCGGAACGCTGAGCCTTCGCGATGGCCAGTGAGAAGATGAAGATCGCCCGATCGGATAATCGCGCATTCAGCGCATCCTTCAGGGCGAACCATTCGCCATAAACCCGCAGCGCCACCGGCGACCGCGCCTGGATCAGCTTCAGGTTCGTCAACCGTCCGCGTAGACGGAGTTCCTCTTCCAGACCCGCCTTCAGGCGCTCGGGCGCGGTGTCATAGGCGATCGGCGATAAGCGTGTCATGCGTGGCTCGTTTCAGCTGCCAGGAAGGTACGCTTTTGGCTAGAAGCTTGGGCAGCGATTTTCACCCGCCAAAACGATATAGAGCGAACGTTTTTTGCGTTGTAGGGCCGCAAGCAAATAGGTTCTTGCTACGATGCGGCAGCATGGTCGCGAGCGGCGATAGGAGGCAGCCCGCTCAGCATTTGCGGGCCTCGATCACCGTCGCTGAAGGCGCCCTGCCGAACTGTTTGCGGTAATCGGCGGCAAACAGGCTCATGTGATTGAAGCCCCAGCCCATCGCCACGCGGGTGATGTCGCCCGTCGCGCATTTGCCGCCGACAAGCTCGGAATGAACCCGTTCAAGCCGCATCCGCTTCAACACGCCGAGCGGCGTGTCGCCGCGCACCTCGCGAAAAGTCCGATGCAGCGTGCGCGCACTTGTGCCGGCAGCTTGCACGATATCGGTCAACGTCAGCGGATCGCGTAGCCGATCGGCCATGAAGCGCTCAGCCCGCTGCACGTAGTAAGGAACGGGCCCCGAGCGCGCGGCCGGCTGCGGCGATGCTTCCAGGGCCGCGGCCAGTGACAGAAGCAGACAATCCTCAAGCCGGTCGGCGAGGCCGTCATTGAAGAACGTGTTCTGATCCGCTTCGATCTCACGCATCACGAACTGCGCCAGCTGGTAGAAGGCTTTTCCGGCGGCATTGTCGAGCGTGATGACGCGGTTCTTGTAGGTGAACTGCTCAACCACCTGCTTGCCGCCGATCAGCTCGATCTGGCTGTCGTTCAGGTTGAAGATCAGCATGCGGGTGGATGGCTCGAATTCGAGGTCGATCGGCGAATGCGCATCCACCAGCTGCGCGTTGAGCCCTGCGCCATAAAGCAGGCCATCGCCACGGCGGTCGCGCGAAATGAAGTTGCCTTGCAACGGCACTTGCAGCAGCGTCATGTCACGATGCGCGTCCACCGCGATGCGCGCCTGTCCGCCGATGCGGATGGCTGTCAGCCCGAAGGGCCGCATGCCGCCATGGGAAACTTCGGTGCGGTAGGTGCGGCTCGACTTCTGACTGATGCGGCATGGCCGCAGAAGTCCCGACATGGTAGCCTGGAAAGCATCGAGCGAGGGCGAAAGCCGGTACAGGCAGCCTGCTTGCGTCATCTTCATGTCCCCTGATCTTTTTATTTGAAGATTAAACTATCACCGCGTTCGTCCTGCGCAAGCCGTGCGTTGCAGCACTCCTCGGATCGTGATTTTGGCGCTTTGCCGACAAGTTGGCGCTTTAACGATAGAAAGGCGGACAAGCCCTCGTAGCATCGCCCCCAAGCAGCCGAAGTGCTGCAGCGCCAAGACTAAGCGCAAACAAGGGGAACAGCGATGAAAGCAATCATCGTCGGTGGTGGCATTGGTGGCCTGACAACGGCCCTTATGCTGCATGCACGCGGGCTCGATTGCCAGATCTTCGAGGCCGCACCCGAAATCCGTGAACTCGGCGTCGGCATCAACGTGCTGCCGCACGCGATCCGCGAACTGGCGGAGCTTGGGCTCTTGCCTGCGCTGGACGAGATCGGCATACGCACGCGCGAACTGATCTATGCGACCCGCCACGGCCAGGAAATCTGGCGCGAGCCGCGCGGCATCGACGCCGGCTATGACGTGCCGCAATTCTCCATTCATCGCGGCCATCTCCAGGCGATGCTGCATAAAACAGTGCTGGAGCGGCTTGGTTCGGATGCCGTCGTAACAGGCCAGCCTTGCACGAGCTATTCGCAAGACGAAGGCTCGGCCACCGTTCATTTCGCCGAAGGCTGCGCAATCCCCTCCGCCAGCAGCGATGTCGTGATTGCCGCCGACGGGATCCATTCCGTGATCCGACGCCAGATGTTCCCGAACGAGGCCGGACTGAAATGGAACGGCGTCATGATGTGGCGCGGCGCGACCGAAACCGAACCGTTCCTGGATGGCCGCACCATGATCGTGGCCGGCGGCTTTACCTACAAGCTCGTGCTTTACCCAATTGCGCGGGGTACGCAGCCGGGCAAGGTCCTCAACAACTGGGTGGTGACTTACCGCCCCGGCGTCGATGGTGCGCCTGCCCCGAAGCGAGAAGACTGGAGCCGGCGCGGAACGCATGAAGAGCTGATGCCGCATGTCGAGAAGTTCGGCGTCGACGTGATCGATCTGCCCGCTCTTGTGCGGGCGACCGACACCTTCTTCGAATATCCGATGTGCGACCGCGATCCCCTGCCCTGGTGGACGGATGGCCGCGTGGCGCTGATCGGAGACGCCGCGCATCCGATGTATCCGGTCGGCTCGAATGGCGCGAGCCAGGCCATCATCGATGCGCGCATGCTGGCCGACTGTCTTGCGCGAGCCGAACATGGCCGTGCTGCCTTGGCCGCCTATCAAGCGTCGCGTTTGCCGGCCACGGCCGAGATCGTGCGCCTCAATCGCAAGGGCGGCCCCGAATGCGTCATCGATGAAGTCGAGCGGCGCGCGCCCAACGGATGCGCCGACCTCGACGGCGTCATCAGCTTTGCCGAACGCGAGGCGATCGTCCGCGGCTATGCCGCAACCGCAGGCTTTTCGACCAGCCAGGTCAACCAGGCCCGCGCTTCCTGATCTGAACCACAAGAAGGACCATCACGATGACCCAACATGAAGCCGGCATTACCCAATCCGGCAAGTCCATCGACGGGATCGTCTGGAACATTCTCGGCCAGACCTATGTGCCGAAGCATCACTATGACAGCTCGATGTCCTGGCACGCGACCTTCCCGCCCGGCACCTTCGTCCCGCCTCACATCCACACCACGCAGGACGAGTTCATCTACATGCTGGAAGGCCGCTTCGACCTCTTGCTTGACGGCAAGGATGTGGTGGCAGGACCGGGCGATCTGATCTGCCTGCCGCGCAACATCGCGCATGGCATCTTCAACAAGTCCGACCAAGTCGTGAAGTGCATCTTTTGGGTATCGCCATCCGCGAAACTGTGGGACCTATTCACCAAGATCAACAATGTCGGTGACCCGCAAGAAGTTGTTCGCATAGCATCGGCGCACGAGGTTCAGTTCCTGCCTCCGCCGAGTGAATAGGGAACCGTCCGGCCGCTGCGTGTGGGAGCGCAGTCATTCGGGCGAAAGGCCATAACAATGATAAGTTTTTAGAGGTGGAACGATGAGCAAGATGACCAAGCTGGCGCTCGCGCTGCTGACTGCAACCGCGCTGACCGGCGCAGCCCATGCCCAGGACAAGGCGCAAGACAAGAAGGTCAAGATCGGCCTGATCTATACGCTGAGCGGGCCCTCCGCACTTCTCGGCGAACAATCGCGCGACGCCTTCCTGCTCGCGGCAGAAAAGCTCGGCAACAAGTTCGGCGGGCTCGATGCCGAGATCATCATCCAGGACGACGAGCAAAAGCCTGATATCGGGGTCAGCAAGGCACAGCAGCTGGTGGAACGCGATCAGGTCGACTTCGTGGTCGGACCGATCTTCTCCAACGTGCTCAATGCCATCGTGAAGCCCGTGACGGGTTCGGGCGCCTTCCTCATCAGCACGAATGCCGGCACGTCGAACCTCGCCGGCAAGGACTGCAACGCCAACCTGTTCGTGACCTCCTATCAGAACGACCAGATGCACGAAGTGTCCGGCAAATATGCCGAAACGCAGGGTTACAAGCGCGTTGTCCTGATTGCGCCGAACTACCAGGCCGGCAAGGATGCGCTGGCTGGCTTCAAGCATTCCTACACCGGCGAGGCCGCACAGGAGCTTTATGTCCCGCTCGGCCAGCTCGATTTTTCGGCCGAACTTGCGCAGATCGCAGCCGATGCGCCGGACGCCGTTTATGCCTTTCTTCCCGGCGGCATGGGTGTGAACTTCGTCAAGCAGTATCGCCAGGCCGGCCTCGAAGGAACGCCGTTCCTGTCCGCCTTCACGGTGGATGAAACCACGCTTCCCGCACAACAAGACGCCGCGCTCGGCTTCATGGCCGGGTCGAACTGGGCACCGGACCTCGATACGCCAGAAGCCAAGGCTTTCACGACCGCCTATGAGGCCAAATACAAGCGTGTTCCGGCGACCTATGCCGTTCAGGCCTATGATGCCGCCATGCTGATCGATGCGGCGCTGAAGAAGACCGGCGGCAATCTCCAGGACAAGGATGCGCTTCGCGAGGCCATGAAGACTGCGGAATTCACCTCGCCGCGCGGCCAGTTCGCCTTGGGCGACAACCACTTCCCGATCCAGGATTTCTACCTGACGAAAGTGGTCAAGCGTGCGGACGGCCAGTTCGCGACGTCCTATGTCGAGACCATCTTCGACGACTACAAGGACAACTACGCGTCCGAGTGCAAGATGTAAGTCGGTCGGGCGTTGCAGGCCGTTCCGGCTTGCCGATCGCCCTTCGCGCATCTTCCGAGAAGGCCGACGAGGGGCTGTGCGCTCCGTCGGCTGCGTCGTGATTGTCGGACTTGCCTATGCTCAACCTGTTTCTTCTTCAGTCCCTCAACGGCATCCAGTTCGGCATCCTGCTGTTCCTGGTTGCTGCCGGGCTGACGCTGATCTTCGGCGTCATGGACCTGATCAATCTCGCCCACGGCGTGCTTTATATGATCGGTGCCTACCTGACCGCCGCCTTCGCCGCCACGACGGGAAGCTTCGCCTACGGCATCCTGATCGCCCTTCCGGCAACGCTGGCCATTGGTATTGCGCTGGAAGTACTAGTCTTCCGGCGACTTTATGACCGGAGTCACCTCGACCAAGTCCTGGCAACCTTCGGCCTGATCCTGATCCTCAACGAGGCCGTCAAGATCATCTGGGGATCGGCACCCCTCAGCGTTCCGATGCCGGAAGCCTTTTCGGGTTCGATCCAGCTCATGGGCAACCTGCGTTATCCGACCTTCCGCATCCTCATCATCGGTGCCGGCCTGGCAACGGCGCTCGGCCTGTACCTCATGGTCAATCATACCCGGCTCGGCATGCTGCTGCGTGCGGGTGCAACCCACGGCGCGATGGTGTCAGCACTCGGCGTCAACATCCGCCGGCTGTTCATGATCGTGTTCGGCCTCGGCGCCATGCTCGCGGGCTTCGCCGGCGGCATGGTGGCGCCTATCCTGTCGGTCGATCCCGGGATGGGCGACTCGATCCTCATTCTGACTTTCGTGGTGATCGTCATCGGCGGCGTCGGCTCCGTACGCGGCGCCTTTGTTGCGGCGATCCTTGTCGGCCTCGTGGATACGCTTGGTCGCTCCTTCGGCCCGATGCTGCTGCGCAACCTGCTCGACCCCGCCGCCGCTGCACAGATGGGCCGCACGCTTGCGCCCATGCTGGTTTATATCCTGATGGCAGCAGTGCTTTACCTCAGGCCCACCGGTCTGTTTCCGATGGGAGGAGGCACACGATGAGCGAGGCCGCGACACCGTCAGCAGGGCCGGTCTCCTCCCAGGTAATCGATGCGCCTCACGTCCGCCGGCCCTTGCTCGCGCAAAGCGCACCCTGGCTCATTTTCGGCCTGTTTGCCGCCGTACCGCTGCTCGCACTGGCAACAGGCGACAGCTTCATCGTCGTAATCGCCACGCGCATGCTGATCTTCGCGCTGGCCGCCCTCTCGCTCAACCTCATCATGGGCTACGGCGCGCTCGTGTCCTTTGGCCACGCAGCCTATATTGGGATTGGCGCTTATGCCGTCGGCATCCTGTCGAGCTATGGCATCAACGATCTCCTGCTGCAGATCACCGCCGCTCTCGCCGTCTCCGGTCTTTTCGCTCTTGTCACCGGCTATCTTTCGCTGCGCACCAGCGGCGTTTACTTCATCATGATTACGCTCGCCTTCGGGCAGATGGCGTTCTTCTTCATGGTGTCGCTGTCAGCCTTCGGCGGCGACGACGGCATGTCCCTGTCGGGACGCTCAACCCTCTTCGGCGCCGGTATGCTGCGCGACAACCTCGTCCTGTTCTATAGCGTGCTCGGCGTGCTGGCGGCTGCCTTCCTGCTCATGCGCATGCTGGTTGCCTCCCGCTTCGGACGGGTCCTGCGCGGCACCCGCGACAACCCGACCCGCATGCGCGCGATCGGCTTTTCGCCATTTTCCTTCCAGCTCACCGCCTATGTCATCGCCGGCATGATTGCTGCCCTTGCCGGCGTTCTTTTGGCCAACCAGGTGCAGTTCGTGTCGCCCGCCTACATGACATGGGCGCGCTCCGGCGAACTGATCGTCATGGTGGTTCTCGGCGGCATGGGAACGCTGCTCGGGCCGATCATCGGCGCCACCGTTTTCATCCTTCTGGGAGACGTGCTCGCCCACTTCTCCGAACACTGGAAGCTCGTCCTCGGCCTCATCCTCGTTCTGGTGGTGCTCGGGAGCCGCGACGGCATGAGCGGTCTTGCACGACGGTTGCGGGGAGGCTCCGATGTCTGAGGTCCTGCTCAAGGTCGAAGGCCTCCGCAAAAATTTTGGCGCCCTGAAGGTCACAGACAACGTCAATCTCACGGTAGAGGCCGGCGAGATCCACGCCCTGATCGGTCCCAATGGAGCGGGAAAAACCACCCTGGTTCATCAGCTTTCCGGGAATTTGAAGAGTGATTCCGGGAGAATTTTCTTCGATGGGCGGGATATTTCCCCGCTTTCCATGCAAAACCGGGTGCATCTGGGGCTCGCCCGCTCCTTTCAGATCACCTCCATTCTCGACGGCTTCAGCGTACTGGAAAACGTCGCCATGGCCGTTCAGGCGCGGTCCGGATCGAGCTTCCGCTTCTTCCGCAACGCCAGTCGGGAAGACGACATCAACGCCCAGGCAAGTGCCGCCCTGGCGCGTGTCCAGCTTGCCGACCGAGCCCACCGCCGTGCCGGCTCCTTGTCGCACGGCGAAAAGCGCCAGCTCGAAATCGCAATCGCCCTTGCCACCGGCGCGCGTCTCCTGCTTCTCGACGAACCGCTTGCCGGCACTGGCCATGAAGAATCGGCCGTTCTCGTCGATCTGATGCGCTCCTTGCGCGGCTCGCACACGCTGGTCCTGATCGAGCACGACATGGACGCCGTCTTCTCGCTTGCCGACCATGTCAGCGTTCTCGTTTATGGCCGCGTCATCGCATCCGGCGAGCCCGCCGCCGTGCGCGCACATCCGGATGTCCGCGCAGCGTATCTCGGCGAAGAGGAGATCGCCTGATGCTGAAGGTGGAAGGCCTGCAGAATGCTTATGGCCAGTCGCGCATCCTGTTCGGCATCGATTTCGAGGTTCGTGCCGGCGAAGTCGTGACGCTGCTAGGGCGTAACGGCATGGGCAAGACCACGACGATCAACTCGATCTTCGGGCTCCTGCCGCCAAAGGGTGGCAAGGTCTTCGTGGATGGCCGCGACATGACCGGCAAACCGCCCCACGCCATCGCCCAGCAAGGTCTGGGTCTTGTGCCGGAAGGCCGCCAGATTTTCCCGACGCTCAGCGTGGAAGAGAACCTTATCGCCACGCGGCGCACTGACCGCCGCGCGCCCAAATGGACGCTCGACAGCATCTACGCCATGTTCCCGCGCCTGAGAGAGCGCCGGCGCAACATGGGCAACCAGCTTTCAGGCGGCGAGCAGCAGATGCTGGCGGTTGGCCGCGCCTTGATGACGAACCCCCGCCTGATCGTGCTCGACGAAGCCACCGAAGGCCTTTCGCCCCTGATGCGCGAAGAAATCTGGACCTGCCTGCGCTCCATCAAGTCCGAAGGCGAGGCCATTCTCGTGATCGACAAGAATGTCGACGTCCTCGCCCGCTTCGCCGACCGCCACGTGGTGATCGAAAAAGGCCGCGTCGTCTGGAGCGGCGACAGCGCCGGGCTCGTCGACAACCCCGACATCAAGAACCGCTACCTGCACGTTTGAGCAAGCGATTCTGAGGCGCCTGACGTGACGCTAAGACGATGAAGTAGACGGGGGTCAGCAGAGGCGTTGCGCTTTTAATGCTTACAAAAGCCGGTGGCGGAGAGGGGGTCCGATTATACGGCTTCTCAGGGTGTTTCAAAGTGATGCTAAGTGCTGCAATGTCAGGCACTTAGGCGTCTTGCTCGTTTCACCCTGACTCACCACCTTACCTGTTGTTCCACACTGAAAGTGGGCCTGAAGTGGGCCCACGGGAGAACAGAGTGCCCATCAATCAGCTTACAGACAAACGCGTTCAATCCATCAAAACGGCGGGAAACTATCCCGACGGCGGCAACTTGTATCTACGGGTTCGCGATAGCGGCGCAAAAAGCTTCATTATCAAAGCGACGATTAATAAGAAACAGCGTGAGTGGACACTGGGGTCATATGGCTCTGCAGAGCACCAGTTCAGCCTAGCCAAAGCCCGGAGGCAGCGCGATGAACTGATGGCTCGTGTCCATGCAGGCGAGCTCCCGCAAGCAGTCAGCAAATCCACTGAGAAGACGGAGATTGTTCAGCCGTTAGCCTCATGCGTGCCTCTGTTTGGGCCTTTCTCGGTTGACCTTGTGCAGCAGATCGAAAGTGGCTTCCGCAATGCCAAACACCGGGAACAATGGCGTTCGACCCTGAAGACCTATTGCAAACCGATCTGGGACACGCCTGTCGATCAGATCATGACCGATGACATCCTCGTCATTCTACGCCCAATTTGGACTACTNNGCGTCCCGCATTCGGGGACGCATTGAGCGTGTTCTTAACGCAGCCAAAGTTCACGGGCATCGCTCGGGTGAAAACCCAGCCGCTTGGCATGGGCACCTTCAGCTTCTCTTACCCAAACGCCAGAAGCTCCAACGTGGCCACCATCCAGCTTTGCCCTTCTCAGACCTACCTGAGTTCTGGAAAAGCCTTGAGGAGTTGGACACGATTGCAGCGGCGGCTCTTCAGCTTCTTATTCTTACAGCTGCTCGTTCCGGGGAGATACGCGGAGCAACATGGTCAGAGTTCGATGTAGACAAGAAACTCTGGGTCGTTCCTGCAGCACGCATGAAGGCGAACAAGGAACACTCCATCCCTTTGTGTGACAGCAGTATCTTGATCGTAGAACGCATGCGGGAAATCCGTCATTCGAACTTTGTTTTCCCGGGATCTCGCGAGAATACGCCTCTTTCAGACATGACGATGTCGAAGGTGCTGCACAGTCTGACGAAGGGTTACACAGTTCACGGCTTTCGCTCCACTTTCCGGGACTGGTGTGGGGAGAAGACTGACTTTTCGCGCGAACACGCCGAAGCATGCCTTGCTCACACGATAGGCAGTGCGGTGGAGCGCGCTTATCGGCGGGGCAACTCCCTCGAAGCACGCCGTCGCATCATGAATGCGGGGGAGGTGNNCTTCGCATCATGAATGCGTGGGAGATGTTTGTTCTGACAGCACAATCTCCTGCGGACGAGATTTCTGCCGTTGGATAACCTGCACAACCCTCTTTTCCAAACAACCTAATCACTAAGGAGCTAAAATGAACAACCTCATGACCGTGAAAGAAGTCTGCAAATCGACATCCCTGTCCCGTACGACGATCTGGCGTCTGCAGCAAAGGAACGAATTTCCCAAGGGTGTTCGGCTGAGCGCGTCACGCATTGCATTCACTGTCGGTTCCGTCGAGAAATGGATTGCATCGCGGATGCAATAGCCTTTGCAGCAAGTGCTCTGCCAAAGGCAGGAACATAGGGTGGAAGAGGGGGACCTTCCTGTATGAGGCAGCTATAGACCCTTGCGCCGATGTCGCAACTGGTTCAGGCGGGCCGCTCTGGGAGACCTCCTTGATGGGGTCTATGGGTAGTGCTATATTTTGGTCTGAGTGAGGGGAGAGCGTTCGCCCACCCCTCGTTTCCTCTTAGATGAAAAGTTGGACCCGGAGTGTCACTTGCCAGCGACTCCGGGTCTTCTTCATTTTGAGGTTGATGCTAAGCGGTATGAACCACATGCTCACCTCCAGTTTCGAGAGCAAAGCCTGTTTGCCTCAACCGGGTAGGCTCATCCTCCCGGTTGCGCCGGCTGACTCGGCCTTGCTGCTTCTGCTCTCAAACCTGCATTAACGTGCGTCAACGCTGACGCATCTATTTCCCTGCCCTCTTCAGCAAGACGTCGAGGGCTTCCGGATAGCTATAGCGGTTATCTTCGCAGAACTGAACGAAGCGATGGAGGACGGGCACCGGAACCGAATGTTCAGGTTGGCCGAAGGCTCGGCAGGCGTGCGCCGCGTCAGCTTCGTGACCGGTTCACGGATGACAAAGCCATAGCGGTCGGCAACTGCGTCGATCGCGGCATCAGGCACCGCCGGCTCATCTGCCCGGTCAGGCTTGATCTGAGCCAGCTTCCCGAAACCCAGGTTCTTCCGTTCATGCTGCTGCCTTCTCCCTAGTGAGCAAGTCGACCAGCTCGCTGGTCAACCGCAAGGCGTTGTCTCTTGCCGCGGGTAATCCGTTCACCTCGCTGTCGTCTAGCTCGGCCAGATCCCGCTGATGATAGAAGATCGCCTTGAACGCGGCTCGCTCGTTCAGGTGAGCCTGGAAGCGAGGGACGCCGGCATCGGCCAGCTGTTTGATGATCGCCTTCTCGATCCGTGTCTGGATCACAGGGGAGGTTCTCGTGAACAGGATCTTATAGGGGATCACCTTCTCGAAAGCGGCCTCTTCCTCCTGGATCAGGTGGATGGTTCGCGCCGCCAGCTCGGCGTCATTGGGGCTGGCTTGGACCGGGATGATCACCAGCTGAGACCGAGCGAGTGCTCGTGACATGAGCCGACTGGCTGTGCTTTCGAGATCCACGATGACTAACTGGAACCGCTTGCGATAGGCGTCCAGCTTCGCGGTAATCGTGCTTTCCGTGATTTCGCAATCGACGAAGACGGTGTTGTTGGACTGTCCTGCTTTCCAGCCCATGATCGGCCGGTTTGGGTCACATTCGAGAATTGCTACGCTGGCGCCTTGCTGCGCAAGGGTTGTGGCCAAGACGAGGGTTGAAGTCGACTTTCCTGCGCCACCCTGTGGGTTTGCCACGCTTATGATAGGCATAACGTGATCACCGATGAACCAAGATCCTTGACAGGATCCCATGTTCATCCAACGTCTCCAAGATCAAGCAGAAATCCAGCACTTTCGCCTGATGACCTAATTTGACATCGGGCTGCGGAAGCTTGATGCGTCGCGACATCGGCTTGCTACCGCCAAGCGATGAAGGTGGACAAAGATCACCGTGAAGGTTCCTTGTAGCGGAGGGCGACGTCGGTGGCGAAGAGCAGGATGCCAAGTGTAGCATAGGTTCGTAGAACGAGGGTCGCGGCTCCGGCTTGGGTTGGCAGGCGAACGGTGGGTCGGAGTCCGTCGACGTTGCTCCTCAATTGCTTGCGATTCACGGAGCAGATGTGGTGGGCGGGAACCCCGGCGAGCATGTCGCGGTCCTGGCACCCATGCAGCATTTGAGTCAGGTCCTGGGCGACGATCAAACCGTCGTCTGTGACTTGGACAGTCGAACTGCGGTAGCTGACTGTACACGTAGATGCGCTCCTCGCCACAGGGAGGGGGTCTGTGGCCGTTTTGTCGGGTCAAGTGGTGGTTAGTTGCGGCGCCGGGCCGGATCGGCCGCTGGCGGGCCATTTCTGGCCGAAGTGGCCCGCAGGGTTTCTGGAGGAGTTCCCAGAATGGTAGAGGCTTCGGCCTTTTACCAAAATCTATTTAGTACACTATACTCTTTCTCTCTCCTGAAGGAGAAAAAGAGAAAATATAAAACCACTAGAATTGCGTTTGAATCCGACACATTCGAGAGCGCATCAGTACACTGTACTGGCCCATCCGCTCACTGATTAGTCAACCACCTCGCCATCGGAACCCGAACCAGATCCAGATTATGTAGGCAACCCGACCCAGCTGGTTCATTGCTACCCGCCAGTTCATTGCGTGCGCCATCACCAGCCCGCGAGGGCCAGCACCACGATAGCTTTACCGGCGAGCCACAGCTTGTACCCGGCGCTTATGCCGCCTCTTGCTCGCTCAGCCGCCACAGGCGACCCCGGCTCTTGCGAGCGCACAGCTACAGCGGGTGACCATGATGTACGGCCGCAAAGATCATCGCGTCCGTCCTTCACGTTGAGGACGGCGAACTCGGACTGAGTGTGACGTCCTTCACCGAGTGCCTTCAGGATGTCGGCCTGTCCTTGGCAAAGGCTCGGAAGCCTTCGATAGTGACAACATTCACGCTTGTTCCCTTTCCAGGGGCGGGCGCAGGAAGCGGATGTGGTTTTAATTCAGGTTCAGGTTCAGGTTTGCGTATCGGGCTGACTCTTGGTTTAGGCGAATGCTGAGTACGTCGTTGATGTGGCTGGCGAGGTAGTGAACCGTGCCAGCCTCGACGAAAGTCCGGATTGTGCCCGAGTTGAGCATCAAGGTTGAGTAAAGTGCCATAACGGGTCTCCTCGCCACAGAAACAGGGTCTGTGGGGCGCTTTATGGTCTTGGTTGATGTTGGGGACTGCCTAGGGGGTTAATCGGCCGCTGGAGAGCGGTTTCTAGCCATTATTGCCAGTGGTGATTTAAAAACCATTGGCATGCCTGTATCGATGAGCAAGCAAAGGACTGAACCCGGTTCGGGAGATAACCCTATATGAGCCTCGTGCTTACCTTTGTTAACCATGCCACATCCGTCGGGTTCAGGTTCAGAGCCGCGTAGACATCGGCAGCGTTGAACCAAGTCATACCGTTCATGAGGTGGGTCCGGAGGGGAGTCTCCGCGTCAGCATGAAGGCAGAACTAGCCAATAGAGCCTCCTCGCCGCAGAGAGTGGGTCTCCGTGCATTTTGTCAGGTTGAGTGATGTGTGAACTCGGGAGGGTGCAATCGGCCGCAGGTGAGCGGTTTCTGGCCATAATTGCCAGCAAAGGGTAGGTGGGCTGAAATCAGAGGGTGATTACGTTCTCTAATCTCCTCTTAGTACACTATACTCTTTTCTCTCTCTAACGAAGAAATAGAAGAAAAAGAATACCTTTAGAAATCGAACTGAGCCCAAACATCAAGGCTCACATCAGTACACTGTACTGGTACATCCGCCCACCTACTAGCCGAGCCTGATCCAGAACTCGGTTCCTAGCCCGTAAAGCCACAAACCGGTTCATATTGGCCACCCGCCACTGCATCGGTGCAGGAACACCAGAGTGGCCAGGATCGAGCAGATCCACAGCTTTTAGCCGGCGGTCGTGCCGCTTCAGCCATCCGCAGCCGGCGATCCCGGCTCTGCGAGTCCGATGCTTGAACTGCGTCCCGCTGTGGTAGCTCACACCTTGCGATCCGAGCCAGGCAAGAGCATCACGTAACGTGAATGACCTCCTGATCGACCATCAAATTGTCCCCCGTTTCCTGAATTGTGGAACTGCGGTCTTGATTATGTACATGGATACTCGCCTTGCCACAGAGAAACGCTCTGTAGAATTTTTAGTGTGTCCCCGGTGTGGCCGGAAGGCTGAATAGCCGCCGGTGGAGTTTCGGCTGCTTCGGCCACTATGCGCTTCTGAGGCTCATGCCAGCCAACTTGGAACTCGAATGCGCCAGCATGGCAGTTAACAATTATGGCCTCTTCTCAGCCCTACCCACCCGGTTCACATCTCTAGGCATCGTTCAATGCTGGCTACGAGCACCACCCTGACCGCGTAGCCGACGAGCCAAATCTTGCAGCGTGGTCGTGGTGCTCACGGCGTTGGCGATACTCGTCCTTGCCAGCTGTAGGCTTGAACTGGGTCACGCTGGTATACCTGATACACTGCTCACCGAGCCAAGCATGTGCATCGCGAAACGTGAAGGCCATGACTGAACCCAATAGCCTGCCGCGAGCGTCGAGATAGAAAAACTCCTTCATGCGATTCTCCAAAAAAGGTTGATGATTGCTGAGGAAGTGAGAACAGCTGAGCGCAACATCGCATAACACTCCGTTATTTTCGGTCACCTCTCGATCCAAACTGACGCCCGCCAGTACAGATCTTCCTGGACAACTGAGCTTGTGAGCCGCGAGTTTGATCTGATCCACGTCAGCGAACCGCGAACCCGAACAAAAGCACGCCCGTGGTCCGATTGATAATTAACCAGCGGCGCATCGCTGAAGCCTTTACGAGCCCAGCCCCGGTGCGCCGATGATCTCGGCTCTAGTTCATGGTTCTTGATCGTCTCCGGAGCCCCACCGGGAGGCGATCACGGAACGGTCGGTCCCTGAACTAACTCTCGAATGGCCTCGAGCATCGTTTTGTTGAGATCAACAGGTTCACAGAACCTAGCCTTAACTCGGAAGATCCGAGTCCTGAAACTCGCGTTCTTCGACTTGGAAGCCGAAACCTATCGCGACACGTTGAAATACGCCCTCCACCTGTGGTGAGATGTAGGGCAAGGCTCCCATTGGGGGAGCCTTCGGGGAGGAAATCATCAGGCGGCGATCGCCAGCGGTGCGGCCACTTCACGGGTGGCATTGGTTAGCATCGCCCTGAGTGTCTCTTGCATCAGCTTCATGTCCTCGACGCTGATTTTCGAGAGGATGAACCCGGCTACCTGCATCAGGTTGTTCCGGTGGGCATCGTGCAGCACGCCGATTGCGGCATCGGCTGGCGACCGTTCCGGTCTGGCATCGGCTTCCGCCTTGGCAGCGGCTTCCTTGGCGGTTTTGGCTTCCTTGGCGGCTTCCGCCTTTGCAGCGGCTTCCGCTTCCGCTTCCTTCGCGGCTTCCGCATCGGCTTCGCGCTTTGCCAACGCTTCCGAGGGGCTCAGCATGCAGACCGCCGCATAGTCATTCTTCGAGGAGACTTCCAAGGCTCCCACGTGGCCGTTTACCGCCAGCAACACGGCGTACTTGGCTTCCGCGATGGACATGGATCGAATGTCATCCCATGACCGATTGCCCAGCACCACGTTGCGGGCATTGGATGCGACACCCCACATATTCTGGAACGTCTTGGAAGCCTTCTCACCCTTGCCGAAAACGGCTTCAATCAGCTTCTTTTTGTCGGCCGCCTTGGCTTGCGCCATGAGGATCAGGACAAGATACCGCTTCCACGCTGCCTTTTCGGCGTTGCCGCCGGCGTCGACGTCCATGTCCATGATGTGAGCGATAACCGTCGAAGCCTGATAACCGAGCGCCTTTGCGCTTTCGTTCGTCGCGTTCATCACTTTATCCTCTAGTTTCCCCCGCGGGGGAGGTTTCCGTTTCCCCCCTGGGGGAGATTTGAAGAGTAGGCTCACCTCCCCCGACAAGCCCCGAGCCACTGGCTCGCTGCCCACGTTGATCTCTCGATCACCGTGAATACAATTTATTGCCTGACACTCTCGAAGGCGAATGAAGGGTACCACCTAATTCTCTGATAAAATTGGTGTTTTGACCTTAATAGGGCCAGACAAATCCTGGGAAATTCTTCGTTTTTCGGACCGCTATCATAGGAGCCGGCGGCTGATTTCGATGCCGATCCTGTAGCGAGGGCGTAGCAGCTTCAAGAAACATTTAGTGATACGTCTAAGAAGCTCATCGTAAAAGCTTCTTAGACGCTCAGCACACGCGAGGAAGCAAGGCAGGACGTGTTCGACTACATTGAGATGTTCTATAACCCGAAGCGAAAGCACGCCCGCGACGAAATGCTGTCGCCTGTCGAATTTAAACGGCGGCAGAAAATATAACCCGAAGGTGTCCAAGAAAACCGGGACTATTCACCCTTCGGGGCGAAGGCTTGCGTGCGCGTGCCTGATGCCTTCTTGAGGTGGGATCTTGCATTTACATGGGGCTTATGGATTTCTCAGCACGCTTGAGGCGTTGAGAGGCAGCGAGGAAAGATGGCCGGCCTGATCGAAGAAATTCAGCGAGATGCGCTCGATCCGAACGTGCCCGTCGCGACCCTACTGCGAAAGGTCAAAGTGGCGGCAGTGAAGATGCAGCTCGGTGGCGTCGAAGGCTGGGTGGAGAATGAGTTGAATGGCTACAAGTCAAAGGAGGACTTGCCCGAGTACAGGCTGTTGAAAGGGAGGCCGATGGGGCTCAACCCGTACCAGGGCTGGCTACCAATCGTCTTCCACGAAGCTGAAGTGAACAAGCTGCTATCCGACTGCAGCGTCTTTGACGCTGTTCCTTCCCTGGAAACAACTACACAAAATCACGATCCACGCGACACGCTGCAGAAGCCGTTTCCGGCAGAAAACATCGCCATGCTCAACAAGATCCTTAACGAGGACATTGGCCAGATGGGCAATCATTTGGCCGTCAGCCAGCTATCGAGCATACTCTCGGCCGTTCGAAATCTCGTTCTTGATTGGTCCCTCCGGTTGGAACAAGCTGGCATTCAGGGAGAAGGTTTCACCTTCAGCGCACAAGAGAAATCTCGAGCTCAAGTGAGTCCCGTCACCTACAATATCGGTTCAATCGGCAACTTTGCCGGCAATCTCGGCGCCGGAAACACGTCCGGCGACATCACCGTCACCTCGGTCAAACAGGACACGCTGAAACGCCTTGTTCGTGAGGTGTCCGCCGGAAGCCAGCAACTCGTGGAAGCTGGCGCCAATCCCATTGCCTTGGGGCGTGCCATCGACGAACTTCGCGCCGAGAATGACAAGGCCGAACCAAACGCCGATAAGGTTCAAGGCGCACTAATTGACCTTCGGACCGCAGTGAGCGGTGCCGCAGGCAATCTTGCGGCAAGTGGCGTTCTCGCGCTCATCCACTCCATGATCAGCTGACCAGCGCAGCGCCTACCGCTACAGCGGCCAATATATCGTCAAGCGCTCCCCGCCGAGGGAGCCAGCTTGCGTGCGTCGTCACCTGCCAACATGATGCCATAGCGGACACGCGGGAGGGGATGGCGGGGCTTTGGAACTGGCTTTTCGGACATCAGTCGCATCAGCAAACGGGCACGTTCAAGCGTCCACCGGCCCAGGCTCAAGCTCAGCCGTTGCTTGCTGCATCCGCACCGGGCAAGTTCGGCAAGGACATCCCGATCGTGGTTCCCGCTACGTTTCGTAGGAAATGACCAAGGTCTGATAGTCCGTCCAGGCATCGTGCAGCGAGCGGGCCGATTCAAGTTTCTTGTCGACCCAGCGAGCGTCACGGCCTTTACCTTGAAGCTGTTGGATCACCGTCTCCGCCGGCAGGCAGCTTGGCGCGACCAGCGAAAGTCTCGGCTGCGGGTTGCAGCGCTCACAACCAAAGGTAAGCTGAAGCGGATCCCGGCCAGCGCCGTAGATGCGCGCGAGGTCAGCGGTAGGATAATAACGTGATGCATGGCAGGCGGGGCACCGCACCTGCAACAAGAAATGGTGCCGGAGCGGCTTTACCCAGCGTATCGATCGTCCGCGTCATAGGTGAACGAACTAGGAACATATTCCGGATTCGGCAAGCTAGTTTGCGAGCCGATTTTGCTTACGCGCTCTTAGGGCAGCAATGGGGTGCCTGGTGATCTTTCCACTAGGAAGTCACTTAGCTCGACCGGCATTCCACCTTTCATCAGCTTTGGAGTTTTCCCAGGCCGATAGTAGTTACCTTTCTCACCCAAATCAGTGATCTCATCGCCTAACTGCAGAACAGCGGCGCTAAAATCGCACCGATAGAAACTCGATCGATCCGCCTCCTTTAGAGTGCCGGCCTTGATACGACATTGATTAAAGAAACAATTGTGAACATCAAGATGATCTAGGTTATCGATCGCGCATTGCATGAAGGTGGTGCCGCGAAATATGAATCCGTGTAGCTCACCTTCGAAACTCCGGCCGTAAAATACTCCGCCTGAGTAACTGCAATGCTCAGCGCCAAAGACCAACTCCCAAGGGGCCTCATAATCATCGTAGCGCGCTCCCTCGTCAGCATCCTCTTCGAAATTCAATTGATCCATGACGTTATCCGATCTGACGGTGTAGGCACTGTTTAGAGCGGTAATGGCCCTTTGTACATTTTGACCGCCGTGTCCCTGTTCACCAAACTTCCTCACATATTGGAGAAGCAGGACTCGTGCTTCGTTGCCGAATGGCTCAGCAGCAGTCCGGGCCACGATACTCAAAGTGGCTATGCCAGCAGAGACTTTGACTGGGTCCGAATCGACCAGTGCGGCCACCCCATCTTGGAACAGTTTTGCAAGATTGCTCTCTTCTGTGACAGCAATCTGCCGAGCCGTGTAGATGAGTTGCCTTTCGACGCGCTTTCCCTGTGCAATGGCTTCCCGAGTTTGTAGGCTTGCAGTCCAGCTTCGCCAGATCGCTAGGGGTAAACCGACGAGCCCGAGCAGGAGCAGGCCGACATTCCGGGCCATATCTATGCGTTCGCGAACCGAAATGTCGTTTGCACTGTCTTGGAGGGTGAAAATCCAATAGACAGACCAGAGCCAAGCTAAACCGAGCACTGCTGCGAGGAGGGTTATGGCTATGCCTATCGCGTTGCTTCTATGGGAGGCGGGGTTCTGCTCTTTTTTCTGGCTGTTTGGCTGGAAGTGATCACTCATGTTCGGCCACTGCCTTAGCCAATGACGTCGATCCCTGGGGAGCGACCTTGTTGCGAATTGCGACGGCAAGCAGATCGGCTTCCTTCATCAGTTGAAACACTTCCGCGCGGATTGCTTCGAAGCGAGACAGTTCTTCAAGCGCCAAGCCCTCGAGCTTTGCGTGATCGACTATCGAAGCTGTAGCCCGCGAAACGAAGTGGTCGATGGTGGCTATTCGCGCCTCAAGATCCTGGTGTGCCCGTTCTTCAAGAAAGACTCGCCAGGATTTGCCACCTTTTCGCTCGTTACAGGTCCGACAGCAGGGAACCAGGTTGCGAATGCGATGACCGTGTCCAGAAAATTTGCCACCCACAACGCGATTGAAAAGGTGGTCCCAAGTTGCGGCCAGTGCGGGGCAGTAGATACAACTCAGCTCACCATCGGGATCTTGGCCAAGATCCAAGATGGCCGAACGAACCTCCTCCTCTGAGTAGGTATCAAAAGGCGCAAGCGCGGAGATAAACGCGTTATTGATCGTGCTTCTGCGCGATAGGATCGTACTTGGCTTCAGATATTTCTTGATCGATTCTTTGTGCATTGCCAATCTCAACCTGATCTAAAGCTTCTTACTGAGAAGATCCCGCTACGCATAGGTACAAGCCAGCTCTGCTTTGCGGGGCAAGGGTTCAATGAGCGTCAATCAACTCAGCCGATGCGGCCGCTTAGGAGAAGCGGTAAAAAATGAGCCTAGGCTTTTCGATCCTAGCAATGCTGCTGGTGGTGTTGCTGGCACTCGCCTTCTTCGGCATCACGCCGCCGGCGATCAGACCCGGTCATGCCATAATGGCCGCTTTCAACGAACGGCTTTCCCGCAGGCGCGGCGATCACAGCTGGATCTATACCTACGCCAAGGATGAAACGAGCTTGATCAATGGCGAGAGCGCCAGGGCTTTCTCATGATGCGTAAAGGTGGTGACCTCGACCTTCGGACCCAAAAGCCTTTGCCGCCCTGCCGCTCCCTGCTGACCTCTTCCTCGAAGCGCGTGGACCAGATCACCCAGCCGGCTGTGCGTGCGCGGCCATAGATCCGGTTGATCACCGTGCCTTCGGTTGAAGTCTGGATGTCGGTGCTGGTGAGCCGAGGCCCTTCACGCCTTTGGGCAGGCGTCAGGGCGGAGACCATCGCCTGATCAACAAAGGCACCGGCGATTGCGCCCACCGCGCGGCCGGCGATCAGACCGATCGGCCCAAAGGCGGCGCCGAGCGAAGCACCCGCCATGCCAATGAGAGCTGTCGCCATCAGACAGGCCTCACGGAAACTAGTAGATGTCGGCAATGCGCCGGCGCCATTCAACAGCGATCGCGCCTTCCGCAACACGGTTGGCGGCCTGATAGGCATGGATCATCAGATCCGGCGCGGTGGCGATGCCGCAATGCTTGGCAGGTAGATGCGGCCGCTAGATAGGCGACAATGAGTGCCTGCAAGCAAGAGCGATGCTCTCCCACCTAGATGGCGCTATAGCCGCAAGGGAAATGACGTTAACGAGTTACAATAGAGCTGAGCGTTCCAGGTTGACTACCTAGCGTCGAGCCGAGGTAGAGAGTCGTTGAAAGGCACGTTCCTCGCTAAGCGATGGTGCAACAGCTTTGATCTGATCTAAGGCATCAGTCAGATCATACGGGATGACAGCACCCTCAACTGACCCAACGGTCAGGTCGAGCAAATTCAACAAAGCTCTTGCCTTATCTCCGTCATCGATCAGGGCAAGCTTCTTATTTCCATTTTTGTCACCGTAGAGACCAAAATCGAGCAACGACCAGCAATCAAACGGCACTAAGAAGCGTGAGATAACCTCAACCGCTTCCGCAAAGGCTTCTCCCGATGTCGCCGGAAGATCAGCAAGAGCATTGCTGACGCCGGGTGTTGCCAGTGATCGCTCTTGTGGCCAAACCCTGAGAAGGAACGGTGCCACCGCGCAACGGAAGATGTCTCCAGCATGTTCTCGGCGGTTATCTTCTTCGCCACCAGCCTGCCCCTGGCTAGCGCCAGATTTAGAGAGTTCATTTACGAACTGCTGGATTGCGTTCGCTGCCGACGCGCGGATTTCGTCATCCAGCGTCCTCAGCATCTGCGTCACCCGTGGGAACGGGATCGCGGGTTCGCGGTCTTCCCGAAAAGCGTGAAGGGTCTCTACGACAATGCTGAACGCCAGTCGCTGCCTTGTCTCTCTGGCAAGGCGGAGATCCGTTGCTCGGTCCGCCATCTCGCTTCCGATGATCTTCAAGACTTTGGTGAAGTGCGTGCGGTGAGCAATGGCTTGCCACAACGCTAGCGACGCTCCATCGTCTTGCCTCAGGGGCGCAACTAGGTGCTTTTTCGTCCACTCCGGGTCGGCGTTTAGAAAGTATGGCAACGCTTCGATTAAGCGCTTTCGGACGATTAAGCCGCTCGTGCCAGCGGCTGCTACAACTATGTCTCTCATGCTACGTTCCACGGAGCCCTTCGTGAACGCGTGCTTTCCCCTTCTTAGTCTTGGGCATGCTGCCAGGAACACACCGACAAGCTTGCCTGCTGGCGAATTAAGGGTCTCGATATCCATCGGCTCCCGATCATCGTCGACGGAAGGAGCCCTTATTCTGAGATCCGTCTCCTTGCTCTTGGGTGCTTTATTAGTTGCGTCAACGGCAATGGGCCAGATCCGAGACCATACAGGTAGCATGAGCCGCGTTGTGACGAGCTGCTTTTCCCAAGCGCTTAGCCAAGCGCTGATGCCTTCAATAGCGGCTAAAAGGGTGCCTTTTGAGAGTTGGTTCAACAGCTTGAGGACTCTTTCTACTTCGTCCTCGGGATTCGCTGGTGCACTGCTTTTCGACTCTGGAGAGTGAGCCCAACCGAAACGGTTCCAGACCGTTGGGAATTCGTCTCCACCGTCGCCGCTAGCTTCTAAGTCGCTCAGGATTAGGGCGGCCTTTCCTGGCTCACGCAACCAATCGTTTGCCCGCTCGGCAGGGTCGTCGTCCCAGCCGCCACGTCTTGTTTGGAGAGCAGTCTCAAGCGCCCGTAGTCGAGACGTCCCCTCAATCGTGTTGAATTTATCATCCGGGCTTCGGGGTGCCGACCGGACACTAACCGTCTCAAGGAAGCCTTCGTCTATAGTCACCACATCAAGATCGTCGAATTGCTTACCTTGAGCGTCGACCCACGACTTCAAACGTCCTGTCAGATGCCCGCCGGCACATTCTATCCGTTTGAACTCACGAATAGACCAATACAGGAGTGCTTCCTTCAGTTTGGACGGGTCTGATTCCTTTGGCCAGTGATTTCGCGGAGGGCCCTTCCGGATACGATTAGCAATGTCCTCCTGTGTCTTTTCAGAAAGATCATTGAAACGGGCCGCTCTAAGTTCAGCTACCTCAGGATAGATGTGCAAGTCCCAGAATTGACGAGAGTTAAGTTCCAAGATGAAGGAACTGACATCGTCGGGTGTTACTAGTTTAGCATTCCGCGCCATTGCGGCCCAGAGTCGGAGATGCACCGGAGTGTCAAGCCACCGCCAACTTCGTACGAAGAGCCTCGCGCCGTTCAGGTCAAGATCCGCCATGCGAGACACAACTGCGTACAGAAGCTTCACTGACGGCGCGATTCCACGGTGGAAGAGGTCCGGATCCCTATTTTCACCGTCCTGTGAAGCATGCGAAACATAGTACACCCTCCGCAGATCACCGAGCCTCCATAAACCTCCCTGTCCGTCCCACCCAATACGGGAAGCGATATCTAATCCCTGCAGGATGACCGCCTCCAAAGACCGCGCCAACGACTTAAGGAGATGGAGGTCGTCCACTTTATCTAGGTCAAGTTTGTCTGGGGATATCAAGTCTCCGCTTGTCAGGCTTACCGCAATCAGATCACCGAAGAATTTTGGGCGTCGGGGCTTTTTAGTAAAAGTCCAACGCCATTTCTCTATAGGTTCAACCTTCAGGCGCGGGGCCACGAGGCTGACCAAAGCGGCAACAACGGCACCGGAATTATCGCCGCCGCGAAGTCGACGGTTCACGGCGTGAATAGTGGTTCCATCATCCTCTCGGAACTCGCTGGCGGACCAACTCTCTTCGACTAGACGCCACGTACTTGCCCAAGGTTCCTCCAAACCCACTGCGACGGGACCGCTTAGAAGCTCTTCAAGCGCCAATTTTGCAATACGTTGCTTCCGGCCCTCTGTTAGAGCCCACGTAACAGTTTTTTCTTCTTGCAAACGCTTACGAAGAAACTCAATGGCCGCTCGAAAGGCGTCTTTATCTTGAGGTTCAAGGTAGCCCCACGCCGGGATCATCATTTGCGTCCTCGTTCCCGCTCAGCGCCAATCTCAAGAATAGCTGTAAGCCAATCGATGTCCGCTCTCGCATCAGATATCAAACTGGCCAGCCTTGCCCGTTCACTTGAATTGCTTCTGCGAAAAAGATGATCGAATAAGTCCCGGTCAGCTTCTAGAGCTGTCGCCCGCGAAGCTTTGACAATCCGGCGAAGCTCTTTGTCAATTTTCTCCTTCTTACCGTTCACGGCTGAGAGTTCGGCCCAACGATTTAAGGTTTCCAGCAACGATATGTGTTTGCCGTTGGAGTCATAAGAAACTGGCGTGATGCCGCGCGCTTTCCAGTCTTCTAAAGAGACAGGATCCGGCACATCTGAGCCGAAGAAGATGTAGCGTTCTCTCAGATCGTCGAAGCGGCTGCCATCTGCAGCAACTGCGTTCAACAAGTAACGCATCGGTGGGTCATTGAGGCTGTACCCAACCAGAACGAGATGAAATAGTCTTGCCGCATCGTAGATGAAATCTGGCACGACGCGTCGACGCATGTAAAATTCGCCGAAATCTTGGTCAGAGAGAACCAATTCGGACATCTGCAATGAATTTTTTTCGAGCGCGCCGTGTATGTGGAGCACACCTGTAAAATCTGAATGCCTCGAAGGTCGTGGGATTGAACCCAGTGCATACGTTGGAACAGGAGATCGGAGCCGCTGCGCAGCTAGCTCAAGGAGCAGATCAAAGTTCGTGGTCACGATAGTAGTGGACCCACCTCGGTCAGCTAGCCGCATTAAAGCTCGATGGATTGGGGCTGGTTTGCTCGTTTTGGAATGAAGCCGCGAGGCAACTTCACGCCTTACTTGGCTATCGCCACGCGTGCGGTCATCGAGACGCCGTTCGAGCATTCCCAAGACGACGTCGTATTCACCATTGATAAATCGCTGTACTTCAGCTGTCTGACGGCCGGTCAACCCACTACAATCAACTTGACTGTGTTTCTGTACACCAGATGGCAGCGTGGAAAGAACCGCATGAACACCAGCGTCCAGCTGAGAATAAACATCAATCACCAGTTTGCGAAAATCAGGAAGGCCAGCTGGGAGAGATATTCCTGCTCCGCAGATGAATAGCACCTCGCCCCGAGCATGAGCCAACAGAAGACGTTCGGGGATAGCGGCCAAGCCGCTACCCAGAGAAATCACACGATCTTCAATACCTGGACCCAAGACACAACCTACATACTCCGCCACAAAGAAGGCTCTTATAAAGCCCTTTTTATTATAGGGGCACGTAGTTCTAGAACGTTCCTATGTCCTTAACAACATTTCCTGCTGAATCGCCGACGTCGTCTCGACAGCCGCTTCAACTCTGGGTCCCTAACCCCACCAGACCTGCATTGAACCCTAACCCCGCATCGAGCCCCACCCGCATCTCAACCGCCTTGCCTCGTAAGAACTTGATCACCATCCGCTCGATCGGCGCATCCGCCGACATCGTCCAGCCATACCGCGCCAGATCCCGCTCGGAGACCGACTGCACATAACAGCGGCAGTTGAAGCCGTTGGGCGGCTAATGTGTGTCCCACCACGGATGATCAACAGGCAGGATCACACCATGCCACTCGGCATGCTCATGACGGGATCCAGGCTGCGTCAGGTCCGGATCGACATGAACGTAACGCAGATAGAGCCGCACCCGTTTCAGCCGCTGAATTTGCTGCCACCAACCCGCCGCATAGGCTTGTGCTGTCATAGCCCGGAAGGTCAGCTTAGCGCGCCACGCGGTATCGAATCATCGCCGGCCAACCAGCCGTACCGCTCAGTCGCTGCCGTGAACCCTTCAGGAAGGCGTCGAAAGTCGCTCTTTCCTTCACCGACTTGAGAGCATCCCCAAGGTCGCCGCCGGACCGGCTTGCTGCAACCCGGCATCCGCGACGATCTCGTCGGCAGCCAGCCCGGCCTCCGTCTTCACCTGGTGCAACGACGGCCGTGCCGCCGGCTTTGGTGCTGTGGCAAGTGTTTTGTGCGGCACATTGCGGCGTCAAAACCTCGGCGCCGCGCCCGGATCCGACAGGCGGAACTTATCCCGGATCTCGGATGCCTGAACGCGCAGGCCAAGCGGCACAAGAACGCCGAGCGACCTGGTGAGTTGGTAGAGATCCTCTTCATCCGGCCGCACGATCTTCAGACGCGGATATTGCTTTTGCGGTCCATGTTCCAAGTCGATCCAGACACGCACCAGATCACGGTTCAGGACACTGGCCAAGGCTTTCGCATCGGCGCGCTGGATGTCCTCTTGGACCTTGCGATGCTCCTTGCTGACTGCCTGACCGCCTGAAATCGCATCGGTGGTCCTGGTCTGGCCGAGCACCGCTTTGGAAACCTGCCGATCCAACCAGTCGACACGCTTGTCATAAAGTTCTGACGAGGCGCCGATCGACTTCGACTCGATGAATTCGATTGCCATGCCATCCGGAATGATGGCGGCACAATCGCCGGCGATGAGCCTTGCCTCGGTACGCAGAACAGTTCCTCGTCAGCACCCTCCGCATAGAAGTCGACAATGTCCTGGCGCCAGGCAGCTTCGGTCGCCGGCGACCAAACGTGGCCGATGACCAGGCAGATGCGCTGGTAAAGCCCATCGAGCAGCGCCTGGTCGAAGTCGATCCGCTTGTGCTTGCCTTTGCGCCGCTCGCCAAGGATACCGTGTTTGATGCATTGAGCTCTAACAGCTCCTTGTTGCTCCAATCCCAGCCCCTTAAGCGTGCGTTTTGAAGCGACGATCCTTCCCACCCTGGGCGGATTGGGAGTGGGACCCTGGTAGTTATCACTCAACTGCCTGCCCTCGCACGCCATTGTTCGGTGGAACGCTACCGGGCCGCTCTGGGATCGCGCAAGTCGGGAAGCGGCTTATGGTACCGCGGAGTGCAGCCGCATCAGATCATCTCCGATTGCCTGCACTGCCGGCTTCGCATATCGTCGAAAGCCATCTGCATCGTTGAGGCCATCACTGCCGTGACAGCAACTCTGCCGTTCAGCGAAGTCGTCGACGTGGATCGGCTTGCTGGGCTATTCAGAAACGCGACCCAGTCCTACAAATTCCTCTTCTTCAAAGCCATCCTGGCTGCGGTCCACCGATCGAAGCAGCCAGTCATCGCCTTCGACGACTTGCTCGCCGACATGATCATGGGAGCCTGGTGGCCGATCGCCGTGTCCCGGCTGACAATAGGTAACGCCGCAGGCAACGATCTGCTCACGGCCTTGGTCGGCGCCATCGGCACGGCTGAGCGGATCAGACTGGATCGTTCCGAAGCGCTCATCGTTAGCCGGGCCGCTTTGAAATCGGGGCGGAAGGATACGCCCCTGCGGTATGTGCCCGAACGCCTGCTCGAGCCTTGGACCGGCGGATCGACAGAGCCTATATATGCGATCGCACGTGAAACGGTCGTGCTCGGGGACGATTGGCTGAAGTACTTCACCGCTAACCTGCCGGTCGTCCAGGGCTGGGTTGACAACGTCTGGTGCAGCTGGGTCCAGGCCCGAAACCCAAACGTACCTGTCACCTTGGAAAAGCTTTCGGCGATAAATGTCAGGCGTTCACTGAGCAGACAGCGCGCGTTCTTTGTTCGCGGCATCGAACAGGAGCGCCTCAGGTGTATTTATACAGACGCGCCTTTCGGGACCAATTTTCACGTCGATCACTTTTTGCCACGCAGCTTCGTCGCGCATGACCGGATCTGGAATCTCGTCCCCGTGGCGATGAACCTTAATACGTCGAAAGGCGCTCGCATCCCGGATCAAATCTTCGTTGGCGCGCTGGCGCAATTTCACGCCATGTCGTTGAGGGCCGCTTTGGCCAATGGCGAGGATGGCCCATTGGTCGAACAATACTGCCTCGACCTAAGACTTGCACCAGAGCACCTGGTTGCCCCCGACGCATTGCACGAAGCCTACGTGTCGGTGGTGCCGGCAATGATGTCAATTGCCGCGCGCATGGGTTTCCCGGCCGGTTGGCGTCCGTGACCCCCTGATTGTCTTGTGAGTGCACAATCAAGTGCGATTGGGTACTTTCCACCCGATGGCACATCGAAGAAGGGTCCTGCCCTATAGCACCCGAAACGATGTAAAAGACGAAACTTCCACAGAGAATTAACCGTTTCGTTCAAGGCCACCGGCAGATAGTCGTCCGCTTGTTCTCAGAAGTCACCTTCGTGACCGGCTGCATCTTACAAACTCGGCGAGGCACCTGTTGAGCCGAGGAAGAACCTTCGACGAAGGCAAGGCTGTCCGGACTGAAGACGAAAAGGTTTTGACCACCGGCGACAGAACTGTGAAACGTCATAACCAATGCGACCGTGTGAACGTAGCTCCGTCCGCTGGCACATGGGCAACGACGCGCAAACCGGCTTCGCGACGAGCATAGCCTGTCGACTTCATCGAGACGCGTTCTTGCCGGGGCTCGCGAACCGTCTCAGCGCCGGGAAGTTGTCGGTCGCCGTGTCCCCGATCAAGCCGCTCACCCAGTCGAACTGTGACTGGCGAACATGCATGCGCGCTTCCTTGAGCGCCGACCGGATTCCAAGCGCCAACCTGTCGCGACCGATGCTGCGTTCGACCTCGGCATGCGCCAGCAGATCGATGGTCGTCGCGCTCCTAACCTGTGCAAACCTTGCCGTCAGCAGCTTCGTCGCCTTTTTCTCGTCGATTACTGCGCAGCCAGGACGCGTGCTGGCGAGCGCGATGGTTGCGGCTTCGCCATCGCCCAGCGAGGCCGAGGCGCTGCCGCTCACCAGCTCTATGAAAACCGGAAGGCTCGGCCCTTCCAGTACCAAGACCTCCACGCCACCAATCTTGAGGAGGTCGCGGCAGCGGCTTGCGGCCCCATGACCCCGTTCTTCACCATTCTCGACCTCTCGGACGACGGCTTCGGGCAGAACGACCCGTCTGCTCAACGCGGCGATGACATCAAGAGCACAGCCGGTGGCCAGGAGATTGATAACGACGCTGGCGTCAAGGACGAGAAGCCCATCTTCCTCAGTGAGGCAGCTTGAATAGATCATCTGCTTCGTCCTGATCGGCCTCGGCTTCCGCCAGCAGCCCACGCACTTCCTGTCGATCCAGCTTGAGCACCTCTGCCAGCTGCCCTTCACTCAAAAGGTCCTGCTTCCAAGCCTCAATGCCCAAGAGGAAGATGCGAGACGACAGTGGCTTGTTGGAACTGCGCGGGACCGCGTCGGCGATGTCGCCCAACACTTCTCGGGCCTGCTCATCGGTAATGCTGCCGTTGTCGGCGAACCAGTCCCACGTGCCTTTCCTCGTGAGATCCAGTTCCTCAAGACGCATCACCAGAGCCTGGCGCGAGGAGCCAAAATAATGAGCGAGCAGGATGACGTGTCTGCGCGTCAGGTGCGTCGATCCCGCGGTCACTTCCTTAAACTTCTCCATCACGGCTCGCGCTGGCATGAGGAACGAGCGTGCAAAGGCATTTGCGTAGCGCTCGTCGCGGGAGTTCTCGTGCTTGGTGTCCTGATAGACTTCCGGGCTGCGCCTCGTCGCGGTGAAATGGCCGAGCTCATGCGCCCCCGTCAGCCTTCTGCGATCGCGCCGATGCCCAGCGTTGATCAACATGCACGCGCCGACGTTGTCGTCATAGGCGAAGAGCCCCGAAACCATCGCATCGAGGGACCGGGCATAGACCCTGATCCCGAGTTGCAATTCCATGAGCGCGAAGACGTCGTGCAC
>DCDI01000087.1:7536-10074 GCA_002316345.1 Phyllobacteriaceae bacterium UBA1059 | reverse complement strand
CAAGCGCATCCTGCTCGGCCTGCAAACGAACGTCGCCCCTGAGGATGGTCTTCTCGGCCGGATAGTTCCGGGCGCGCTCCACGCCCAGCAGGTTCTCGAGCTCAACCTCGGCTCTGACCAGGTCGCTGAGGGTTCTTGCAGCTTGATCGATCCCTTTCTCATTGGTCTCGGGCAACGACCGGAAACGGGGGACCAGATCGACGTGAACGGCTTCGCGGCGCAGCAGCGAATTCACCGAGATGTTGTAGGCGCGGGCCAGAGCCTGAATCTCCTCCAGCCGGACCTCGCGCGCGCCTTTTTCAACGGCGACTAAGGTCGTTCGGCCGACGCCGCCGGCGCTGGCGGCGGCTTCCTGCGTGATGCCTGCGCTCTCGCGTGCGATGCGCAATCGCTCCCCCAATTCGATGGGGCCGATGGGAAGGTTCGCGAAACTCATGATCGATCTGTCCAGGAATTGACGAACGAGCTGTCTCCGAGGCTCTCGGAAAAGCTCGTCCATTCCTTGTTATGTTGTTTGATGAGGGCCCTGAGACCATCCGCGGCTTCTGCTACAGCAATTCCCGTGGCTCGTGAAACCTCTCCTTGCGCGCGACGCACAATCAATTCGCCTTCTGCCGAACCATCGAGCGCCGCGAAGTCATCAAGATGCAGGGCGCCCGCGAGCGCATATTCGCGCAACGAATTACGGTTTCTTCCGCCAAAACTTCCCGCCGCGCCACTCGTGAAATCGGAGACGCCGAGGTCTTCCCAAACGTAGATGTCCCGCGCTTCTGTCAATCCGGCCGCGTGCACGCTCATGCGTCTGAGCATGCAGGCAGCACAGATCCCGCACTGGCGCCAGACATGAGCGACAGACACTTGGCGTGCCTGTTGCCAACACGAGCGGGTATCCTGCCACGCCGCTCGATCACCATGCAGATCGACGTATTTGCGAAGCGTCTGTGCCTTGGTGTGCCACAGCCTGGGGAATCGATATGTTACTTCATGACCGAAGATCGCGCCGATGAGCTTGGCTATCTTGGTGGTGAAGACAGGGTGGTTGCGATAATCGGGATGGCCCTGACCCACGGGGATCATGACCGGCGCCAGAGCGCCTTGCCCGCTTTCGGGAACGATGACTTCGGGCGCATCAACGAGGAATGCTGCTACGCCAGCAACGAGGCCGAACTTGAAGCCACGGCTCCGTGCGCTAGTCTCCCCGTTGTTCGCGTGCAAGAGAACCCGATACGGTATCCGTGCGAACGGGCGCTTCCGGTGATCGTTGCCGCGGATGTCGGACAACTTCTTCCCCACCCGAACGCGTACCAACCGATCCCCCAGCTGACGCTCTTCGATTCCAGCGACGGCGCGGGAATCCATGCCGTCGCTATAGGCAATGACAGAACCGACGTCGCGTGGGAATTCCATGCGAGTCTGCTGAACCGATTGAGTAGCCGGCGCGCGTTCAACGAATTCGAAAGACCATGCATCACCTGTGACCAGCTCTAAGGCCGAGATCAGCGACTGGCTCACGCCACGCGAATTCCAAAGGGCTGGCGAGTGAACCGGGACGCGCACCTTGAACGATCGACCCCAAGCATGCGCATGGCGCGTTAACTTTCTATCGCAGAACTCGACCGCGGCCGCGACAAGCAAGGCATCGTAGACATCGGGGCGCCAATTCCGCGATGCGAACGATTCGAGGGCGCTCGTGTCGAAACGAACATGCGTTTCGATTTCGCAGGGCGTACGACCTCGACGGACTGCAGTGCCTGGCTGCACCACGTCGACGTCTAGGCTTCGCAAGGTCAAAGCCGGCGTCAGGTCGTTCATGACAGCCGTACTCCTTCATCCATCCCCACGCTCTTCCGCGGCGCCTTGGCACGTTCGCCGTCGTCCGAGAAGGATCGCCCGATTTCCTGAGAGTTCAGGCTGTTGATCGCGCTACCTATCCTCGCAGCGACGCCGTCGGAACGTCGCGTACCCGACTTGCGCAGGTAATGCTCCTGCACTTGCTTCTGGCCCGCATAACCGCGCTCCTTGACCGCGCAACCGACAGCCTCGTGAAATCTGTCGCGCCCGAACGAGCCTTCAAGCACGAACTCCTCGCACCAGCGGACAGCAGCCAAACCGAACACCGATCCAGCAGCCATATGCTTCGCATCCTCAATTGCCTGACTGGCGACGTCGATCATCTTCAGCGAATTCCCGACTCCATCGAAGATGTCTCGTAGCGCGCGCAGCAAGGGTCCGGACACTTCGTTCGCGAAGTCCCGGGCGAGTGCGTAAACCGCTGCGTCCCTCACCTCTTCTTCGGCATAAGTCGTGGCATCGCCCTTGCGGGCAAATTCCTTCCACGCTCTGGGCATCAGCAGGCTTCGATGGGGGCCGTCGCTCATTTGAAGATCTCCAATGTCAGAATTTTTATCTTAAAATTCGACAATGTCAAATCTTGGTAGCTGCGGTCTTCAGCGGAGCTAAAGTTGCAGGGGAATACGCACGTGACCTGCATGCTATCGCTGCAGGGCCATTGGTGGCCGCAATCGCTGTGCGGGTTCG
>DCDI01000087.1:0-7515 GCA_002316345.1 Phyllobacteriaceae bacterium UBA1059 | reverse complement strand
CGAGGAGATCGCCGCCGAGATGTTGGCGCACTAGCGCTAGACCCCCGGATCGGCGACCAATCTCTCGCGTCGGCGGGCGCCTACTTGATCGTCCCGAAGTCGCTCTTTCGAACTGCGCCGAGCATGTCTACCGAGAACGCCCGATATTTGGAGGAGATGGTGTTTCATAAATTCCGTTATCGGCATGTGCGATGGACTGGGCTTGAAGCTGACCTCGTGCTCGAGCGTAACTTCGGTGCCGTCACTGTGAGTAAACGCCCCATGCATCTCGTGCCGCTCCAGCCCAAAGGGCACGTCCTCATCCATCATCCTTGAGCGTCGCGTATCCAGACTTCGCTTGGGCGTCAGGCGGGGGACGACGATCGGCAGCACCGCCGTAGACATCTTGGCCTTGGGCGTGCTCCCTTTCGTCGAGATCAACCAGCCTATGGCCGGCGCTTGCAGCAAACTGTTATGGATTAGCTCGTCTCGATAGCCGCGCAACTGGACCAGCCATTCTTGGTGAGCTTTCACCACGTCGAGCACCCCGCCCTGTTGCCCCTTCTCGACCCACTTCTCCATGTCATGCACCGAATGCGCGCTCTTTCCGGGAAGGGTCCTCACGGCTGCTGTCGCCAGGAAATCGAGGCCGCTGCGAATGGCTGCCAGGAATGCCGCAAGTTCGTGGACATATGCATGGGAACCGACATCGGTGATCATTTGCGCGGTCGAAGTCGTGACGTTCTTGGCCAGCTTCCGCGGCTTCTTCATCGCCACCATCGCTTTGGCTTTATCCGTTGCCAGCCTGGCCTCGACATTGGCAACATGGTGCTCGGCCGCCTCCTGCTTGCGGTAGGCGAACATCAGCTGCGTCTTGTAGTATTCTTTGTCATCGGCCTTCTTGAAGATCGGATGCTTCCCCGACAGCGCGACATTATCCATCGCTTCGAACAAGCAATCCAACTCTTCCTTGAACATGGCATGCGTCGTTCGCTTCTTCACGACTCTTTTGTCCCCTTCAAGTCTCAAGCCTGCCAGAGAGCTACGACCATATCGACGAGAGATCGGAACCGAACCCGCGCTCATAGCCATGGCAACTGAAAGTCGACCTTTCCCGTTCTGCCTTGAATGGTCAAACTCCCGGGAATAAGACTCCCAGAACTACGACGACTGCGGATAGTCTTTTTGCATCCAATCGATGCAAATACAAAGCAACTCGCATCCGCATCATCACAACTAGCCACATGAATGCGGCTTCGGGCAACTGATTTGCTGTGGTGGGTCGTCAGATTTCGGGAAGTAGGACAAACAACTTGAATGGACCTAATCGGCGCAAAACTGTCGCTTCTTGCCCACGTGTCCCGCGATCACCCGCGATCAACTGGAGAGCTACTTTTCGCATGGCTTAATGAGCATATACAAGTTGAGCCGCTAGGAAGCTAATCGTATTACAGGCTCGGCAGCTGCCTGCTCTGTCAATTTTTCGAAACGTTGTGCTGACCAGAGCTTGCGGCAGATGCACAGTGCACCTAGGTCTTGCCTAATGGCGTCTTTGCATAGGTTCATCAAGGACGCTCTACCGTCGAAGCTTCGTAGGAAGTGGGCCTGGAAGTGGGCCCAGCAACAATCAACTAGAGAAAAGATCAACGAGAACAATGGAAAATGGCGGAGAGGGGGGGATTCGAACCCCCGATGAGCTTGCACCCATGCCGCATTTCGAGTGCGGTGCATTCGACCACTCTGCCACCTCTCCGCGGCTGGTCCGCCCGATTAAGGGCGCGGCGCACTCCATATAGGCTGTAGCAGGCCGACACAAGGGCCCAAAGCATGTTCGATGCGAAGTCTCTGCGCTGTGACCTTGACGCAGCGAGACCGCTCCTTTATGGACGCGCGATCATGCATGGATCCTCGATCCGTGCGTGCCGTGCTTGGTTTGCGCCAATCACGTGGTCCGTGCCGTGAGGCCGGACGCATTTCGAGCAACAAGACTGACAAGAAGACGGCCGGGCGGTTTCCCGCTCAGAGCCGGATGAACACCGAAAGGAAGAAAGATGTTCGCAGTCATCAAGACCGGCGGTAAGCAGTACCGCGTCGCTGCCGACGACGTCGTCACCATCAGCAATCTCACCGGCAATCCCGGCGACACGATCGAGTTCGGCGAAGTCATNNTGGCGACAACACCACGCTCGGCGCGCCCTTCGTTTCCGGCGCCAAGGTCACCGCAGAGATCGTCGAGCACGGCCGTTCCAAGACCGTCATCGCGTTCAAGAAGCGCCGCCGTCAGAATTCACGCCGCAAGCGCGGTCAGCGCCAGATGCACACGGTGGTTCGCATCACCGGCATTTCGGCCGCTTGAGGAACTGATCCAGGCTGAACGGCTTGGATTGACGCAACGACAATTTTGGGCGCCGCTTGATCCCTAAGAGGTCATCAGGCACAAAGAGCGCCATTCAAGGAGTAGATCCATGGCACATAAGAAAGCTGGCGGTTCTTCGCGCAACGGTCGCGATTCAGAATCCAAGCGCCTTGGCGTGAAGAAGTTCGGTGGCGAGCAGGTCATTCCGGGCAACATCATCATTCGTCAGCGCGGCACCAAGTGGCATCCGGGCACCAATGTGGGCATGGGCAAGGACCATACCCTTTTTGCGCTCGTTCCAGGTGCTGTGTCGTTCCGCGCGAAAGCCAACGGCCGTACCTACGTGTCGGTCGACGCACTGGCCGAAGCCGCGGAGTAGCCGGTTCCGCACCACCAACACCGGCGCCCATCTCGGGGTCCGGTGTCTGGTGAAAAACCAGATCAGATGAAGGGGAGATGGGTCGCCATCTCCCCTTTTTTCTTGTGCTCTGGAGGGACTGCACATGGTTGTCGAGACAGATGAGGTCGATGAAGCGCACGCGCTGACGATCAACTGCCCGGTACTGCTCACCGAGCGACTGGTGATGCGTCCGCCGCATGCGGACGACGTAGCCGATCTCGTGGAACTGGCCAATGATCGCCAGCTTGCCGCGATGCTCGCGACCATGCCGCATCCCTATGGCGAACAGCACGCGCTAGCCTTTGTCGATAACTGGAGCCGGCCACGAGCCGGTGCCGGCTACGCGCTGACCCTCGCCGACACCGGCACCTTTATCGGCTGCGCCAGCCTGATCCAGGGCCGCCAGGATCTCACGCTCGGCTATTGGATCGGCCGTCCGCATCAGGGCCAGGGCTTTGCCACCGAAGCAGCACATGCGCTTGTCGATCTGGCCTTTCGCGCCACTGAAATCGACCGGCTTTATGCCAGCTGCCGCGTGGTCAACACGCCCTCGCGTCGCGTGATCCAGAAATGCGGCTTCCATTATGCCGGCCCCGGCCTGGCGCAATCGCGCGTGGCCGGCCAGGTGCCGGTCGAGCACTATCAGCTCGATCGCAAGATCTGGATCAGCCTGCGCTCATGGCCGCGTAACGGTTGAAGCGTCAACTTTGTCGGCAGGGTATGGCGTGCGCAAGAGGATCGCCAGCCCCAGCGCCAAGAACAGGATGATGGTCGCCATGCCCGCCGCAGGCGAGCCGGACAAGGCGGTGACCGTCGCCACCACGAAGGGCGCGACGAAGCTGGTGGCACGGCCAGCCAGCGCATAAAGTCCGAAATACCGCCCCGCATCTTCAGGCGGGATGCTGCGCGCGAGGTAAGCGCGCGACGAGGCCTGCACCGGCCCGAACGCCACACCGATCAACAGGCCGTAAAAGATATAGGCCTTTTCGGCCGTCGACCCGAACAGCCCCGGCACATCGGCCGCCCCGAGCGGCAGCAAGCCGAACAGGGTTGCGGTGGCCGAGGTCGACGCGACACCGAGTGTCGCTACGATGAGGATCACCAGCGACAACACCACCACCACCTTGGAGCCGAAGCGGTTGTCGAGCCGGCTGGCGGTCAAACAGCCGATGATCGCCGCGACGTTCAAGATGATGCCGAAAAGACCGATCTCGGTCACCGACCACGAGAACAGCAGCGCTGCAAATGTGCCGCCAAGCGCGATCAGCGCGTTGACGCCGTCCTGAAAGATCATGCGCGCCACGAGGAAGCGCAGAATGCCCGGCCGGCCGCGAACCTCCTTCAGCGTGTCGCGCAGCTCGCCCAAGCCTTGTTTCACGGCCTTGCCAGCCGGCGTTCCTGTTCGCGTATCGGGCGTGAACAGAAACATCGGCAGGATGAAAACGAGATACCAGATGGCGGCGATCGGTCCTGTCGCGCGCGCATCTTCGCCAGTAGCCGGATCGAGCCCGAACAAAGGCGCGAAGCCGAGCAGGGTGCGGCCCGTGTCCGGCGTCCCGGCGATGAAGCCGACCACGAAGATCAGCACCACCATGCCGCCCGCATAGCCCAAACCCCAGGCGAGGTTGGAGATACGGCCGATGTCGCGCCCCATGCCGAGCCGCGGCAGCATGGAATCGTTGAAGACGATGGAGAACTCGGCCGCAACGGAAGCCAGCGCAAAAACCAGCAGCGGCGAGATCAGGTTTGAACCGGGTGCCGCCCACCAAAGGAGGATCAGGCTGGTGATCTTGATGAAGGCAAAGATGCCGATCCAGATCTTGCGCCGGCCGGTCTGGTCGGCAACCGAGCCCAGAACCGGGGACAGGATCGCGATTACCAAACCGGCGGCGGCGATGCCATAGCCCCAGGCCGCCTGCCCCACGGCAGGGTCATCCACCATTCGCGACACGAAATACGGGCCGAAGATGAAGGTGGTGACCACCGTGAAAAAGGGCTGAGCTGCCCAATCAAACAGCATCCACCCCCAGATGCCCTTGCCCGTCGCTGCCTTGGCATCGATGGAACCAGGCGTTGTGGGGGCGGGCAAGCTCATCCTTGCGCCAGATCGGACAGGATGCCGGACGCAACGGTGAGCTTGGACACGGTCAGCTCACCGGAATCCGTCAGCGCTTCCAGCCGCGAGCGCGCGCGCAACACCGCCTCACCCGCCTTCGCCACCCAGTCATCGGGAGACGTCTCGCCCGTCGGTTCCGCCTGCAAGACTGCCGCCGCGATTCTGCGACGCGCGGCACCAACCGCGTCTTCCGCCCGCGTCAGCGCCAGGCCTTCATAATAGTCGGTCGGATTGAGGCTGCGGATGGCATCCTCGATGCGGCCGATGCGGAAGAAGGCAGTCACCGCAAAGAACGCCTTTGCGGCTGGAGGCAAGGTCGAACCAGACCGCGCCGCCACCTGCATGATTTCGGGGATCACGTGCAGCACGTCGAGCAGCGCAAGCTTGTCGGCAAGTTCCGGCGAAACACCCTGTTCGGCCAGACCACGCGCGCGCTCCTGCAGCTTGTCGCGCATGCCGTCGGGCAGCAGCTCCGGAAGCGCCGTTTCCAGCGCTGTTCGCGTGGCGCGCAAATCCACGATTTGCTCGGCCAGCGGCTTGTCGCGTTCGCCATTGCGCAGCTGCCAAGTCGTGGCGTGGCGCGCCAGCCGGGCAATCGCCGCATAAAGATCAAGCTGCGCATGCCCATCGATCTTGGTGTCGAGCGCATCCACCGCCGCGTAAAGCGCGGCGAGTTCGAAGCCATCGCGCACCAGAACATAGGCATGCACGACTTCGGCGGCGCTCGCCCCCGTCATGTCCTGCAGCCTCGACACGAAGGCAGGGCCGCCGCGATCCACGATGTCGTTGGCCACTTCGGTGGCGATGATCTCGCGGCGCAAGCGATGGCTGAGGATTTCGTCGCGATAGGGCTCGGCCATTTCGCGCGGGAAGTAGCCAATCAGATCGCGCTCGAACACGGGCTCATCCGGCAAACCGCTGCCGACGAGATCGGAGAACAAGGTCAGCTTGGCATAGGCCAGAAGCACGCCGAGTTCCGCGCGCGTCAGCGGAACGCCGCGGCTTTCGCGATCGGCCAGCTGCACGTCCGAGGGCAGCACTTCCACCGCGCGATCCAGCAGACTGCGCTCTTCCAGCCCGGTGATGAAGCGGCGCTGGTAAGGCAGTTCCACCAGCCCGCGACGCTCGGCGAGCGAAAGAGCGAGGGTCTGCCGGTAATTGTTTTCCAGCACCAGCGACGCCACAGAACCCGTCATCTCCGCCAGGAAGACATTGCGGTCTTCGCGCGTCAGACGGCCGGAGCGCATGGCGGAAGCCAGCGCGATCTTGATGTTCACTTCCAGATCGGACGAGTTCACGCCGCCGGAATTGTCGATCGCATCCGAGTTGCAGCGGCCACCGCGCAGACCATATTCGATGCGCGCGCGCTGCGTCACGCCGAGATTGGCCCCTTCGCCGATCACCTTGGCGCCGACATCCCCACCAGTGATGCGGATCGGATCGTTGGCGCGGTCGCCGACATCCGCATTGTTCTCGCTCGAACCGCGAATATAGGTGCCGATGCCGCCGAACCACAGCAGGTCGACCGGCAGCTTGAGGATCGCCGTCATGACCTCGGTCGGCGAGGCGCTGGTCTTCTCCAAGCCCAGCAGAGCGGCCGCTTCCGGCGACAGCGTGATCGTCTTCTGATTGCGCGGCACGATCATGCCGCCCTTGGACAGGAGGTTCTTGTCGTAATCCTGCCAGGACGAGCGCGGCAGATCGAACAGCCGCTTGCGCTCCGCAAAGCTCGCGGCGATGTCGGGCTGCGGATCGATGAAGATGTCGCGATGGTCGAACGCCGCCACCAGCTGCGTTTGCTCCGACAACAGCATGCCATTGCCGAACACGTCGCCCGACATGTCGCCGACGCCGGCAACCGTGAACGGCTCAGACTGGATGTCGCGGTTCATTTCGCGGAAATGCCGCTTTACCGCTTCCCAGGCACCGCGCGCGGTGATGCCCATCTTCTTGTGGTCATAGCCGGCCGAACCGCCGCTGGCGAAAGCATCGTCGAGCCAAAAGTCATGCGCCTGGCTAATGGCATTGGCCGTGTCGGAAAAGGTCGCCGTTCCCTTGTCGGCGGCAACCACGAAATACGGATCGTCCTCGTCGCGGCGCAGAACGTTTGCCGGCGCAACGACATGGTCGCCGACGATATTGTCGGTGATCGACAACAGCGCCGACACGAAAGTGACGTAGGCCTGCGTACCCGCTTCGAACACGGCATTGCGCGACCCGCCCGTCGGCAGCTTCTTGGGGAAGAATCCGCCCTTTGCGCCCACCGGCACGATCACGGCATTCTTCACCTGCTGCGCCTTCACGAGGCCGAGCACTTCGGTGCGATAATCCTGCGCCCGGTCCGACCAGCGCAAGCCGCCGCGTGCCACTGGTCCGAAACGCAGATGCACGCCTTCGACTTCCGGCCCGTAAACGAAGATTTCCCGCCATGGACGCGGCTCCGGCAGGCCCGTCACGGCGCGAGCGTCCAGCTTCAGCGCCAACGTCGCGCCAACCGGTGTGTCGCCGGCGAAATGGTTGGTGCGCAGCGTGGCCTGCACGAGGTTGAGGAAGCGGCGCAGAACCGTGTCGTCATCAAGGCTCGCCACATCGTCCAGCGCCTGCAGAATGGCGTCCGCACTGGCTGTTTCGGCGGCGGCATCGCCGGCTTCCAGCCGCGCCCGG
>DCDI01000114.1:44583-44798 GCA_002316345.1 Phyllobacteriaceae bacterium UBA1059 | reverse complement strand
GTTCGGCGCCGGTGAACATCACCTTCAATGTGACGGCGAGTGATGCGGCCTCGTTCCGCAAGTCGGAAGCGCAAATCACCGGCATGCTGGCGCAGGCTGTCTCGCGCGGCGCGCGCAGTCGATAGGGGAGCTGAGATGGCTGAGTGTCATGACGTGCTGTTTCCCGCAGCCGTGTCTTTCGGCGCGACCGGCGGGCCGGAGCGGCGGGGCGGGGG
>DCDI01000114.1:43175-44409 GCA_002316345.1 Phyllobacteriaceae bacterium UBA1059 | reverse complement strand
CCGCTTTCGCGATCCGTTCGACATGAAGTCGTGCCGGCCTGATGGGACGGTCGGGGCGCGGGACCAGCGGGTTGGCACCGGGGACGGAAGGGCGCGGGAGTTCCCCTTGGCGAAGACCTATGGGGTTGGCGAGGACGCTTATGTCCGGCCGATCCGCAAGGTGCTGGCATCAAGCGTGCGCGTGGCGGTGGCGGGCGCGGAGCTGGCCGCGAACCGCTTTGCAGTGGATGCCGCAACGGGGTTGGTGACGCTGGTGCATGCGCCGACGGAGGGCGCGGTGGTGACGGCCGGCTTCGAGTTTCATGTGCCGGTGCGCTTCGACTCCGAGCGCATCGCCATCAGCCTAACCGCCTTCAAGGCCGGGCAAATCCCTTCCATTCCCCTGATCGAGGTGAGTGCATGAGTGTGAGCCAAGAGTTTCGCGCGCATCTCCAGGGCGCGACGACGACTTTGTGCCATTGCTGGCGTGTGACGCGGCGCGACGGGACGGTCGCCGGCTATACCGATCATGACGAGCGGCTGGTGGTGGATGGCACTGTGTTTCAGCCGGAAAGCGGGTTCTTGGCGAGTGAGGCGCGCGACCGGCTGGGTCTGAGCACCGACACGGTGGATATCGACGGCGCGCTGTCTTCGCTCGACATTTCGGACGAGGAGATCGCGGCGGGCGTGTTTGATGGCGCGGGCGTCGAAACGCTGCTGGTGAACTGGAGCGATCCCGGCCAATGGACGCTGCTGCGCAAGGCGGTGATCGGCAAGATCACGCGGCAGGACGGGCAGTTTACGGCGGAGTTGCTGAGCCCGACGGAAAGCCTCGATCGCGTGAATGGCCGCTACATTCGCAGGGAATGCGACGCGGTGCTGGGCGATCGCCGATGCAAAGTGGCGCTGGACCGGCCGGATTTTCATGCCAGCGGAGCCGTGGTGGAGATCGAGGGGCGCGATGCGGTGCTGGTTTCCGGGTTGAACGAAGCGGAGGCCGGGTGGTTTTCGCACGGGCGGCTAACCTGGACATCCGGTGCCAATGCCGGGCGGACGGAGCAGGTGCTGGACCATGCAAGGCGGCTGGATGGCGTGCGGCTGGTGCTTTGGCGCGACGGCACGATTGTTTCCGCGCCGGGCGACTCGTTCACGGTGGAAGTGGGTTGCGACAAGCTGTTTGCGACCTGCAAGGCGAAGTTTGGCAACAGCGCCAATTTCCGCGGCTTTCCGCATCTGCCTGGCAATGATGCGGCTT
>DCDI01000114.1:36095-43122 GCA_002316345.1 Phyllobacteriaceae bacterium UBA1059 | reverse complement strand
GCGGTGGGGTGCGACTGTCTCGGGCTCATCATGGGCGTGTGGGACGGGGTTTATGGCACCGTTCCCGAGCAGCCGGGCGCTTATGCAGCCGATTGGGCGGAAGCGGGCGGCGGTGATCCGCTGATGGACGCGGCGCGGCGGCATTGCCGGGAGAAGTCGGTAGAAGCGATGGCGGCGGGCGATCTGATCCTGTTTCGCTGGCAGCCGGACCTGCCGGCCAAGCATTGTGCAATCGCGGTCGGCGAGACCCGCATGATCCACGCCTATGAGGGGCATGCGGTGCTGGTTTCGCCGTTGGGCTCGCATTGGAAGCGCCGGATTGCCGGCGTGTTTGCCTTTCCCGAACTGAACAGCTGAGGTTTCCATGGCGACGATCGTTTTGCAGGCGGCCGGGGCGTTTCTCGGCGGCATGCTGGGGCCTGTCGGAGCGGTTGTGGGCCGTGCGGCGGGTGCCTTGGCGGGCTATGCCGTGGATCAGGCCGTCATCAACGGCACGCGGCGGCTCGAAGGTCCGCGCCTCAACGATCCGCGCCCATTTACGGCCGAGGATGGGGCGGCTTTGCCACGCGTTTACGGCAGCGTGCGGGTGAACGGGACGCTGATCTGGGCGACGCTGTTCGAGGAGGAAACGACCTCCGAGCGCGCGGGCGCGAAGGGCGGGCCGAAGGTCACCAGCTACACCTATTTTGCCAATCTGGCGTTTGCGCTTTGTGAAGGACCGATCGCGGGCGTGCGAAGAATCTGGGCGGATGGGCGCGAGCTCGACCAGACGCGCTATGAAATTCGCTGGTATCGCGGCGATGACGCTCAGGAGCCCGATCACCTGATCGAGGCCAAGCAGGGCGCCGGAAATGCGCCGTCTTACCGCGGCACGGCTTACGTCGTGTTCGAGCGCTTTCCGCTCGCCGACTATGGCAATCGCGTGCCGCAATTCTCGTTCGAGGTGATGCGGGCGGTTGGCGGCTTGAGCGCCAATATCAGGGCGGTGACGCTGATTCCCGGTTCGACGGAATACGGGCTGTCGCCGTCCTTGGTGACTCTGAAGCATCGGCCGGGCGAAACGGAAGCGCTGAACCGGCATGTGCTGCATGCCGGCAGCGATCTGGTTGCCGCGCTGGACGAGTTGCAGGCGCTGTGTCCAAGGCTCGAACATATCGGGCTGGTGGCGACCTGGTTCGGCAAAGATCTGCGCGCTGGTGACTGCACGATCCGGCCGATGGTGACGCAGAACACGGCGGGTGGTCAGTCGCAGCCGTGGCGCGTGTCGGGGCTGGAGCGGGCGGATGCGGCCGAGGTTTCGCGCCATGACGGGCATGCGGCTTATGGCGGTGCGCCGTCGGACCGGTCAGTGATGGAGGCGATCCGCGAGATCAAATCGCGCGGGCTGAAGGTGACGCTTTATCCGTTCATCATGATGGATGTGGCGGAAGGCAATGCGCTGCCGAACCCGCATGGCGGGGTGGGGCAGCCGGCTTACCCCTGGCGCGGGCGGATTAGCTGTCATCCGGCGCCGGATCAGGCGGGGACGGTGCAGGGAAGTGCGGCGGCTGGAGCGCAGATCGCGGCGTTTGTTGGGGAAGCGGGGCGCGAGGCGTTTCGGGCGGAGGCGGATACGGTTCGCTTCACTGGTGGGGCGGATGAGTGGAGCTATCGGCGTTTCCTTCTGCATTTCGCGCATCTGGCGAAGGCGGCGGGTGGGGTCGAGGCGTTTCTGATCGGCTCCGAGCTGCGTGGGCTGACGTCGGTGCGCGACGAGATGGGGGGCTTTCCGTTTGTAAGGGCGCTGATGCGCCTGGCGGAGGATGTGCGGGCGATCCTCGGGCCTGATACGAAGATCAGCTACGGGGCGGACTGGAGCGAATATTTCGGGCACCAGCCGGCCGGAACCGGCGACATCCTCTACAACCTCGACCCGCTTTGGGCGCATCCGGCCATCGATGCGGTCGGCGTCGACAACTACATGCCGCTATCCGACTGGCGCGATGCGGATGCCAGCGGCGGCAATCCGGACGGGTTCGGCAGTTCCTATGACCCGGACGGGTTGCGCAGTCAGATTGCGGGCGGCGAGGGGTATGACTGGTATTATGCCAGTCTGGATGACCGCCACGCCCGCAAGCGCACGCCGATCACCGATGGCGCTTACGGTAGGCCATGGGTTTATCGCTTCAAGGATTTGAAGAACTGGTGGGACAACCCGCATCATGATCGGGCGGGTGGCGTGGAGGCGGCGCAGGCGACCGCGTGGGTGCCGTGCTCGAAGCCGATCTGGTTTACCGAGCTGGGCTGTTCGGCGGCGGACAAGGGGCCGAACCAGCCGAATGTGTTTCCTGATCCGAAGTCGACGGAAAATGGCCTGCCCTATTATTCGACCGGCGGCCGCTCGGATGTTGCGCAGCAGAACTTTCTCCAGGCGCATCAGGCGCAGTGGGATCCTGATGTTGCCGGCTTTCGCGACACCGACAATCCCGTTTCGCCTGTTTATGGCGGGCGGATGGTGGATGCCGAGCGTGTTTATCTCTGGGCTTGGGATGCGCGGCCTTTCCCGGCTTTTCCCGTGCGAGGCGACGTCTGGGCCGATGGCAGCAACTGGCTGCTTGGGCATTGGCTGAACGGGCGCTTGAACACGGTGACTGTGGCGGATCTGATCGCCGCGGTGCTTGCCGATCATGGGCTGCCGGCGGCGGATACATCTGGCGTCGATGGGTCGGTTCCCGGCTTTATCGTGGAAGAGCCCGGGACGGCGCGGGCGGCGCTGGAGCCGATCGTGAACCTGTTCGGGTTGGGCGTGCGCGACGACGGCGAGCGCTTGCGGTTTGGCGGGCAAAGCACGGCGGCTGCGATCGAGGTCACGGATCTCGTTATCGAGGAAAGTGGCGGCGTCATCGAAACGAGCCGTGTGCCGGATGGCGAGTTGCCGACCGAGCTGACGCTGGCGTTCCGTGATCCGTTTGCGGATTACCAGGCGGGAACGGTGCGCAGTGTCGATCCCCGGCAGGGGGAAACGCGGCAACAGGCTTTGGCGATGCCGGTGGTGCTGGAACCCGCGAATGCGGCGGCGCTGGCGGCGGATCGGTTGCGGGATTTTTGGGCTGGGCGGGAAGAGGTAGCTTTTGCCGTTCCCAACGGCGCGATTGATCTTCAGCCGGGTACAGTTATTCGACTGCCGGAGGACAAGCCGGGGATCGAGTATCTGGTGACCAGCGTGGAAGCGGGAGCGAAGCGCAGTCTGCGCGCCAAGCAGATCCGCCGCGTGCCGGCCTCGCCGTGGCGGGTGCAGAAGCCGATCGAGACCGTCATCACGCAACCCGTGGCGGGCGCGCCCTTCGTGGTGCTGCTGGATCTGCCGATGCTGCCGGGCGAAACCTTGCCTGAAAACCAGCTGCGGATCGCGGCCTATGCCAAGCCTTGGAAGACGCTGGCCGTGATGGCCTCGCCGGAAGAAAGCGGGTTCAGCGAGCGCGGGCTGGTTGCTGCGCCAGCAGTGATTGGCGAGTTGGTGGAGCCGCTGAAGCCTGGCGTTGTCGGTCGGCTTGATCATGCCAATCGGATCGAGGTGTCGCTGCTGGCGGGGTCGTTGGCCAGCCAATCCACCGCGCAGATGCTGAATGGCGGCGGCACGGCGGCGGTGCAGGCGGACAATGGCATCTGGGAGATCGTGCAGTTCAGCAAGGCCGAAGAGGTTTCGGCCGGTCGCTGGCAGCTGCGTGATTTGCTGCGGGCTCAACTCGGAACCGAAGACGCGATGGGAGCCGGCGCTTCGTCCGGGCAGAGATTCGTGCTGCTTGATGACCGAGTGAAGCCGGCTGGTTTGCGCTCGGGCGAGCTAGGTTTGGAGCGGCAATGGCGGGTTGGGCCGACCGGCTACGCCATCTCGGATGCGCTGTTTGCGACTCAAAGCCTGGTTGGCGGCCAGCGGTCGCGGCTTCCGCTCGCGCCGGTTCATCTTCGCTGTTCGGCGAAGGCTGATGGATGGCGGTTCTCTTGGATCCGGCGCGGCCGGATGGATGCGGATGATTGGGCGGCCAGCGACATCCCCTTGGGAGAGGCGGCGGAAGCTTACGAGGTCGAGATTGCGGACGGTGCGGGAGGGCTGAAGCGCCGCGTTTCGCTCGGCTCGGCTGCCTTTGTCTACACTCGTGACCAAGCGGTCGGCGACTTCGGAAGCGTGCCGGCACTGCTTCGGGTCACGGTCCGCCAGATCAGCGCAGCGGTCGGTGCCGGGCTTCCGGCGCAGGCTGATTTCGCACTTTTGTGATGAACAAACGGAAGGAGTTCGCAATGGAAAGCTCGAAACCCTGGTATCTCTCGCGTACGGTCTGGGCGTCGCTGGTAACGGTGGCTGCGGCTGTCGGCGGTTTGATGGGCATGTCGATCGGGGCAAGCGATCAGGCCCTGATGAGCGAAGCCTTGCTGCAGATCGTGACGGCGGTTGGCGGTGTGATCGCTGTCCTCAGCCGCTTGTCGGCGACGGAAAAGATCGGCTGAGTGCGCCTGGCTCATGATGGTTCGCTGAGTGATCCGGGCTGTTGGGGATGGGCTGAGCGGGCAACGGAAACGTTCATGACGCGTTCAGCCCTCCTGCGATAACCTCAAGGAAAGTGGAGAAACAGATGGCGGCAAGACGAGGCGAAAGGATCCGGGATGCGGATCGATCGCCGGGCAACGAGCCGTTGCCCCCGCACACGCCATCTTCGCTCCGGCCCACTGTTTTTCCTCGACGGGAATCATGAAGCTCACACGCGCTCTTACCTTCGCTTCGCTCGTCGTGCTCGGCTCGTTGGCGGCAACACCTTGGCCATCGACAGCCTATGCCGATGATTGCTATGCGATTGGCGTGAAGCTGGCGGCCGACAAAGGCGGCCAGCTTGCACGCGCCATGCCGGCCGTTCAGGACGGGAAGCAGATCTGCCGTATCGTGATCCTGCTTCCCGGAAAAGACGGCGCCCGGCCGCGGCGCGCCGAATATATCGTGCCTGCCGACAAGGATTGAACCGGACGGCAGACACAGACCTTTCGAGGGAGAGGGCATGCGCATACTGGTCGTCGAGGACGACAAGGATTTGAACCGTCAAGTGTCCGACGCATTGTCCGATGCGGGCTATGTGGTCGATCGCGCCTATGATGGCGAGGAAGGACACTTCCTCGGCGATACCGAACCCTATGACGCCGTCGTGCTGGATATCGGCCTGCCGCAGATGGACGGCATCAGCGTGATGGAACGCTGGCGCCGTGCGGGTCGCAAGATGCCGGTTCTCATTCTCACAGCGCGTGACCGCTGGAGCGACAAGGTGCAGGGCATCGATGCGGGCGCCGACGATTACGTCACCAAGCCCTTCCATATCGAAGAAGTGCTGGCGCGTGTGCGGGCGCTGATCCGCCGCGCGGCCGGCCATGCTTCGTCCGAATTGTCGTGCGGCCCGCTGCGGTTGGACATCAAGGCATCCAAGGCGGATGTCGACGGCGTGCCGTTGAAGCTGACCTCGCACGAGTTTCGCCTGCTGGCCTATCTCATGCACCATACCGGCGAAGTCGTGTCGCGTACGGAACTGGTGGAGCATCTGTACGATCAAGATTTCGACCGTGACTCCAACACGATCGAGGTTTTCGTCGGACGTCTCCGCCGCAAGATGGGCGTGGACCTGATCGAAACGGTGCGTGGCATGGGCTACCGGATGCGCGATCCCGGCCGGGCGGCCTGATTTCAGCGCATGATCCGCCTTCCGCGATCGCTGACAATCCGCGTTCTGGCGCTTTCGACGCTGTGGGCGGTGCTGTCGCTCGTGGCAATCGCGACGGTGATCTCGGCGCTTTATCGGCAAGCGAGCGAACGGAGCTTCGATAGTCTTCTGTCAGCGCACCTGTTCAATCTGATCGGTGCGGTTGGCGTCAGCGATGAGGGTCGCCTTCAAGGCTCGCCGGATCTTGGCGACGTGCGCTACGTCATTCCCCGTTCCGGCTGGTACTGGTCGGTCGAGACGATCTCGGAGAACCTGACCGGCCGTTTGCGCTCGCTGTCCTTCAGCGGCAATGTCGATTCGCCGACGCTGGTGCAGGTGCCCTTCGACGGGCGGTTCCAGCGCTCTTATGCCGCCAACGGCTTGGCCGGTGAGCGCGTCAAGGTGTTCGAAAACGAGTTCGTGCTTGACGACCAAAACCGCATCGCGCGGTTCCGCGTCATGGGCAACCTGACCGAACTCGAAGACGAGATCGGCGAGTTCGAGCAGCGGCTATACTTCTATCTCTTCATGTTCGGTTTGGGCACCGTTGCCTTCAACGCCGCCGCCATCATCTTCGGCTTGCGGCCGCTGGCTAAGGTGCGGGCTGCCTTGTCGAAGGTGCGCGAAGGATCGGCGCAGCGGCTGGAAGGGTCTTTCCCGCCTGAGATCGAGCCGCTGGTTCATGAAACCAATGCGCTGATCGACAACAACCGCCGCATCGTGGAGCGGGCGCGCACGCAGGTCGGCAATCTCGCCCATTCGTTGAAAACGCCCTTGGCCGTGATCATGAACGAAGGCCGGTCCATGGGCACGGAGCAGGGGCAGTTGCTGGGCGACCAGGCAACCGCGATGCGCCAGCAGATCGACAACTATCTTCAGCGCGCTCGGATCGCGGCACAGCGTGATAGTGTGGTGTTCCGCACGCCGCTGCGCCCTTCCATGGAGCGTCTCCTACGCGTCATGGAGAAGCTCAACCCATCCATGCGCACCAGCCTCGACATGCCTGATGGCGAGATCATCTTTGCCGGCGAGGAAGGGGACTTTGAGGAAGTGTCCGGCAATCTGATCGAGAACGCCATGAAGTGGGCCCGCGAGCGGGTACAGGTCAGCATTCGCAGCGCTGCAAGCGTCGAAGGCGCGGAGCGTTTCGCGCTGATCATCGAGGATGACGGCCCGGGCATTCCGGACGAAGCACGGCGCGAGGCGCTGAAGCGCGGCAAGCGCCTGGACGAAACCAAACCGGGCTCGGGGCTCGGCCTCTCGATCGTCTCGGACCTCGTGGCGCAATATGGCGGAACGCTGACGCTTGA
>DCDI01000114.1:0-36037 GCA_002316345.1 Phyllobacteriaceae bacterium UBA1059 | reverse complement strand
TTGGCGGGCTCAAAGTGATTGTAGAACTCCCCCGCGCTCATTAGCTATGCTACGTATATAGCTGTGCTATAAGTGCTCGGCAGGCATGCACTTTCCCGATCGGCAGCACCCACGACCATGAAGACAAAAGTTCTTTCCGCGCTTCTCCTGGCCGTTCTTGCCGGATGTTCGACCACGGGTCTGCGCGTGCCGGCCAACAGCTTCGTGCAGCCTACGAAAACCGAAAAGCCAATCGGCGCCGCTCTTCTGGACGCGATGGCAGGCGGGCTTGTCGGTGGAACGATCGGCAAGGAACTCGACAATCGCGACAGGCGCAGTGCGCTGGAAGCCGAGTACAGGGCGCTGGAATATACGCCGAGCGGTCAGCCCGTAACATGGCGCAACCAGCGCGCCGGCCGTTACGGCGAAGTTGTCGCAGCCCAGCCTTACCGCGTCGGATCGCAGGACTGCCGGCAGTACAATCACACCATCTTTGTCGATGGAAATCCCAAGAGCGCACGCGGTTCGGCATGTCGCAACGCGGATGGAAGCTGGACGCCGCTGACCTGATCCAGGCTGAGGTCAGGCCCATCCCAGACGGAAAGCCGCACCCCGCCGGTGTTGGCGAAGGGATTAGCGGGGCGTAAAAGACGCCCATGTTGTTCTGGATCGTTGCCGCCCTGCTGACATTCGGCGCTTGCGTCAGTGTTTTACTGCCGTTCATGCGGCACACTCCCGCGGCTGCGCCCGACAGCGCCTTCGACCTGATGATCTACAAGGATCAGCTTGCCGAAGTGGAACGCGACCATGCCCGCGGCTTGATCGGTCGCGCAGAGGCCGAACAGGCGCGCAACGAGATCGCGCGGCGCATCCTCAAGGCGGATCAGACCAAGGACGAGATCGCCGGCCGAACCGGAGCTGCGGGACGTTGGCTGGCAATGATTGCCGTGCTTTCGGTGCCGCTGGTGAGCTGGGGCGTTTATGCCGCCACCGGTTCGCCCGACCAGCCATCGCAGCCTCTTGAAGCGCGCAAGCAGCAGAACCCCGCCGACAGCCCGGTCAACGACCTCATTGCACGCGCCGAAGCGCATCTGCAGGCCAATCCGCGGGATGGCAATGGCTGGGAAGTGCTGGCGCCGATCTATCTCCGCATCGGCCGCGCAAACGATTCCGTGACGGCCTATCGCAACGCCATCGAGTATCTGGGCTCTACGCCACAGCGCGAAAGCGGTCTTGGGGAAGCCTATGTGAATGTTGCGGATGGCATGATTTCGCCTGACGCCAAAGCTGCCTTCACGCGCGCTTTGGCCGCCGAGCCCAAGGACGGCAAGGCGCGGTTTTACCTTGCCTTGGGCGATGCACAAGAGGACCGCCTCGAAGAGGCGAAAGCGGCCTGGAGAGCGATGCAGGCTGATCTGCCGGACAACTCGTCCTGGAAGGGCGCGGCCACGGCGGCGCTTGCGCAAGCAGGCGAAATGCAGACTGAACAAGCGGCCTCCACGCAGCCCAACCCCAGTGCTGCCGATATCGACAATGCAAGCAGCATGACGGCGGAAGACCGTACCGCCATGATCGAGGGCATGGTCGCCAGTCTCGACGCCAAGCTGAAAGACAATCCCAACGACCAGCCCGGCTGGGAGCGGCTGATCCGGTCCTACCTGGTTCTGGGCAAGCCGGATGAAGCACGCGCCGCTCTGGAGCGCGGCACGGCCGCGTTGGGCAACACGACAAAGGAAGCGGCGGCGTTGCAAGCATTTGCAACATCGCTAGGCATTCCCGAAGCGAGCAAGCAATGACCCGCAAGCAGAAGCGACTGACCGTCATTCTCGGGGCGCTGACCTTTCTAGGCGTGGCGACCGGTCTGACCTTTTATGCGCTCGGACAGCGCACTTCCTTTTTCTACATGCCGGAAGATCTTCAGACTGCAGCGGTTCCGGCCGGCCAGCGCATCCGTTTAGGCGGCCTGGTGGAAAGCGGCACGGTTCTTCGCGGGCAGGGCACGGATGTGGCCTTTTCGGTCACCGACGGCACCGAGTCTGTGAAGGTCGTTTATGCCGGCATTCTTCCCGATCTGTTTCGTGAGGAACAAGGCGTGGTGACCGAAGGCGCGTTTCGCGAAGACGGCACCTTCGTGGCCGACAGCGTGCTGGCTAAGCATGACGAGAACTACATGCCGAAGGAAGTTGCCGAAGGCTTGAAGGCCAAGGGCGTTTGGCAGGAAGAACAGTGATGGGCGGGCATGCCAATGGTTGAACTCGGCCACTTCGCCCTCGTTCTGGCTTTCGCGCTGTCGCTGGTCCAGTCGACCATTCCCATTGTCGGCAGCCAGAAGAACGATGCCCGCTTGATGGCAGTGGCGGGACCCGTTGCCGTGGCGGTGTTTGCCTTGATCGCAGCGTCGTTTCTGGTGCTGACCTGGGCTTACGTCGTGTCCGATTTCTCGGTGCGCAACGTCTTCGAAAATTCCCATTCGATGAAGCCGACGCTCTACAAGATCACGGGAACGTGGGGCAACCATGAGGGCTCGATGCTGCTCTGGGTGCTGATCCTGTCCCTGTTCTCGGCTCTAGTTGCCGCGTTCGGGCGCAATCTGCCGGCGACCTTGAAGACCAATGCGCTGGCCGTTCAGGGCTGGGTGGCATCCGCCTTCCTCCTGTTCATTCTGGCGACCTCCAACCCCTTCACGCGCCTCGTACCTGCGCCGTTCGAAGGTCAGGACCTAAACCCGATCCTGCAGGACATCGGTCTCGCCATCCATCCGCCGCTGCTTTACCTCGGCTATGTCGGCTTTTCCGTCAGCTTCTCCTTTGCCGTCGCAGCCCTGATCGAAGGCCGGATCGATGCGGCTTGGGCACGCTGGGTTCGACCATGGACACTAGCGGCCTGGATCTTCCTGACCGGCGGTATCGCGATGGGGTCTTACTGGGCCTATTACGAGCTCGGCTGGGGCGGGTTCTGGTTCTGGGATCCGGTCGAGAACGCGTCCTTTATGCCGTGGCTGGCCGGCACCGCGCTGCTGCATTCGGCTCTGGTGATGGAAAAACGGTCGGCGCTGAAGATCTGGACGGTCCTGCTCGCCATCATGACCTTCTCCCTGTCGCTGCTCGGTACCTTCCTGGTGCGCTCCGGCGTTCTCACATCGGTCCATGCCTTCGCGACCGACCCCGCGCGCGGCGTGTTCATCCTGGTGATCCTGAGCCTGTTCGTGGGCGGTTCCTTTGCGCTGTTTGCATTCCGAGCGCCGAGCTTGACGGCGGGCGGCGTGTTCCAGCCAATCAGCCGCGAAGGCTCGCTGGTGCTGAACAACCTTTTCCTGACCACCGCGACCGCGACCGTTCTGATCGGCACGCTGTATCCTTTGCTGGTCGAAGCCATCAGCGGCGACAAGATTTCCGTTGGCGCACCCTTCTTCAACCTGACCTTCGGTCCGCTAATGATCCCGCTGCTGGCTCTCGTGCCCTTCGGGCCGTTGCTCGCCTGGAAGCGCGGCGATCTTTATGCGGCAGCACAGCGCCTCGCCTGGGCACTCGGCGGCGCGATCCTGGCCACGCTGGTGGTGATGATCTTCGTTGATCGCACCATGTTGTTTGCGGCACTGGGCATCGGCTTGGCCGTGTGGCTGTTTCTCGGCGCGATCACCGATATCTCGCTGCGGTCCGGCTTCGGCAACACGTCCTTCTCCAACATGCGCCGCCGCTTCTTCGGCCTGCCGCGCTCCGCGCATGGCGCAGCGCTCGCACATCTCGGGCTGGGCGTTGCCTTGCTCGGCATCGTCGCGACGACCGCTTTCCAGAGCGAGCATATCGTTGCCCTGAAGCCCGGGGAAACAACGGACATCGCCGGCCGCAATCTGCGTTTCGAACGGCTCGTTCCGCATCAGGGGCCGAACTATACCGAGGATCAGGCCGTGTTCACCTTGATCTCCGGCAATCGCGAGATCGGCTCGGTTTCATCCGCTAAGCGCCTTTACACCGCTCGTCGGATGCCAACCACGGAAGCCGGCATTATGACGCGCGGTTTCAGCCAGCTTTATGTTGCGTTGGGGGATCCGACCCCTGATGGCGGCATCGTGGTGCGCATCTGGTGGAAGCCGATGGTGACGATGATCTGGCTCGGCCCATTGCTGATGATGATCGGCGGCATCCTGTCGATCTCCGACCGACGCTTGCGGATCGGCGCGCCGGCGCGCCGCGAGGCAGTTCTTGCGCCTCAGCCGGCAGAATAGGATGAGCGCGATGCGAGGCTGGCTTGCGGCAATTCTGATCCTGGTCGGCTTGAGCCTTCCGGCTTTTGCCGTGCAGCCCGAGGAAGTGCTGGCGGACAAGGAGCTGGAGACCCGCGCGCGGACCATCTCCGCCGAATTGCGCTGCCTCGTCTGCCAGAACCAGTCGATCGACGACTCCGATGCCGATCTTGCCAAGGACCTGCGCATCATCGTGCGCGAGCGCCTGACGGCGGGCGACGACAATGAAGCAGTGCTGGATTATGTCGTGTCACGCTATGGCGAGTTCGTGTTGCTGAAGCCGCGTTTCAGCGTCCGTACCGCGCTGCTTTGGGGCGCCCCGCTGCTGCTCCTGCTTGCCGGCGCCACCGTTCTGATCATGAACAGGCGGCAGCTTTCCTCGGAAGCTTCGGCCGAACTCAGTTCGGACGAACGCAAGCGTCTGGACGCCATCCTGAAGGACGGCTGAGCCGCCGCTTCCTGAGAAACGGCTGAGCCGTTGCAGATTACGAAAGTTTCATGCGGCGGACAGCGTCCTGTAAGGAACGCTGCCCTATCTCTAGCCTCAACGAAGTACGGGATCGGACTTCGATGGCAAGGAGATCAGAGACTATGAGCAACTCCAGCAAACCCTCGCTCAGCACGCGCAACCGCTTCCTCGCGGCCGCCGCTTCCGTAGCGATCATCGCAGGCGCCGGGTTCGGCGCTGTGACCAGCGGCACGGTTCCTGTTCTGGCAGAGGCCGTCAGCGTTGCGCCGCAAAACCAGACCACCGGCTTCGGCGACGTCGTCGATAAGGTCAGCCCGGCCGTCGTTAGCGTCATGGTGAAGGGCCAGACCGAAACCGCGATGAACGAAGGCGGTCGCGGTGGACCATCGCAGATGCCGGGCTTTGACGAACTGCCCGACAATCATCCCCTGAAGCGCTTCTTTCGTGAATTCGGTGGACCCGACGGTCAGGGCGAGAGCCGCCGTCCAGAGCGCCGCGGCGGCGAGCGTCACCATCGCAACCAGGAGAGGCCCGTCGCTCAAGGCTCCGGCTTCTTTATTTCCGAGGACGGATACCTCGTCACCAACAACCACGTGGTTGAAGGCGGCGATGCCTATAGCGTCAAGCTGACGGATGGCGCCGAATACGATGCCAAGCTGATCGGTCGCGATCCGCGCACAGATCTCGCCGTGCTCAAGGTCGACAACAAGGGCAGCAAGTTCACCTATGTCGGCTTTGCCGATGATGCTAAGGTGCGCGTCGGTGACTGGGTGGTCGCTGTCGGCAACCCGTTCGGTCTCGGCGGCACGGTGACGGCTGGTATCGTGTCGGCGCGCGGCCGTGACATCGGTGCGGGTCCTTACGACGACTTCCTGCAGATCGACGCTGCCGTGAACCGCGGCAATTCGGGTGGTCCGGCCTTCAACACCAATGGTGAAGTTGTTGGCGTCAACACCGCCATCTTCTCGCCGTCCGGCGGCAATGTCGGCATCGCCTTCGCCATTCCGGCTTCCACGGTGAAGCAGGTCGTGACGACGCTGATGGAAGGCAAGTCGATCGAGCGCGGTTGGCTCGGTGTGCAGATCCAGCCGGTGACGCCTGAGATCGCGGAATCGATCGGCCTGGAAAACGCCAAGGGCGCGATCGTTGCCTCTGCCCAGAGCGACAGCCCGGCGGCCAAGGCCGGCGTGAAGGACGGCGACGTCATCACGGCTGTTGATGGTCAGGCGGTTTCGACGCCGCGTGAACTGGCCCGCGTGATCGGTTCGGCACGTCCCGGCAAGGACGTGAAGATCGACCTGTGGCGCAACGGCAAGGCACAGTCGATCAACGTCAAGCTCGGTGTGTTGCCCGGTGACGAAAAGGCTGCGGCACAAACCGGCGACGACCAGCAGGACGAGGATCTGGCGAGCACGCTCGACGATTACGGCCTGACGGTTGCTCCGTCTGACGATGGCAAGGGCGTCGTGATCACGCAGGTTGATCCCGACAGCGACGCTGCGTCCCGTGGTCTAGAGGCCGGCGACGTGATCGTGTCGGTCAACTCGAAGGAAGTCACCAGCCCGGACGAGGTCGAGACCGCCATCAAGGATGCCGCCAAGGCTGGCCGCAAGCAGGTGCTGGTTCAGGTGACCCGCGACGACGTCAACCGCTTCGTCGCCCTGCCCACCAATCAGGGCTGATTGCCCTGCACGATCCGGCCGGCTTTTCCCTTGAGCCGGCCGGATCGTGGATGACGCCGTCTCCGCTTAGGAGGCGGATTGCGGCAGCGGGCGTCGTGTTCGCTGCTGCCCTTTCAGGAAAGGATCCGATCATGCTCAGCGATTCCTCTTTCCAGCGTCCCGACCTATCCCCATATACATCAGGCATGAAAATCCTTGTCATCGAAGACGATCGCGAAGCCGCGGACTACCTTGAGAAAGCGCTGAACGAGGTCGGCCACACCGTCCATGTCGCGCGTGATGGCGAGTCCGGCTTCGTGCTGGCCGATAACGGCGACTACGATGTCATGGTGGTGGATCGCATGCTGCCGAAGCGCGACGGTTTGTCGGTGGTCGCTGGGCTGCGATCGCGCGGGAATGATACGCCGGTGCTGATCCTGTCGGCACTTGGCCAGGTCGATGACCGCGTAACGGGCTTGCGCGCCGGCGGCGATGATTACCTGACCAAGCCCTATGCTTTCTCCGAACTGCTTGCGCGCGTTGAAGTGCTGAACCGGCGTAGCGGCAACAAGGAGGTCGAGACCACCTATCGCGTCGGCGATTTAGAGTTGGACCGGCTCTCGCATGTCGTGAAGCGGGCAGGGCAGGATGTGACCTTGCAGCCGCGCGAGTTTCGTTTGCTGGAATATCTCATGCGCCATGCGGGCCAAGTGGTGACGCGCACGATGCTTCTGGAAAATGTCTGGGACTACCATTTCGATCCGCAGACCAACGTCATCGACGTGCATGTGTCGCGTTTGCGCTCCAAGATCGAGAAGGGCTTCGACACGCCGGTCCTGCATACGGTGCGCGGCGCCGGCTATATGCTGAAGGCGGGTTAGCGCTTCCGTGTGGGCTCGCCTATCGGCCACGATGAAGACGACGGCAGCTCGGCTGTCGGCGCTTTACCTTCTGCTGTTTGCCGGCTGCGCCATCCTGCTCGTGTTCTACATGACATCCTTGTCCGGTCGCATGCTGGTTGGCCAGATCCAGGACACGATCAACGAGGAAATGGCCGGTCTTGGACGCGCTTACCAGCGCGGTGGGCTGACGTCGCTTGTGCGCGTCATCGAAATGCGTTCCAGGCAGCCCGGCGCAAACCTCTACCTCATTACCGATCCGCAAGGGCGCATTCTCGCCGGCAACGTTCAGAGCCTGCAACCGGGCGTGCTGGACAAGCTCGGCTGGACCGAACGGCCTTTCGGCTATCAGCGTTATGGCGAGGCCGAAGGCGAAAGGCGCGCCACGCGCTACGGTGAAGAAGCAACAATCGATGCCGATCCGACCCAGCCGGTGCATCTGGCGACTGCCGTGGTGCTGCGACTGCCAAACCAGATGATCGTGATGGTGGGTCGCGACCTCGGCGAGCCGGAGCGTTTCCGCCAGGTGGTGCAGCGCGCGCTGATCGTCACGCTCGGCATCATGGGCCTTGGCGCGCTGCTGATCTGGTTCTTCGTTGGACGAACGGCTCTGCGCCGAATCGACCGCATCTCGGAAGCCAGCCGCCGCATCATGGGCGGCGACCTTAGCGGCCGTCTGCCGGTGGAAGGCAGCGGCGACGAATTCGATCGTTTGTCGGAAAACCTCAACGAGATGCTCGCGCGCATTGCAGCTCTGAACGAGGGTCTCAAACAAGTGTCCGACAACATCGCTCACGATTTGAAGACGCCGCTCACCCGGCTGCGCAACAAGGCGGAATCGGCGCTAGGCACGCCCAAGGACACCGCCGAGTATCGCGAGGTGTTGGAGGGCACGATCGCGGAATCCGACCAGCTGATCCGTACCTTCAACGCCATCCTGATGATCTCGCGCCTTGAAGCCGGCTATTCCGCGGAGGCCATGGTGGATGTCGATCTGACGGCGATCGCCCGGGATGTGGCCGAACTCTACGAGCCGGCGGCAGAGGAAGTCGGCGTCACCTTAGAAAGCGCTGTGGATGTGGCCGCGACCGCGCACGGCAATCGCGAGCTGATCGGCCAGGCGCTGTCCAACATTGTCGACAACGCGATCAAATATTCGGCGGGCACGAACGGCGGCTCTCGTGTCGTCGTGTCTTTGACTGCGGATGATGCGGAAGCGCGGCTATCCGTGCGCGACACGGGTCCTGGCATTCCGGAAGATGATCGTGCGCGCGCGACCGAACGCTTCGTGCGGCTGGAGAAAAGCCGCTCGCAGCCGGGTTCGGGACTTGGGCTGAGCCTGGCCAAGGCGGTGATGGGCTTCCACCATGGGCGTTTGGAACTGGCTGACGCCGAGCCCGGTTTGCTGGTATCGATGATCTTTCCGATAATCAGGAAGCCGGATGAAACAGCGGACAGACCGGGATAAACAAGCGGAAGACGGCACACTCTGGTTCGGCCAACCGGTGCAGGCCTTGCCGCCGCTTGATGCCGAGGACGCTCAGGATGCTCTGGCCGACCTTGTCTCTGCCGCGAGAGAGCAGGGTGCATCCCAGCTTGCCTCTCTGTGCAGCAGCAAATCCCCACCGACAGACTTCCTTGGCAGCGTTCTTTCACTGTCGCCCTTTCTGAAAAGCGCCTTCCTGCGGCGCCCCATCGCTCTCGAGGCTTTGTTCAGTCTTCCGCTGGCCAAGCGGCTTGAAGCGATAGAAGCCGACATCCTGGCGCCGGTCGATGGCGAAACGGAAAGCCAGCTGATGACGCGGCTGCGCCGGCTGAAGGGGGAGGCGCATGCGCTGATCGGTCTGGCGGATCTCTCGCGCACGCAAGACACGCAGGTCACTATCCACCAGTTGTCCAGCCTTGCCGATGCCTGCCTTGGTGCCGCCGTGCGCTTCCTACTGCGAGACGCGCACAACAGTGGCAAGCTTAAGCTGCCAAACCTAAACGAGCCTGAAGAAGGCAGTGGCTGGATCCTGCTTGGCATGGGTAAGCTCGGCGCACGCGAGCTGAACTTTTCTTCCGACATCGACCTGATCGTTCTGTTCGATCCCGCAGCCCCCGCCATCCCCAACCGCGATGAAGCGGGCGAGTTGTTCGTGCGGCTGACGCGGCGCCTGGTGCGCATCCTGCATGATCGCACTGGCGACGGCTACGTTTTCCGCACCGATCTGCGGCTGCGCCCCGATCCGGGCTCCACCCCGCTCGCCATCTCCGTTGATGCCGCGCTGGCCTACTACGAAGCGCGCGGCCAGAACTGGGAGCGTGCTGCGATGATCAAGGCGCGGCCGGTGGCGGGTGACGGGCCGGCCGGCGCGCGTTTCCTCGGCGAGTTGCGGCCCTATGTCTNNAGCGATTGCCGATGTCCATTCCATCAAGCGCCAGATCCACGCCCATCGCGGCCACGGCGATGTCGCGGTGCGCGGGCACAATGTGAAGCTTGGCCGTGGGGGTATCCGCGAGATCGAATTCTTCGTGCAAACCCAGCAACTGATTGCCGGTGGGCGTTATCCCGAATTGCGCGGACGCGAAACGGTGGCGATGCTGGGAATGCTGGCCGATCAGCGCTGGATCACCACGGAAGCATCTAGCACCCTCGGACGGCTATACTGGTATCTGCGCGATGTCGAGCATCGCATCCAGATCGTGGCGGATGAGCAGAGCCATGTCGTGCCGGAAGAAGACGAAGGCTTTTCCCGCATCGCGCGCCTGATGGGCTACGAGCAGGACGACGCTTTTGCCGATGACCTTCGTGCGGCGCTGAACTCTGTCGAAAAGCATTACGCCGCTCTGTTTGAAACAGCGCCGAAGCTGTCGGACGACGTCGGCAATCTCGTTTTCACCGGTGATGTCGACGATCCCGACACGCTGCAAACGCTGACCGTGCTCGGCTTCGAGCGTCCTTCCGACATGATCCGCCTGATCCGTGGCTGGCACTTCGGGCGTTATCGCGCCACGCGTTCGGCCGAAGCGCGCGAACGGCTGACCGAACTAACGCCGGCGCTTCTCCAGGCCTTCGGCGAAACGCGGCGGGCTGACGACACGGCGATCCGCTTTGATGCGTTTCTGTCCGGCCTGCCCGCGGGCATCCAGCTGTTCTCCCTGCTCCAGAACAATCCGGCACTGCTGCGGTTGCTCGTCACGATCATGGGCGCTGCACCGAGGCTTGCGGAAACGATCACCCGCAGCCCGCATGTCTTTGACGGCCTGCTCGATCCCGCGCTTCTATCGGAACTGCCCAGCCGCGATTATCTTTCCGGCCGCCTCGTGACCTTTTTGGAGGGTGCACCCAGTTTTGAGGAAGCACTTGATCGGCTGCGTATCTTTGCGGCCGAGCAGCGCTTCCTGATCGGCGTGCGACTTCTCACTGGCGCGATCGATGCGCCGCGTGCCGGTCGCGCTTTCTCGGACCTCGCAGACCTCACCATCGGCCATGCCTTCGCGGCTGTGGAAGCCGAAATGGCGCAGCGGCATGGGCGCATACCGGGCGCGCGATCGGTGATCCTTGGCATGGGGAAGCTCGGTAGCCGTGAGCTGACGGCGGGTTCGGATGTCGACCTGATCCTGATCTACGATCACGACGAGACGGCGGAATGGTCCGATGGCGACAAGCCGTTGGAGCCCTCGCGCTACTTCGCGCGGCTGACACAACGGCTGATCGCAGCCGTTTCAGCGCCGACGGCCAAGGGCATCCTCTACGAGCTCGACCTGCGATTGCGCCCGTCCGGCAACAAGGGGCCTGTCGCGACCCATATCGATGCCTTCCGCAAATACCAGCAGCAGGACGCCTGGACCTGGGAACATCAGGCGCTGGTGCGGGCGCGCATCGTGTATGGCGAACCGGCGCTGAGCCAGCGCTTTGAGGCGATTCGTCGTCAGATCCTTTGCCTGCCGCGCGAGGCGGCGACGCTGCAAACCGAAGTGCGTGAGATGCGCGAAAAAATGTATGCGCACCTGAGCCATAAGCATAAAGGGCGCTGGGACATCAAAGCTNNCCTGGACCTGGGAACATATGGCGCTGACACGTGCCCGGCCGGTTTCCGGCGACGCCACGCTCGCGGCTGAACTGCAAACCGAGATCGCCGCGATCCTCGCAGCTTCTCGCAAGTCAGGCGAGGTGAAGGCGGCTGCGGTCGAGATGCGCGACCTCCTGGAGCAGGAAAAGCCCGCACGCGATGCATGGGATCTGAAGCTCGTTCCCGGCGGGTTGATCGATCTCGAATTCATTGCGCAGGTGGCAAGTCTCACTGGCGCGGTTCAGGCCGGACCGGATCATGAGACCAGCACAGCCGCCGTGCTCGCCCAACTCGATCCCGATTTTGCCGATGCAGGCGCTGTCGAGACGCTTGCGTCGGCCCATCAGCTTTATACGGCGGTCACGCAGGTCATCCGCCTCTGTGTCGTCGGCGATTTCGACAAGACCGACATGCCGCCGGCACTGGCCGATATCCTGTTGCGGGCAACCGATACCCCCGAACTTTCCGTCCTCGACGCGCTGCTTGTGGACACCCAGCACAACGCGCGCACGATCTTCGATCGCCTTCTTCGCCGCAAATAGCGGTGCGATCAGGCAGCGCGCAGTTGTGAATGCTGTTGAGCGGGCAGGCGGACCGAAACGACCGTTCCCGAACCTTCCACCGAGCGGATCTTCAGAGAGCCGCCATTCAGCTCGGCGAGCGACCGCGAGATGGCGAGGCCGAGGCCGGAGCCGGTGTGGTTCTTCGACATTTGGTTTTGCACCTGCTCGAAGGGCCGCCCGAGCTTGCTCAGCGCGTCTTTCGGGATGCCGCAGCCATTGTCTTCGATCGTCAGCATCAAGGCACCCGCGGCGTGGCGCGCCCGGACCGATATGCGCCCACCCTGGCCGGTGAATTTTACCGCGTTCGACAGGAGGTTGATCGCAATCTGCTTGACGGCGCGCTTGTCGGCAAAAGCCGTGAGCGTGTCGGCGATCTTGGTGTCGATGGTGATCGCCTTGGCCTGCGCCTGCAGGGCAACCACCTTCACCGCTTCGGTGATGAGCGATGCAAGGTCGACTTCCTCGCGGTCCACGGTGAAGTGGCCAGCTTCGATCTTCGACATATCCAGGATGTCGTTGATGACGCCGAGCAAATAGGTGCCGCTTGAATTGATGTCTCGGGCATATTCGGCATAGCGCTCCGAGCCCAGCGGACCGAAGAAGCCGCTCGCCATCAGTTCGGAAAAGCCGATGATGGCGTTGAGAGGAGTGCGCAGCTCATGGCTCATGTTGGCGAGGAATTCGGACTTGGCGCGGTTGGCGGCTTCGGCGCGTTCCGTTTCGTGCATGTATTTGGTGTTGAGGTCGGCGAGTTCCGCCACGCGCTCTTCTTCGGCGCGGCGCGCAAGGCTGAGATCGTGAATGGTCGCCATCTGGCGCCGCTCGCTTTCGGTTAGCCGCTCCTGATGCTGTTTCAGCTGCGTGATGTCCGAACCCACCGACACGATGCCGCCGTCGCGAGTCCTCAGCTCGTTGACCTGCAACCAGCGGCCATCGGCAACCTGGCGCTCATAGGTCGCGCCGCCGAACGGGCCGTTCGAATTGGCAAGGCGACGCTCGAATACGAACTTCGTCATGCGTTGCTCGATCGCGCGGCGATCGGTGCCTTCCGCAAGATCGTCCAGCGACAAGCCCACATCGCCCGCGAACTTGCTGTTGCACATCACCAGACGGTTGTCGGCGTCCCACAGCACGAAGGATTCCGAGATGCTCTCGATTGCCGTGCGAAGGCGCTGATCGGCGGCTTCCGATTGTTGAGCCAGCGTGCGCTGTTCGGTGACATCCACCGCGATGCCGATCAGGTGAATCTCGTCGGCGTCCGGATCGACGACGGTCGCGCGGGCCCGCATCCAGACCCACTGACCCTCGGCATTGCGCATGCGGAAGATGTGGTCGATCTGATCGGTTTGCTTCGACACGATGCGGTTAGCCAGCGCGAACAGATCGCCGTCGTCGGGATGAATGATCTCCGCCACATCGCCGAAGGACAGCATGGAGTCGAAGGCTTCATAGCCCAGCATGTCATACATGGAGCGCGACCAGTACATGCGGCCGCGGTGAAGATCCCAGTCCCAAAGCCCGCAACGGCCGCGCACAAGCGCCAGATCGATACGCTGATGCGCTTCGAGATAGATCCGGTCGGCGGAGCGGGCGCGCGAGGCTTGGCCGAAATAGGCATACAGGATCACGATCATCACGCCGGCTGTCAGCACGTAGAGCGTGACGTTGAGCGACACGGTCTTGCGCCATTCCGCAAACACGGCTTCGTGCGAAATCATCGAAATGGCGCCGGCCGAACGGTCCGGCATCAGGCTCATGGCCGCGTACCATTCCTCGCCGTTCATCGACACGGTAAGCACGCCGGCGCGCTCTCCGAACAGGAACAGCGGCTGGCCGCCGATGATGACCTGTTCCAACGAACGGTCGAGCAAACCGGTCTGGTCAGGTGAAACCGCCGTGACCTTGAACTTGGCGTCGGTCAAAGCGAGCACATGGTGATTGCTGAGCGAGCTGAAACCGCGCGCATAGTTCAGCGTGCTGCTCGACGCAGCTTGGCGCGCTTCCGGCGTGTCGCCGGCATGCTCGTAGCCGCGAATGATATCAGCCGCAGTCAGCGCCAGGATCGTGCGAGCATTGCGCTCAACCTCGTCCTGCGAGGTCATCAGCGAAAGAACGCGCGTGGCGGCCACGACAATCAGGAAAACGACGATCAGGCTGGGGATCGAACGGCGCAGAATCGGCTCGGCCGCAAGCAGGCGCNNGGTGCAGGCGCTGATACGCTGGATGCGCAAGCGAGCGGGCTGTTCCCGCCAGTGCTGACCGGTGCTTCGCTGCGCTTGCTCGCGCATGCGTCCGCTTACCGTCCGCGCGCCACGCGTCCGCCTTTCCCATCAATGGGCCCCCGAATTGCTCTTGCTACTGAAAAGATCCGAGAACGCCGCACTGCCGAATCTAACCTAAAGAATCAGACCCGATTCGCCGTGTCCAGCCCCTTTGGTCGGCTTTGCCGCCAAGCGTTGCAAAGAAGACTCAAGCCAGCGTCCGTTCGACGATGTCGCGCAGGTCCGATGACAGGTCCTTGTGCTGGCTAATCGCGACCAAAGCTTGGCGGGCCTTGTCCTGCCTGCCCGGTTCCAGCGAGCGCCAAGACCGGAAAGAGGTAGCGATGCGTGCGGCCACCTGCGGATTGCGGCGCTCGACTTCAAGCACGGCATCCGCGAACAGCTTGTAGCCGGAGCCATCCGCTGCATGGAACGCCGTCTGGTTGGCCGCCGCGAACGTACCCACCAGCGAGCGCACACGGTTAGGGTTGTCGATCGAGAACCCGCTGTGGCGCATGAGCTCGCGCACGGTGTCCACAGTTGCCGTGCCGGGCACCGTCGCCTGGATCTGGAACCACTTGTCGATCACCAGCGGCTCAGCGCGGAAGCGGCTTTCGAAATCTGCAAGCGCTGCAACGGCTTCCGNNCCGGCGATCCGCTCTGGCGGTGGGCCAGCACGGCGAGGGCCGCAGCGCGATCCGTCATGTTGGTTGCGCTTTCATACTGGCTGGCGGCACGCTTCACGTCACCTGCTGGCGCTGAAAGATAATCGAGCAGCACGTTGCGCAGCGAGCGTCGGCCCGCATTGGCCGCGTCGGGGCTGAACGGACCGCTTGCCGCCATCTCATCGTAGATCGCCGCAAAGCCATCCGCATTGGCCGATCCGATGGCGAGCACCAGCGCATTGCGGGCTTGGAGGATGGCATCGGGATCAATCGTCTGGCCGATCTCGCGCGCAATATCGCCTTCGCCGGGCAGGGACAGCGCCAGCGCGCGGTAAGCAGGTTCCAGCGCTTCGTTGCCCGCCGTATCACCCACCAGCGCCAGCAGGGCTGGTTCGAACTCCGGCGTGCCGCCGCCGCGGATGGTGCGATAGGCTTGCGTCAGAGCCTGCGTATAGAGCGTCGTTAGCGCCTGCCAACGCGCGAACAGGTCGCTGTCATGCCGCGCCAGGAAGATGCGGTCTTCGGCCGTCTGCTCCATCGCCAGCATGATGGGAGCGGAGAAGCCGCGATTAATGGAGAGCACGGGACGCTCGGACACATCGGTGAAGCGGATCGTCTGGTGGCGCTTGCGCAGGTGGATAACGTCGCCTTCAACGCCATCACCCGCAGGCTTCGCCGCGATGTCGCGACCATCCTGCCCCACAAGACCGAACTGCAGGGGAATGTGCATCAGCCGCTTGCGGCTTTCCGTCGGCGTCGGCGCCAGGGCTTGTTCCAGATGCAGGGTGACTTCCCGCTTGTCGGCATCATGGCGCATGGCGACCTGCACGCTCGGCGTACCGGCCTGATGATACCAAAGCGCAAATTGCGAGAGGTCGCGGCCGGAGACTTCCTCGAACACTCGTAAGAAGTCTTCGATAGTCGCTGCATCGCCATCATGGCGCTCGAAATAAAGATCCATGCTTCGCCGAAAGTCTTCCGCACCAAGGATGGTCCGGATCATCCGAACGACTTCCGAGCCTTTTTCGTAGACCGTCGACGTGTAGAAGTTGTTGATCTCGCGATAGCGTCGCGGACGCACGGGATGAGCCAAGGGTCCTTGGTCTTCGGGAAACTGCTGCGCCCGCAAGCCCCGCACTTCCGCGATGCGCTTCACCGCCCGCGAACGCTGGTCGGCCGAGAACTCGTGATCGCGAAAAACGGTTAGCCCTTCCTTGAGGCAGAGCTGGAACCAGTCGCGGCAAGTGATTCTGTTGCCTGTCCAATTGTGGAAATACTCATGCGCGATCACCGCTTCGATGCCGGCATAATCGGCATCGGTTGCAGTCGCTTCATCGGCCAGAACATATTTGTCGTTGAAGATGTTGAGGCCCTTGTTCTCCATCGCGCCCATGTTGAAGTCGGACACGGCGACAATGTTGAACACGTCGAGATCATATTCTCGACCGAACACTTCCTCATCCCAGCGCATCGAGCGCTTTAGTGCGTCCATTGCGTAGGCCGCGCGCTCTTCCTTGCCGTGCTCGACATAGATGCCGAGCTCGACCTCACGGCCGCTGACTGTGGTGAAGCTGTCCTTGATCGAACCCAGATCGCCGCCAACCAGCGCGAAGAGATAGGACGGCTTGGGGAAGGGGTCGTGCCAAACCGCATAATGCCGGCCGCTATCCAGCGCGCCGCTTTCCACCGGCCCTCTTTCCACTAGATTGCCGTTGGACAGGAGTAGCGGCGTTTCCTTGCTGTCCGCTTCGAGCCGCACCGTATAGACCGACAAGACATCCGGCCGATCCAGGAAATAGGTAATGCGCCGGAAGCCTTCCGCCTCGCATTGCGTTGTGTAGTTGCCGCTCGAGCGATAAAGGCCGGACAGCGCCTTGTTGTGCTCTGGCGCGATCTCCGTCTCGATTACGAGCGTGAACGTGTCCGCCTGAGGCAGTTCGTTGATCGTCAGCCGGTCGGGCGTCGCCGTATAGCTTGCCGCATCCAGCACCTTCCCGTTGATCGCAAGGGAGCGCAGTTCCAGCTCGTCGCCATCTAGCACAAGGGCTGCGTTAGGCGGCTGACCACTGCGCGTGCGGATCGTCAGCTCGGCTTGAACCAGCGTCTTCGTTGGATGCAGATTGAAGGTCAGCTTGGTTTCCGGGATCAGAAATTCGCTCGGCCTGTAATCCTCAAGCTTGAACACTTGGCCTGTGTCGACGCGCATTCCGGTATCCTCGGGAAAAGCCGCACCGGCTGAACGGAGGCGGCGGGATCGCTGATGCGGCCTTCATATTACGGATGCCGTGCCGAAACAAATCGACAACACCCCCGTGGCCTAGCACTTTCGCCCGGATGAATGCTGGCTTGCGCCAGCCGATTCACTTAAGCGGGGTGCAACGCAATTCGAGCCTGTTCAGCCTTGTTGCTTGAGCATGGCATTTCACCGATAGCGGCGGACTTAGAATTGAAACCTCCTAGCAGAGCTGCCTCCAGGCGCTACGAACCGAGTGACTCGCGTCCGCTGCTGGCGATCGGCTTGAAAGTGTCGTCGATCCTGGTGTTCCTTGGCATGAGCATCTGTTTGAAGGCAGCCGGCGACGTACCGCTCGGCCAACTGGTGTTCTACCGCTCGGCCTTCGCCATTGTCCCGATCATGCTCATGCTGGCCTGGCAGAACAAGCTTCTGCGCGGCTTCAAGACCCAACATCCCGCGACCCATATTCTGCGCGGTCTGGTTGGTGTTGCTTCGATGGGCCTTCAGTTCTTCGCGCTGACCCACCTGCCTTTGCCGGAAGCCGTGACGCTGAACTACGCGCAGCCCTTGTTCGTGATCGTCTTCAGCGCCGTCTTCCTGGGCGAGATGATACGCGCCTATCGCTGGGGCGCAGTCTTGTTTGGACTGGTTGGCGTCGTCATCATTTCCTGGCCGAGCCTTTCGCTGTTCACCTCCGGGGAAGGTTTCACCAACGCGCAGGCGGCCGGCGTGACAGCAGCGCTGACCGCCACCGCCGTCTCTGCCGTTGCCATGTTGTTGGTGCGCCGGTTGGTGAAGACGGAAGAAAGTGCCACCATCGTCCTGTGGTTTTCGCTGACCTCGACCGTTGCCGGCCTCCTGACGCTGCCCTTCGGCTGGGTCTCGCTCAGCGGGCCGCAACTCACGCTTCTTGTCACCGCCGGTCTTTGCGGCGGCGTCGCGCAGATCCTGATGACCGAAGGCTACCGCCACGCTGAGGTGTCGACCGTCGCACCATTTGAATACACGTCCATGATTTTTGCGATCGCCGCCGGTTACTTCCTGTTCGGAGAAGTCGCGTCGGTCAACATGATCATCGGCGGCCTGATCGTTGTCGCCGCCGGGCTTTTCGTTATCTGGCGCGAACATCGTCTTGGCCTGGAACGGACAGCTGCAAAGAAGGCGTCGTCTCCGGGTGTGTAGAACCCCGGCGAAGACTTCCCTGCCTGGCGCAACGTTTACTTTGGGATGAAAGATGCTTCGATCTTGATCCCGTGCGGGCCGAATGCCACGACAGTGTCGTTAAGGCAGGGAAGACTTTGATCATGGCGGATTGCATTGTTCTCGGCGCGGGTATGGTGGGCGTCAGCACCGCGCTTGCATTGCAGGCAAAGGGGCGTTCGGTGGTCCTGGTGGATCGTCGCGGTGCCGGCGAAGAAACCAGCTACGGCAATGCCGGCATCATCCAGGGCGAAGCCGTCGAGCCCTACGCCTTTCCCCGCGATCTCGGCTCGATGGTGTCGATCGCGCTCAAGCGTGGCAACGAGGTGAACTGGAATCTCACCTCTTTGCCGAACTGGGCCGCACCCGTCCTGCGTTATTTCCGCCATTCAAGCCCAGCACGCTACAAGACGATCTCGCAGACTTATTCGCAGCTGATCCACCGTGCGACAGCCGACCACGCGCCTTTGATCCAGGCATCCGGCTCCGACAACCTCATCCAGCGCGATGGCTTCCGCCAAGTGTTCCGCTCGCCGAAGCGCATGGAAGAGGGCGCCCGCACGGCCGAGCGCCTGCACGAGGCCTATGGCGTCGGCATCAGCATCGAGACGGCAAGCGAGCTGAAGGCGGCCGAGCCCAATCTGCGCCGCGATCTGCAAGGCGCCGTGCGCTGGACCGAGCCATGGACCTGCTCCAGCCCAGGCGGGCTTACCGCGAACTATGCGCGCTTGTTCGAAGAGCGCGGCGGTCGCTTCGTCAGCGGCGATGCCACGACGCTCGAACAGGTCGGCTCCGGCTGGCGGGTCAAGACGGATGACGTCGTGATTGAAGCGTCTGACGTCGTCGTGGCGCTCGGTCCGTGGTCGCCGGAACTGCTGAAGCGCTTCAACTACCGTATCCCCATGCTGTTCAAGCGCGGCTACCATCGTCACTATCACGGCGGCAAGAGCCCGACGGTCGCGATTATGGATGCCGAAAACGCCGCCATCATCGCGCCTATGATCGCTGGCTCGCGTGTTCTCACCGGCGCCGAGCTGACGCATTTCGATGCCGCACCAGCCTTGCGCCAGCTCAACCGCGCCGAGCGCAGCATCCGTGAGCTGTTCGACCTCGGCGAGCCGGTCGAGAACGAACCCTGGTGGGGCAATCGCCCCTGCATGCCCGACATGCTGCCGGTTGTTGGTGCTGCGCGCCGTCACAAGGGCCTGTGGTTCAACTTCGGCCACGGCCATCAGGGCTTCACGCTCGGACCCACCACGGCAGCGCTGCTCGCCGACAAGATGGTGGGCGAGGGCGATAACGCGCTGGTGGATCGCCTGTCGCTCGAGCGCTGATCAGGCGCTTTTCAGCCGCGCCTTGATCTCCAGGAAGTCGCGCCATGCAAGCTTCTTGTGCGCGGGGTTGCGCAGGAGATAGGCCGGATGCAGCGTCGGCATGGCGGGGATCTCCATGCCTCCAGGTGTCTGGTGCACCTTCCAGCTGCCGCGAATGCGCATGATGCCTTCCTTCGCTTGCAGGATCACCTTGGCCGACGGATTGCCCAGCGTCACAAGCACCTTGGGCGCCGCCAGTTCTATCTGACGCTCGATAAACGGGCGGCAGATTTCGGTTTCCAGCGGCGAGGGATCCCGATTGCCCGGTGGCCGCCACGGAATGACATTGGCGATGTAAGCGCTGTCGCGATCAAGCCCGATCGCCGCAAGCATACGGTCGAGCAACTGCCCGGAGCGACCGACAAAGGGCCGTCCTTCCAGATCCTCATCGCGCCCCGGCGCTTCGCCGATAAACATGATCGGCGCTTCCGGATTGCCGTCCGAGAACACCATCTGCTTGGCGGTGAACTTGAGATTGCAGCCGTCGAAGCTGTCCAGCAGTCCGCGTAACTCTTCCAAACTCGCTGCCGATCGGGCCAGCTCGCGCGCCCGCGCTGCTTGCGCTTCGGCCGGGATGGTTGGCTGACTGAGTGGTGCGGCGGCAATCGGTGCGGCTGGAACAGGTGCCGCCTTGGGCGCGGATGGCCTTGAGGATGGCGCAGCCGCGGGCGTGTCTCCACGCGGCATGACCCGCTTAGCGCTTTCTGCAAACCGATCATGCGGCTCGTCATCCAGCGCATCGCTGTAGCCGGCATCGGCATAAAAGCGCAGCAGCGCTTCAATATCGGCATCGATCCTGTCGGGCATGATGCCCTTTTCGGCTTCTCTTGAAGCGGATGCAAGCGCCGGATCGCAAGAGGCTGGAAAGAGCGCGAACCGCAGTTTAGAAAACTTCCAAAGACGCGACGTTTTGCGCCGTTCAAGGTGCGAAAAAGACGTGCCCCCGCGAGGAAACTTGCGTTATGCACGATCTAACAGGTGTTTGGAGGCGCTCGGGAACAGCGCCCCGGAGGGAAGTCATGGACGAGATCGAACGCGAAAGCATGGAATTTGACGTGGTGATCGTGGGCGCAGGTCCCGCTGGTCTCGCCGCCGCCATTCGCTTGAAGCAGGTCAACCCGGATCTTTCCGTCGTGGTGGTGGAAAAGGGCGGCGAAGTCGGCGCCCATATCTTGTCTGGTGCCGTTGTGGATCCCACCGGCATCAACCAGCTGCTGCCGAATTGGCGCGAGGATGCCGATCATCCCTTCAAGACGCCGGTCACCAAGGACCAGTTCTTCCTGCTCGGGCCGGCAGGCTCGCTACCGCTTCCCAACTTCCTGATGCCGCCGCTGATGAACAATCACGGCAACTATGTCGTGTCGCTCGGCAATGTCTGCCGCTGGCTGGCGACGAGGGCCGAAGCTCTTGGCGTCGAGATCTATCCCGGCTTTGCGGCCACTCAGGTCATGTATAACGACGAAGGCGCTGTGATCGGCGTTATCACCGGCGACATGGGCGTTGAGCGCAACGGCGAGCCCGGCCCGAACTTCGCACCCGGCATGGCGCTGCTCGGCAAATATGTGCTGCTGGGCGAGGGCGCGCGAGGCTCACTGTCCAAGGTCATCATCAAGAAGTTCGGTCTGGATGGGGGACGCGAACCCGGCAAATACGGCATCGGCCTCAAGGAGCTCTGGCAGGTCAGCCCTGAAAAGCATCAGCCCGGCCTCGTGCAGCATTCCTTTGGCTGGCCGCTGGATCGCTCCACCGGTGGCGGCTCATTCCTGTACCATCTCGAGAACAACACGGTGGCCGTCGGCTTCGTGGTGCATCTTAATTACAAGAACCCCTACATTTCGCCCTTTGAAGAGTTCCAGCGCTTCAAGGCACATCCTCGCGTTCGCGACACGTTTGAAGGAGGCAAGCGCCTGTCTTACGGCGCACGCGCGATCACCGAAGGCGGCTACCAGTCCGTGCCGAAATTGTCCTTCCCGGGCGGCGCCCTGATCGGCTGTTCGGCTGGCTTCGTCAACGTGCCCCGCATCAAGGGTTCGCACAACGCCGTCCTGTCCGGCATGATGGCGGCGGACAACATCGTCGAAGCGCTGGCTGCCGGCCGCGCCAATGACGAGTTGATCGGCTACGAAAATGCCTGGCGCGATTCCGCCATCGGCAAGGACCTGTTCAAGGTCCGCAACGTCAAGCCACTCTGGTCGAAGCTGGGTATCGCCGGCATTGCGCTCGGCGGCTTGGATATGTGGCTGAACACGCTTTTCGGCTGGTCGCCGTTCGGCACGATGAAGCACGGCAAGCCGGATTATGCGTCGACCGAACCCGCTTCTAAGCACCGCCCAATCGCCTATCCGAAGCCGGACGGAGTGCTGACCTTCGACCGCCTGTCTTCGGTGTTCCTGTCCAGCACCAACCACGATGAGAACGAGCCGATCCACCTGCAGGTGCTCGACCCGGCATTGCAGAAGCAGTCCGAACTCGGCGTCTTCTCCGGCCCTTCAACCCGCTACTGCCCGGCCGGCGTTTACGAATGGGTGGATGAAGACGGCAATTCTGTTGCCGGCGGCCCGGCTGCGCCGAAGGGCGAGAAGGGCAGTGAGAACCGCGACGAAGGCAATGCGCGCGAGGCTCGCTTCGTGATCAACGCGCAGAATTGCGTGCACTGCAAGACCTGCGACATCAAGGACCCCAACCAGAACATCAATTGGGTCCCACCCCAAGGCGGCGAAGGGCCGGTCTACGCCAACATGTAAGTGTTGTCGCGGCCGGCATGGATCCGCAGAAGAAGGGTGTTGACCAAGTTGGACACCTAGTCGTCAACACATTATGGTATTCCCAAGTACTACTAATTGGTGTGTGAGGCTGGTATGGCCACGTCATTGAAGATCGACGACGCCCTGAAGGGGCGGGTCCAACAGCTTGCGAGCCAACGTCGCCGCTCAGCACACTGGATCATGCTTGAAGCCATCCAGCAATATGTCGAACGGGAAGAAGCCCGTGAGAGCTTCACGCAGGAAGCTTTGAACGCGTGGGAGAGCTACAAGGAAACAGGTCGCCACTTGACCGGCGTAGAAGTGGGTGACTGGCTGAAAAGCTGGGGCACCGACGAGGAAAGGCCGGTGCCGGAGTGCCACGATTAATCGTCACCGAGGTTGCGGCTCAAGGACTGGAGCGCTGCCGGCGGTTTATCGCGACCAAGACACCTGAAGCTGCGATACGGGCCGGTCAGGTGATCGAGCGGCAACTGTTGCTGCTGAAAACCAGCCCCGATATCGGCCGGCCATTGCTCGAGATGCCTGAGTTGCGCGAGTTGGTGATAGCCTTCGGCAACTCTGGCTATGTTGCTCTATATCGCTACGAGCAGGCCGATGATGTCGTGTATGTCCTTGCTTTCCGGCATCAGAAAGAAGCGGGCTACTAAATTGCCCTGCCTCGCCGGATGATTGTCAGCCGCTACTGGAACGCCGTTTCCGAGAACGAGCGCAGCTTGCGCGAATGCAGCCGTTCCAGCGGCATGTTGGCGAGCTTTTCGAGCGCGCGTATGCCGATCGTCAGGTGTTGCGACACCTGCCGCTTGTAGAAGTCGGTCGCCATGCCCGGCAGCTTCAACTCACCATGCAGCGGCTTGTCGGACACGCATAACAGCGTTCCGTATGGCACACGGAAGCGGAAGCCGTTGGCGGCGATCGTCGCGCTTTCCATGTCGAGGCCAATCGCGCGTGATTGCGACAGCCGCTGCACCGGTCCGCGCTGATCGCGCAGTTCCCAGTTGCGGTTGTCGATCGTGGCGACCGTCCCGGTGCGCATGATGCGCTTCAGCTCGTAGCCGGACAGCCCGGTAACCTCCGCCACCGCCTCCTGCAGCGCGACCTGCACCTCGGCCAGCGCGGGGATCGGCACCCAGACCGGGAGGTCGTCGTCGAGCACATGGTCCTCGCGCACATAGGCATGCGCCAAGACATAATCGCCCAGCGCCTGCGTGTTTCGTAGCCCCGCACAATGGCCGAGCATCAGCCAGACATGCGGGCGAAGCACTGCGATATGGTCGGTGATTGTCTTGGCGTTGGACGGACCGACGCCGATATTGACCATCGTGATACCGGCGTGACCCGGCTTGGTCAGATGATAGGCCGGCATCTGCGGCAGGCGGATCGGCACCGCACCCTCCCGCGCCTCGTTCTGGCCGGGAAGCGTGATGAGATTGCCGGGCTCAATGAAGCTGTCATACCCGCCGCCACCCTCGGCCATCAGCTTGCGCGCGAAGGCGCAGAACTCGTCGATATAGAACTGGTAGTTGGTGAACAGCACAAAATTCTGGAAATGCTGCGGCCCGGTCGCCGTGTAATGCGCCAGCCGGTGCAGTGAGTAATCGATGCGCTGTGCCGTGAAGGGTGCAAGCGGAGCCGGTTCGCCGGGGGCGGGCTCATAGGTGCCGTTGGCGATCAAATCGTCGGTCGCATTCAGGTCCGGCACGTCGAACATGTCGCGTAGCGGCCGCGTGATTCGCTCCGCCGCAGCCCCTTCCACATAGGTGCCCTCGAAGAAGGCAAAATGCAGCGGGATGGGCGTCTCGGATTCCTGCACGATGATCGGCACCCCGTGATTGCGGATGATCAGGTGCAACTGTTCCAGCAGGTAATGCCGGAAAAGATCCGGCCGCGTCACCGTCGTCGTATATTGCCCCGGCGCCGGCATATGGCCGTAAGCATGGCGCGAGTCGATCATCGCGAAGGACGAAGTGGTGACGGAGATCTCTGGATAGAAAGCGCGGTAGCGATGATCAGCATTGCCGCCTTCGGCCAATGCCGAGAAACTGTCGCGCAGAAAGCGTGTGTTGCGCTCGTAAAGCCAGATCAGCGCATCCACCGCCTCCTCGGCATTGGTGAAGCTCTTGCGGCCATAGGCTTCAGGCCCTGAGATGGCCTCGATCGGTGTCGGGTAGATTCGCTTTTCCATGACCCAATATAAGGGCACGCCCCTCTTTGTGGGAGAGGCGTAGCGGCTTCATATTGCGAAGCCGTGACGCTTGGTTACTGCTTGTCCCAATGGCAGGCGTAATCGTTGAACCATGTGCAGGAAATGCTGCCGTCACTGGTCCGCCCTCGCGTTGTTTCCGCCACCACGACGGACAGCATCATGCCGAAAAGCATGGTCATAAAACAAACAATGGCGAAGCGGCGTGCGAGCATGGCGGCGGTCCTCCGAAGGTGTTGAGCCAACTATGAAGCCGTCGCGCTGAATCCTCCCTGAGACTGCCGTTCATCCTGCGTTCAACAAAATTGAGCCGCAATTAACCATGCCCCGCTCGATTGTTGCCGGTATTGCGCCCATATCTCTGCGACTTGAAGGAGAGGTATCATGCCCGAACAAACCAAGCCGATCGAACTTCATTACTGGCCGACGCCCAATGGCTGGAAAGTCTCCATCATGCTGGAAGAGCTCGGCATCCCTTATGATTTGAAGCTCGTGAACATCGGCAAGGGCGAACAGTTCGAGCCGTCTTTCCTCGCGATCTCCCCAAACAACCGCATGCCGGCGATCGTGGACCCGGAAGGCCCGGACGGGCAGCCGATCTCGGTCTTCGAGTCCGGCGCGATCCTGCAATATCTCGGCCGGAAGTTCGGCAAGTTCTATCCCACCGACGAGCGGCAACGCGTCGAGGTCGATCAGTGGCTGTTCTGGCAGATGGGCGGTCTTGGGCCCATGGCCGGTCAGGCTCACCACTTCCGGCAGTATGCGCCGGAAAGGATCGAATATGGCATCAACCGCTACACCAACGAGGTGAACCGGCTTTATGGCGTCATGAACAAGCGCCTGGCCGATCGCGACTATTTGGCAGGCGAATACTCAATCGCCGATATGGCCTGCGTCGGCTGGATCAAGCCGCACAAAAACCAGGGCCAGGATCTCAACGACTTTCCGAACCTCAAGCGCTGGTATGAAGCCGTAAATGCGCGTCCTGCTGTCGAGCGTGGCCTGGCTGTCGCCAACGAAGCCCGCTCGAACCTTGCCGATGACAAGGACGCGCAGAAGGTCCTGTTCGGCCAGAAGGCGCGCTGACGCTTTAAAGGCGGCAGCGCTAGGCGTTGCCGCCTTTACAGCCGCGTCCAGTTCTGGCCGCGGCAGATCAGCCCGCCCAGCACGCAGCCCTTCATTGATAGAGCGTTGCCGGACAGGCTCGCCTTGCCGGAATAGGTCTTGTCGTTGGCGGGATCGGTGACATCGCCGGAATAGCGGTTATCGCCATCGGCATTCATGCGGCCGATCTGCTTGCCCTTATGCGCGCCGCTGCGCAGCGTGATGCAGAAAGCCTTTCCGCAGGGCGCGATCTCGGCTGTTGCGCCACTATCGGTCTTCCACCTGCCTTCGATATCGTCGGCAAACGCCATGCCTGATGTGGCAAGCAGCCCTGCAAGCGCAAACATGATCGAACGCTTCATTCTTTCCTCCCCAGCGGCTTCCTCAAAGGTGCTGTTCCCGGAGCTTAGAACAGAAAGCCAGCTGCGTGGAAGACGGCTTCTTTGATGCGAAAGGTTCGCGCCGACCGATATGCTTCCCGAAATCGCGGTTAGCAAAGCGTGACTTCGTAGCCGACAGTTTTTGTCGATATTTCTTCGACTTTCCCGCGCGCCTGCGGTTCTCATCCTTAAGAATGAGTCACCTTTACTTCTTGTTTTATGTTTGTTTTCCAGGAGTTAAGCACATGGCTTAACAGCGGATTCAAGGAAGAAGCGCATTCTCTAGGCATCAGAAGAGACCGGAAAACAAGGTCTCAGGGGCTAACAGGGATCGAGATAATGGCACGCTTTGAAATCCTGGACGATCAGGCATCTTCGATGGGTACGACCACCCACGCCGACATCCTCTTCGACCTCGGCTTGATGTACGCAACCGGCCGCGACTGCGCCGTCGATCTGGTTGCTGCGCATAAGTGGTTCAACATCGCCGCCATCAAGGGCTGCGAACGTGCCGGAAGCATGCGGGCGGAAGTGTCGGCCAGCATGAACAAGGCCGATCTCGCCAAGGCGCTCCGGCAGGCACGCGACTGGATGACGGTTCACTAAAAACAATGGGGAGCGGCGCACGATGCACCGCTCCCCGTAATTAAGACGATCGGGGTCAGACGCGATCCTCAGAGATCGGCGCTGTCCTCGTCATTCGTTCCTGTATTGCCAGTGAGCTTGTCGAGCAGGTCGTTCACGATATCGGCGCAAGCCTTCATCGGCTCGTTGGAAGCGCATCGAACATCTAGTTCCACGCCGCCATCTTCCTTCGTGGTCAGGCGGAAATGCGCACCGTCATCGCCTCGGCTGTGGCGCGGACCACGGTCGCCACCACGCCAATGATGTCCGCGCGGACGGTCTCGATCCCAATGATGGTGACCCGGGCCTCGGCGCGCTTCATCCTGCCTATCAGCGGAATCGCGCTCGTCCTGATCCATAGTGTCCGTCTGGTCTTCCATCCCGCTTGAGGATTGAAGGTCCTGATCGTCACCTTGCGCGCCCGTCTTGTTTCCGGGTGTCAGTTCGGGCGGCGTCGGGGGCGTCTGGTTCGGCGCAGTCTGAGCCGGTGCAGCCGGAGGCGGGTTGGTGGTTGCTTCCTGGGCAAAGGCCGAGCCGGCCAGCAGAGTGAGCGCGGTTGCTGAGACAATCAGGCGGTTCATGGGGCAGATCTCCTTGGTTTCGATCTGCCTGCCCAACCATCGGGACTCCCGATGGTTCCTGCTCCCGTCTTCAACTCATGCCGACATAGCGGCCGGGGCGATGGTTGATCGCCAAAATCATGTTGAACATGACGGCACCGATCACCGACAGCACGACTTGCGGCCAGGTCAACACGGAAAGCGCAATCAGCAGAATGACGAGATCTACGCCGAGCTGGAAATAACCCGCGCGGATGTTGTAGCGGTCCTGCAGGTAGAGCGCCAGTATCGAGAAACCGCCTAGACCCGTTCGGTGCCGCGCAAGGATCAGCAGGCCCATGCCCTGCAAACCGCCGCCGACAAAGGCCGCGAAAAGCGGGTCGAGATGCGAAAAGGTGATGAACATCGGAAAGATCCGGCTCATCACGGACACCAGCATCACGGCAACAAAGGTGCGTATCGCAAAGCCCCAGCCCATGCGCGCAACCGCAAAGGCATAGAAGGGCAGGTTGGTCACGAAGAAGATCAGGCCGAAGCCGTAACCCGTCATGTACTGCAGCAACAGCGCAAGGCCGGCCGCACCGCCGGTTGCCAGCCGGGTTTCGGTGTAGAAGGTCAACCCGAGCGCGGCAAAGCCGGTGCCGATCAGAAGTGCGAGCACATCCTCATAGAACCGGTGGCGGCTGGGAGTGGCTTCGCTGATCGACATGGCTGAACGCTATTGAACGGGCGCAAACGCGACAAGACTCACGCTCACGCTGTCCCCGCTTCTTCAAAGGTCACGAGCACCGTGCGGTCCTCGACCTGCTCGCCTTGTTGCACGATCGAAGCGACGATGGCGTCGGCGGGTGCGGTGATCGTGTGCTCCATCTTCATGGCCTCGAGCACCAGCAGCGGCTGGTCTTTGCTGACGTGATCGCCTGCTTTGGCCCGAACAAGCTTCACCAGACCCGGCATCGGCGCTCGCAGGCCGCCAGACGCGGCACCGCTTTCAGACGCCTGTTCCAGCGGATCAAGCGAGGCAAAGTTGAAACCCATCGCACCCTCGAACACCGTGAGGTGACCGGGCCAGCGAACGACGTCCTGAACGCTCTTGGCGGGCAAGGTAACCGGCCCGTTTCCGTCGCCGAGCACAACTCCCCAGCGATCGCCTTCAAGCGCCGTTACCGCAGCCTCAACCGATGCATGATCTTCGCCGATCTTGACCTGGCGCTGCACGGGGTTGAAGTGCGCATAGCCGCCTAGAGCCGCCCACGGGTCGGTTGAGCCGCCAGCAGGCGAAATTCCCGCCGCTGCGAGAATGGCCTTGGCTTTGGCCGTCTCAGAAGGCGCCGGCAGTGCCGTCAGCGTTTCCGCCTTGCGCTCGATCAGTCCCGTATCGACCCGGCCTGCCGNNGATCGAGGGCGAGTTCGCGCAGGAAGACGGTGTTGGTCACCGATCCGGCGATCTGCGTCTCGTTCACCGCTTCCGCCAGAGCATCCAGCGCGGCAGTACGATCCGGGCCATGCGTCACCAGCTTGGCGATCATCGGATCGTAGAAGGGCGAGATTGCATCTCCAGCGCGTACGCCGGTCTCCACGCGCAGCTCTGGACCCGCTGCCGGGAAGGCGAGGTGGTGCAGCGTGCCGGTGGCCGGCAGAAAGCCCTTGGCCGCATCCTCGGCATAAACCCGTGCTTCAAAGGCGTGGCCGGACAGCGTGATCTGATCTTGCGTTCTCGGAATCGCCTCACCAGCCGCGACGCGCAGCTGCCACTCCACGAGGTCGATGCCCGTCACCATCTCGGTTACGGGATGCTCAACCTGCAGCCGCGTGTTCATTTCCATGAACCAGAAGCGGTCAGGATGCAGACCGTTGGCGCCGTCGACGATGAACTCGATGGTGCCAGCACCCGAATAGCTGATCGCCTGCGCCGCCTTCACCGCCGCATCGGTCATCGCCTTGCGCATTTCAGGCGTCATGCCGGGAGCAGGCGCTTCCTCGATCACCTTCTGGTGGCGACGCTGCGCCGAGCAATCTCGTTCGAACAGATGTACGACGTTGCCGTGATTGTCGCCAAACACCTGCACCTCGATGTGGCGCGGTGACAGGATGTACTTTTCGACCAGCACCCGGTCATCGCCGAACGCCGCCTTTGCTTCGCGCCGTGCACTGGCCAGCGCTTCGGGGAAGGCGTCGGGATCATCGACACGCCGCATGCCCTTGCCGCCGCCGCCGGCGCGCGCCTTGATGAGCACGGGATAGCCGATCTCGCGCGCCTTGGAGGCCAACACGACGATCTCCTGAGCCTCGCCATGATAGCCCGGCACGACCGGCACGCCGGCCTTCTCCATCAGCCGCTTGGCCGCGTCCTTCAGGCCCATCGCACGGATCGAGTCGGCGGAGGGTCCGATGAAGGTGACGCCAGCGGCCGTCACCTCATCCACGAAGTCGGGATTTTCCGACAGAAAACCATAGCCGGGATGAACGGCTTCAGCGCCGGTGGCTTGCGCTGCGGCAATGATCTTGTCGCCGCGCAGATAGCTTTCGCCAACAGGCGAGGGGCCGATATGCACGGCCTCGTCCGCCATTTCGACATGCAGGGCGCGTGCATCCGCATCCGAATAAACGGCCACTGTGCGGATACCCATTCGGCGCGCTGTGCGGATAACGCGACACGCGATCTCGCCGCGATTGGCGATCAGGATCTTGCTAAAAAGCCTGGACATTTCGCTCACCTCACATCCGGAACAGGCCGAACTTGGTGTCCGGGATCGGCGCGTTGAGTGTTGTTGCAAGGCTCAGCGCCAGCACATCGCGCGTCTTGGCCGGGTCAATGATGCCGTCGTCCCAAAGCCGCGCCGAGGAATAAAGCGGGTGGCCTTCGCGCTCGTATTTGTCGAGGATGGGCTGGCGGAAGGCCGCTTCCTCTTCCGCGCTCCAGGTGCCGCCACGCCGCTCGATGCCTTCGCGCTTCACGATGGACAACACCGTCGCCGCCTGTTCGCCGCCCATCACCGAAATGCGGGCGTTCGGCCACATCCACAGGAAGCGCGGTGAATAAGCGCGCCCGCACATGCCATAATTGCCGGCGCCGAAGGAACCGCCGATGATGACGGTGAGCTTGGGCACCTGTGCCGTGGCAACTGCCGTGACCAGCTTGGCGCCGTCCTTTGCAATACCGCCCGCTTCATATTTCCGGCCCACCATGAAGCCGGTGATATTCTGCAGGAACACAAGCGGGATCTTGCGCTGACAGCAAAGCTCGATGAAGTGCGCACCCTTTTGTGCGCTTTCGGAAAACAGCACACCGTTATTAGCGAGGATCCCAACCGGCATTCCGTGGATATGGGCGAAGCCGGTGACAAGCGTCGTGCCATAGTTCTGCTTGAACTCATCAAGCTCGGATCCATCCACGATCCGGGCAATCACCTCGCGCACATCATAGGGCTGGCGCGTGTCTTCCGGCACGATGCCGTAGATCTCGTCTGCTGGTCGAAGCGGCTGATTCACTTGGCGAAGCTTCAGCGGCATGTCCCGCTTTCGATTGAGGTTTCTGACGATCCGCCGAAGCTGAGCCAGGGCATGGTCGTCGTTCAGCGCATAATGATCCGCCACGCCCGACAAACGCGTATGCGTATCGGCACCGCCCAGATCTTCCGCCGACACCACTTCGCCGGTCGCGGCCTTCACCAAGGGAGGACCGCCGAGGAAGATGGTCGCCTGGTTCTTCACCATGATGGCTTCGTCGGACATCGCCGGCACGTAAGCGCCACCCGCCGTACACGACCCCATGACGCAAGCGAGCTGCGGAATTCCGGTCGCGCTCATGTTCGCCTGGTTGAAGAAGATCCGGCCGAAATGCTCTCGATCCGGGAAAACTTCGTCCTGATTTGGGAGATTTGCCCCCCCTGAGTCCACTAAATACAGGCAAGGAAGCCCGTTTTCTTCCGCAATTTCCTGTGCTCGCAGATGCTTTTTGATGGTCATCGGGTAGTAGGTGCCGCCCTTCACCGTCGCATCATTGACGACGATCATGCAGGGCGTCCCCTCCACCATGCCGACTCCGGCGATCATCCCGGCCGAGGCAATATCGCCGCCATACATGTCCCAGGCCGCGAACTGCCCGATCTCCAGGAAAGGCGAGCCGGCGTCGAGCAGCTGCGCCAGACGCTGACGAGGCAGGAGCTTGCCGCGGGCGGTATGGCGCTGCCGCGCTTCTTCTGGCCCGCCTTGCTCGATGATGGCGGCCTTGTCCTTCATCTCCGCCACTAGCGCCCGCATGCGGGCAGCGTTTGTCTTGAAGCTTTCGGAGGAGAGGGAAATCTGCGTCTGGATCACGGGCATCGGATCAGCCTTCTTCCATCATCTCGCGGCCGATCAGCCAGCGGCGGATTTCGCTGGTGCCGGCGCCAATCTCATAAAGCTTGGCGTCGCGTAAAAGGCGGCCGGTCGGATAGTCGTTGATGTAGCCGTTGCCTCCAAGAAGCTGGATCGCATCCAGCGCGCATTGCGTTGCCTTTTCAGCGGCATAAAGGATGCAGCCGGCGGAATCCTTGCGCGATGTTTTGCCCTCATCGCAGGCACGCGCGACGGCATAAACGTAAGCGCGGCAGGCGTTCAGCGTGGTGTAAAGGTTGGCGAGCTTGCCTTGCACCAGCTGAAACGCGCCGATCGGCTGGCCGAACTGCTTGCGCTCCTGAACATAAGGCACGACGGTATCCAGGCAGGCGGCCATGATGCCCAGCGGCCCGCCGGATAGCACCACGCGCTCGTAATCGAGGCCGGACATCAGTACTTCGACGCCACGTCCTTCTTCGCCGAGCACGTTGTCGTAGGGCACTTCGACATCTTCGAAGACCAGCTCGCCGGTGTTGGAACCGCGCATGCCGAGCTTGTCGAGCTTCTGCGCAATGGAGAAACCGGCCATCGACTTCTCGATCAGAAAAGCCGTGATGCCGCGAGACTTCCGCTCGGGATCGGTCTTGGCATAGACCACAAGCGTTTCGGCGTCGGGACCATTGGTGATCCACATCTTGGTGCCGTTGAGCACGAAGCGGTCGTTGCGCTTTTCGGCGCGCAGCTTCATCGAAACCACATCCGAGCCCGAGCCGCTTTCCGACATTGCGAGCGCGCCGACATGCTGGCCGGAACAGAGCTTCGGCAGGTATTTCGCCTTCTGCTCGGCCGTGCCCCAGCGATTGATCTGGTTGACGCAAAGGTTGGAATGCGCGCCATAGGACAGGCCGACCGAAGCGGAAGCGCGGCTGATTTCCTCTATCGCCACGACATGAGCGACATAGCCCAGCCCAGAGCCGCCGTAATCGGGATCAGCGGTCATGCCGAGGAGGCCGAGCTCACCCATCTCTTTCCATAGCGGCGCAGGGAACTCGTTCTCGCGGTCGATCGCCGCCGCCTGTGGTGCGATCCGATCCTGCGCGAAGCGGCGCACCGTATCGCGAAGAGCCTCAACGTCTTCGCCAAGGCCGAAGTCCATGCTGGTCGTATACATGCTGCCTCCCGGGTTCAGTCTGTATGATCGTGTGCGGCGCCGACAAGGCGCAGGGTCATGATGTGGTAATGGGCAATTAGCTGGTCGACGGACAAACGGTCCTGCGGCCGGTACCAGACAATAACGCCCGTGATCATCTGAATGATCGCCATTGTGGTGAGCGCCGTGTCCTCGATTGCAAACAAGCCGGCATCGGCCCCCCTCTGAAGGATAGCGCGTAGCTCAGCTTCATAACGGGCGCGTAAGCCCAGAATGGGTGTCAGCTGCTCCGCTGACAGGCTGCGAAGCTCGAGATTGCTGACATGCGTGGTTTCGCGCCGCTGGAGATGAAAGCGAATGTGATGTTCCACGAAAGCCGCCAGACGAGCATCTGGCTGGTCTGCATGCGCTTTCGCGTTATCGTCCCAGGAAGACAGAAGCTCTTCCATGTGGCGGGACATCAGCTTGAAGAGCAGGTCCTGCTTGGTCGGGAAATAGCGGTATAAGGCTGCCGCCTGAACGCCGACCTCGCTTGCAAGTTGGCGCATGGTGACCGCTTCGAAGCCGTGGCGCGCAACGAGACCGGCGGCCGCCATGCGAATAGCCGCTTCCGTTTTCCCCCCGTCTGACCCGATCGTTCGCGCCATCACTCCTCCTACCCCAAGGAATAAAACGATCGTTCATTTAATTCAAGCGTAATGCGTGTGGCGCCGATGTTCCTGCCGGCTACAAAGATTAGCGTAGCGTTGTATTCTTGCACTTCTTTGATCGTGAGGAGCTTGTTACGGTCGAATCAATCACTTGGGGAGGGGCTTATGACGACACGCGCCGTGGCAACTTTGGTGTCAGCCGGTATCGCATCCATTCTGCTCGCTTCGCCTTCGCAGGCGGGCGGCTTCAATCGCGGCATCGCGAACCTTGATCCGCTTTATTACACGACCGGCTTCGGCCTCACGAGTTCGGTAACCTACGTTTCGCCTGCGCGATCGTTCTCGAGCGTGTCGGGAGCGCGCATCGTTGGCGGCCGTCCTGGGCTTTATACGCAGGGTGAAACCGACATCGTCGAGGATTTCACCGTTCCGTCCGTGACCGTCGGCGGCCGCATCATCGGCGATCTGAGCTGCGCCGGTTCCTACACGCAGCCTTACGGCGTGGAAGCGAATTACGATGGCGCGATCCGCTTCAACATCGCGCAGCAGAAGCTCGACACAGATGAATATGGCCTGACCTGCGGCTACGGCTTCGACCTGTCCAAAGGTCGCCTGCTGCTGATCGGCGGCGTGTTCTATGAAACGGTCGATTTTACTCAGGCACGCGACTTTTCGCTGGCCTTCGGCACGGTCGGCGAAAGCCGCATCAAGGTTGAATCGGAAGATGTCGGCTATCGCCTGGGCGTTGGCTACGAGATCCCGGAAATCGCGCTGAAAGCTCAGCTGCTGTACCGTTCCGAAACGCATCACGATGCGACCGGCGAATACACCAACACGCCCTTTGCGACGCTCGCCATGCTGACCGGCCTCTCGCGGGCTCAGGCAGCGGCCATCTATGGCAACGCACAAACGGCTTCCGCCAGCACCTCAGCAACCCTGCCGCAAAACCTCGAACTCAGCCTGCAGTCCGGCTTCGCACCAGGCTGGCTGGCCTTCGGTTCGGTGAAGTGGACCGACTGGAGCGTGTTNNTGCGTGTTGCAACGGATCGAACTGGTTGAAGGTATGGCAGGCCAGACCTTCTCTTCCACGAACTTTTACTTCGAGGACGGCTGGACGGTGACCGGCGGCGTTGGGCACAAGTTCAACGATAAGCTGGGCGCTTCCTTGTCCGTAACTTGGGACAAGGGCGTTTCCACCGGTTGGGATACGCTCACCGATACCTGGAGCTTCGGCGGCGGCGTTGCCTACGACTTCACGGACAAGTTCCAACTGCGCGCTGGCGGCGCGGCGATCTACTTCACCGACGGTGACAAGGACAAGATCGCCAATGCGCTCGATTACACCGCGACCTCCGACAACGAGTGGGGCTATGCGTTGTCGCTCAGCGGCTCGCTGAAGTTCTAAGGTGGATCTAAGCTTTGCCGGCGGCTTCCAGCGCAGCCGGCAAAGCCTGCGCAAACATGTCGATCTCCGCATCGGGGCCGCAGCTGACGCGAATGTAGTGATCAAGACCCGGAGTCATCGGCTTGCGCACGAAGATGTCGCGTCGGCCGAGTTCCTGCAGAACGCGCAAGGCATAAGCGCCATCAGACCCGCAGTCGATCGCCACGAAGTTGGTAGCCGAGGGCAGGGCGGAAAGACCGTTCTCTTCAGCGATGCGGGTCAATCGCTCGCGGCAGCGCTCCACCTTTTTCACCGTTTCCGCCAGATGCGCTTGGTCTTCAAGCGCAGCCAACGCTGCGACCTGCGTCATGCGTGACATGCCGAAGTGGTTGCGTACTTTATCGAAGGCGCGGATCACTTCCGCCTCGCCGATGGCATAGCCGCAGCGCATGCCGGCCAGGCCGTAAGCCTTGGAGAAGGTGCGCATGCGCAGCATGTTCGGCCGGATAAGGTCGATCGGCGGTAGCGTGCCGGCCGGCGCGAACTCGCCATAGGCTTCGTCGAGGATGAGCATGACATCATCCGGTACGCCTTCAATCATGCGGACGACGTCCTCGGCCGGCCAGCAGGTGCTCATCGGATTGTCGGGGTTGGCGAAATACACCATTGCCGGCTTGATCTTCAGCACGGCGGCCAGAAGGGCTTCGGGATCTTCGTGGTTGCCCTTGTAAGGCACCGTATGCAGCTGCGCGCCGAAGCCTGCGACATGGTAGTTGAAGGTGGGATAACCGCCCAGCGAGGTGACCACTGTGGCGCAGGGTTCCACGAAGAGCCGCACCGCTAGCCCGAGCAGGCCGTCAATGCCTTCACCCACCGCGATATGACTGGGCTCGATGCCGAGATGCTGCGCCAGTGCTTGTGTCAGATCGTAGTTTTCGGGATCGCCATACTTCCACATATCGCCAGCGGCGGCAGCCATGGCCGCAGCCACTTTGGGCGACGCGCCAAAGCCATTTTCATTGGCGCCAAGGCGCGCTCTGAAAGGGCGTCCGTTGTTTCGTTCCTGGGTTTCCGGTCCGACGAACGGCACNNCACGGTGGACGGCAACGAGTCGGCAAGCGCAGTGAGATGGGGCGGCATGGCAAAACCTGTCTGACAGTCGATCTGGCTTACCGAGGATTGCCGATCGCCGCAACAAACCTGTCAGCCGATCAAAGGCTTGATCGCTTCAGAACTTGTGCTCGAAACGCAGTACGCCGGACCAGTCTTCCGAGGCCGTGTTGTAGATGACTTCCG
>DCDI01000117.1 GCA_002316345.1 Phyllobacteriaceae bacterium UBA1059 | reverse complement strand
ACGCGACATGCAGCCCCTGAGCCGCGCGCCAAGCGAGGCGATGCGCGCTTCGAGCTCGGCCTTCACGGGCACAGCCATCTCGGCCGCGCCGGTGGGTGTCGGAGCGCGGCGATCGGCCACGAGGTCGATCAGCGTCCAGTCCGTTTCATGGCCGACGGCTGCAATCAGCGGGATCTGCGAATGCGAAACGGCGCGGGCGCAGGATTCATCGTTGAAGCCCCAAAGGTCCTCAAGGCTGCCGCCACCGCGCGCCACGATGATGACATCCGGCCGGGGGATCGGCCCGTCGGCCGGCAACTGGTTGAAGCCGTTGATTGCAGCGCAGACTTCCGAGCCAGACGTCTCGCCCTGGACCCGCACCGGCCACACGATCACGTGCAGCGGGAAGCGGTCGGCAATGCGGTGAAGAATATCGCGGATCACGGCGCCCGTCGGCGAGGTCACCACGCCGATCACACGAGGCATGAAAGGCAGGTCCTGCTTGTGCGCTTGGTCGAACAGGCCTTCGGCCGCCAGCCGCTTCTTGCGCTCTTCCAACAGCGCCATCAGCGCACCGGCACCCGCCGGCTCCAGATTGTCGATCACGATCTGGTATTTCGACGAGCCGGGATAGGTCGTCAGCTTGCCGGTGGCGACGACTTCCATGCCCTCTTCGGGTCGGAAGCGCAGCTTCGCCATCGTTGCCTTCCAGACCACCGCCTCCAGCTTGGCGCGGTCGTCCTTCAGCGCGAAATAGGCATGGCCAGAGGAATGCGGCCCGCGATAGCCGGAAATTTCTCCCCGCACGCGCACATGGCCGAACTGATCCTCCACCGTGCGCTTGAGCGCGCCGGAGATCTCCGAGACGGAATATTCCGTGGCGTTGGTGAGCGGAGCGGGGGAAAGCAGGTCGGGCATGGATAAAGACATATCGTCGGGCAGACGATTCTACCAGTTCGTCACCAGATGACCCGAGCGCGGCTTCGTTCGCTTGCTCAAGCCTGTGAAGTCGAAGCTTGCTGCATCCTCGACCATGGGCAGCGAGATGTTGTCCAGGCTTTCGCTGATATGGCGCGCCAAGGCTTCCACGATGACGGACGGGCCGGCGGGTGTGTGGCCGCGCATGATGCCGATGCGGATGTCGGGCAGGGGTGCAAAGCCGTCGGCTTCGCCGAGCACGCGCATGCCCGGCCGCAAGGCGCATTCCGGCAGAACGGAGACGGCGAGGCCGGACAGAACGGCGGCGATCACGACGGTGGCTGACCAGCTGGTGAACAGAATGCGATAATCGCGCCCGCTTGCATCCAGCGCATCACAGGCCGCACGCCGCCACATGCAGGTCGGGCGGCCAACTGCGAGCGGCAGAATGGTTTCTTCGTGGATCGGATGGTTCGCGGAGCTGACCCACAACAGCGGCTCCCCGCGCCCGCTCTCGGACTGACCGGTTCCGGCGCTGTGCGTCACTAAAGCGATGTCGATTTGTCCCCGCTTGAGCAGTTCCACGAGATTGGCGGTGGGCTCGCAAACGACCGACATTTCCACACGTGGATTGGAGCGGGCAAAGCGGGCCATGATCTCCGGCAGGAAGCGGTCGGCGTAATCGTCGGGCGTGCCAATGCGAATCTGACCTTCGAGACTGGTGTCGTCGAAGGCCGCCATGGTTTCGCGGTTCAGTCGGATCATGCGCCGGGCGTAGGCAAGCAGCTTCTCGCCGTCTTCAGTCAGCCGGTTGGTGCGCCCATCCTTTTCGAACAGCGCCTTGCCGATGCGCTCTTCCAGCCGCCGCATCTGCATGGATACGGCTGATTGGGTGCGATGCACCTCGTTTGCGGCACGGGTGAAGCTGCCGGTGTCGGCGATGGCGACGAAGGTCTGCAACTGGTCGAGATCGAGCGGGATAGCCATGCGAAAGCCTCCTGAAACTTCATCAGCAGCGTTGATGGCAGTCATTAGAAACATTCGTTGGATTTATCAATCGGCGCGATCCATTCCTTTGCGTGTTCCATGCGAACGGTCACTGCCCTGTAACATGTGCAGCCTAGTGCTGCGGGGCATGGGCAGGATCAAACCTGTTACTTCTTTGAAGGAGACCTGCAATGTCGACGCTCGACCAGTCCGCCACAACGCTGCCCGCCGCATCCCGCCCGGCCATATGGGCGCGTATGACTGGTCGTACGGTGGCTGTGACGCGTTTTCTGCGAAATCGAAGTGCCTTTGCACGCCTGACCGATATGACGGACAAACAGCTGACCGACATCGGCTTGCGTCGCTATTATGTCATGGAGGCCGGAACCGGGTTCAACGACCCTATCACGCGCCTGACCGCGATCGTGGATGCGCGGCAGTCCGGCGAAGCGGCGGCGCGCCGCGTTTCCTAGGGATCAAGCGGGCAGGGAGTGTTTCTTCCGCCCGCATACGCATCGTGAGCCTGACGCGTTGTACGCATCAGGCTCTTCACGGGCTTAAGAGCCGCGCTGTTCCATCCCCTTCAGGAACTTGTCAAAGATCGCTTCGGTGCCCTTCTGGTAGTCGTCGCGCGTCTTGCGGCCGGTCTCAAACATGTCGCCGAACAGATCGTCATAAGGGTTGCGCGGCCGGCCGCTGGGATTGGTTGGCTCAGGCTGCGGTTCGGGCTGCGCCTGGCTGCCCATGCCGCCGCCGCCCATCATGCCTTCCAGGATCTTGCCCCAAGGCGTTCCGCCAAACGGGTTGTTGTTTGGCTGGGCCTGCGGTGCGTTCTGGCTCGTTTGTCCGCCACCGGTCATCATGTCCTTCATGGCCTTGCCGAAGGGGTTGTTGAACGGATCGAAGCCCGGGCCCGAATTTGTGCCGGCACCTGAGGATGTGCCGCCGCCCATACCGCCCCCAAGGCCGCCACGCATCATCTGCTCGATAATGTCGCCGATGACGTTGCCGCCGGACTGGCCCGGCATCTGACCGGTGGACTGCTTGAACAGGCCGCCCATGATCATGCTGGCGAGCGCCGGCAGCATCTGCTGCAGGATTGATTGCGCAATGCCAGTGGACTGCGCGGCATGCGCGGCGACGGCACGGCTGAGCTCCTTCGAGCCGAACAGGTGGCCGAGAATGCCGTTGCCATCGGCCATGCCATCAGGCCCAAGTGCCTGATTGGGATTGTCGAAGTAGCGGGCATGATTGCCCGATGCCATCGCCTGGATGAAGCCGCCGACACCGTAGGGGTCGCTGGCATTACGCTTGAGGCCCTGGCTGAAGGCGGGCAGCAGCGCTTCGGTTGCGAGTTGAACCTGTTGCTGAGTGAGGCCGTATTGGCGCGCCATCAACTCCATGGCCTTGCCGTTATCGGCGTTGTTGAGCATGTCGAACAAAGGCATCATGAGCGTTTCCTCCGGTTAGGTATGAACCTAGGCCGGATCGCTTGGGCTTAAAGGGCTGCGCCCGGGGAAGGATGAGCCTCAGTCGTATCCCAACGATACCAACGTCATCTTGAACGCGATGAAAGTGGCAAAAGTCGACAGGGCCATGACGGTCAGCAGCACCTTGCCCAGCGAGGTCAGCGTGCCTTTTTCAACATCGCGGTAGGGATCGCGGTCGCCGGTGAGGGCAAGGTATAGCCCGAAGACCGTGGTCAAGGGTGCCAGCGCAATCGCATGATAATCCCAGTCGACCCTTGCGGCTCCGGCATAGGCAGCTTCAAGCGGGCGCCATAGGCCTGCCCAACCCAGACCGAGGCCGACCGACAGAAAAAGGAGGCCGGCCAGCCGGTACTTCAGCACCTGCACCGCACGCTCTCCTTGGCCCGAGACGAAGGCTGATCAGTAGGCATATTCCTGGAAGATCGGCTCGATCGACCCGCCCCACCGCATGTGGAACGCATTCACCATGTCTTCCGCGCTGGTGGTGCCACGCGCGACCACTTCGTCAAGCGGGCTGAGGAAGGATGTTTCGTCGTAGCCATCCTTGTTGAGGCGCGCCCGGTTGGCGAGGCCGCGACGGGAAATGGCGAGCACTTCACGAGCGATGTCGCGCAGGCTGCGATTGTCGAGTAGGGCGGACAGGCCTTGCTCAGGCACGGCCTCGCGCATTGCGACCACGTCCTCATAGGTCCAGTGGCGTGTCAGCGCTTCGGCGGCATCCAACGCTTCGTCGTCATAAAGCAGGCCGACCCAGAAGGCGGGCAGGGCGCAGATGCGACGCCATGGGCCGCCATCGGCACCACGCATTTCCAGGAAGCGCTTCAGGCGAACATCGGGGAAGAGCGTGGACAAGTGGTTTGCCCAATCGCCCATGTTGGGCAGGCCATCCGGCAACTCATTGCGCAGCGCCCCGTCCATGAACTGGCGGAAGGTGACATGGGTCAGGTCGTGGTAGCGACCTTCGCGGATGGCGAAATACATCGGCACGTCGAGCGCCCATTCGACGTAATCCGCAAAGCCGAACTCAGGCGAGAAGCAGAAGGGCAAAACGCCCGAGCGCTGATTGTCCGTGTCGCGCCAGATATCGCCGCGCCAGCTCTGGAAGCCGTTCGGGCGGCCGTCGGTGAACGGCGAACTGGCAAACAGCGCCGTGGAAAGCGGCTGTAGCTTTAGCGAAACCTGCATCTTGCGGCGCATATCGGCTTCGGAAGAGAAGTCGAGATTCACCTGGATCGTGCACGAGCGATACATCATGTCCAGGCCCTTAGTGCCAACCTTGGGCATATAGTTGGTCATGATGTCATAGCGCGACTTCGGCATGCGCGGCGTTTCCGCCAGCGTCCATTTCGGGCTGCCGCCGAGACCCAGGAAGCGGATGCCGAGCGGCTCGGCGATCTCGCGCACCTGCGCCAGATGGGCATTGCCCTCGCGGCAGGTCTGGTGGACCGTTTCGACCGGCGCGCCAGACAGTTCGAACTGACCGCCGGGCTCGAGCGAAATCGCGCCCTGGCCGGTCGGCTCGACCAGGCCGATGATGTTGCCTTCGTCGATGATCGGGTCCCAGCCCAGCATGCCCTGCATGCCTTCCAGCAAAGCGCGGATGCCGCGATCGCCGCCATAAGGCACGGGAGCGTGCCCATCGACATAGAAGGGGAATTTTTCGTGCTCGGTGCCGATGCGCCATTGCTCGCGCGGCTTGTTGCCGGCTGCGAGGTAGTCCACCAGTTCGTCCATGCCTTCGATCGGCCGGGAGTCGGTTGTATCACGCGCCATTTTTGTACCCTGGCCTTAATTCAAGGCGTCTGCTTGCAGATTATGCAGCCGCCGGGCAAGCGAATAATCTTGACCATCTTGTCAACGGGTTCTTACCAATCTCCCACCGTCGCCTGAATGACGGCAAGGGCTGCAACGGCTGCGGTATCTGCGCGCAGGATGCGTGGACCCAGCGGAATAGCCGTTACGAAGGGCAGGGAGCGCAGCTGTCGCCGTTCCGCATCCGAGAAGCCGCCTTCCGGTCCAACCAGCAGCGCGAGCTTGCGTTCGTCGACAGCCTTGAGGCTGGACATGGGATTGTTGCCGACCGCATCTTCGTCGCAGAAGATCAGCCGGCGATCTTTGTCCCAGCCTTCCAGCAGACGCTCGAACTTCAAGGGCTCACGCACTTCAGGGAGCGCGAGGATGCCGCATTGCTCGGTTGCCTCGATTGCATTGGCTTGCAGCCGGTCAACGCTGAGCCGCGTCATCTGGGTGTGCTGGGTGAGAACCGGCTGCAACGTGCCGGCGCCCATCTCGACGGCTTTCTGCACGAGATAATCGAGCCGGCCGACCTTGATGGGCGCAAAGCAGTAAAGGAGGTCGGGCTGCGGTTCCTGCGGTCTGGTCTGCTCGACGACGTCGAGNNTAACGCCGAGCCGCGCCAGCCATTCGCCATCGCGGCCGTTGAACACGAGGAGTTCCGCGCCAGGCTCGTAACGCAGGACATGAAGGAGGTAATGGCTTTGCTGCGCTTCCAGCACCAGGCGGGCGCCGGTGGTGAGGGCGTCGGGCACGAAGAGCCGTTGCATTTTGTAGTTCGCACGCATCGCCCGGACATGAGCGCATGAGCGCAACACGTCAAGCGCGGCTTCCGGGCCGACGCGCGGCATGGTAGCGGATTCCCGACGAAGGAAGGCCGTTCATGCGCGTACTCGTGATCCAGAACAATGCCGACACCACGCTCGGCCAGATAGAAACGGCGCTGATCGAGCGCGGCGCGGAGATCACCATCTGCAAAGCCTTTGAAGGCGAGGCTTTGCCGGATGCGGAGTTCAATGCGTTGGTGGTTCTAGGTGGGATTCAGAACGCGCTGGCCGACGAAGGTTCACCCTACTTCCCGAAGCTCATCCAGCGCATGCGGGATTATGCCGAGTCGGATCGGGCCGTGCTTGGTGTGTGCCTCGGCAGCCAGCTTCTGGCGCGTGCCTATGGCGCGGAGAACCTGATCGGCGTGACCCACGAGTTCGGCTGGAAGGAGGTTGCGCTAACGGAAGATGGCGAGGCTGATCCGATGCTGGGCGGTCTCGATCCGACCTTCACCACCTTCCAGTGGCACGATGACACCTTTGTGCTGCCGCGCGGCGCCACGAGGCTGGCCGGCAACGACGCCACACATAATCAGGCCTTCAGGATCGGGCGTGCCGCTTACGGCATCCAGTTCCACTTCGAAGCCGACCGCAAGCTGATCGCCCATTGGAACGAGACCAACGCCGGCTACCTCGCGGGCTGCGAACCGGGCTGGCCGGAGCGCTTTGCTGCCGAGCAGGCGACCCGCGGCGCCGATGCCGATGCCAACGGGCTAAAGATCGCCCGTGCCTGGGCCGCTTTGATCTAAAAACACCTTCCGCAACGCCATCCGTGGCATTTTTGGCACGGCGGACGGAAGTGTGTGGACTGTGCTCTTCATGCGCTTCCGGGCGATCACGCTTCCCTTTAAGAGGCTGCGCGAACCCGGGCGGAGAAAGCCCGGTGGTGCAAATTTACATCACAACGAGCGAATGCGGAACGGGATGAAACCCGTTTCCAGGATCGACGTTGAACCAGTGAACCGGTTGGTAACTGGTCCATGCCAAGCCTTACGGATCGAAACTAGAGATGAAACCTGTGCGCGCCTTCTTCCTCTCCATGATCATGATTTCCGGCATCGCTCTGTGGGGCGCCGGCATCTACACGGCCGACGCTTCGGTTCACATGCAGGTGGTCGACGGCTACGGCGTCAGCGCCTCGCACTAGTCATCTTCTTAGGTGATCGTCAGGCAGTCTGCTGCCTGACATCGATGATTCGCTTGGTGGCTCCCTCGAGAACCACCGCACTCATCACCCCGGTTTTCACCGCACCCGTATCGATGTTGATGCGGTTCGGCAGCATCTCCGGTTCGGCACTTGGCGTATGCCCGTGCACGATGACCTTGGGATGCAATCCCGCATAGGTCAGAAATTCTCTCCGGATCCAGATCAGGTCTTCGCGATCCTGGATCCCGAGCGCCACGCCGGGCCGGATGCCCGCATGGCAGAAGTAATAATCGCCGAAGCTGAAAGAGCGCGGCAAGCCTCTTAGAAAATCGAGATGAGCCTGCGGCATGGCTGCCAGCAAAGCGTCGCGCGCTCGGCTGCGGCCCTGCACGTCGCCAAAGTTCACCTGGACACCGTAGGATTGCGCCGTCGTGTCGCCGCCATGTGTCACGAACAGGCCGACCGGGTGCGGATCGGCGAGGAAGTTCAGCCAGGCTTCATCATGATTGCCGATCAGCGACAGAACACGCCGATCGCTGCTGCGCGCAATGATCAGGTCCAGCGCGCGCTTCGTGTCCGGGCCTCGGTCGCCATAATCGCCGATATGGATGATCCGCCAGTCCTGTGGCTGGTCCTGTTCGATCTCGCGATCGATCTTGGAATAGATTGCCTCGAGCAGATCGGCGCAGCCATGCACGTCGCCGATGGCATAGATGCGCATGCCCGAAGGCGCACGCGCATCGTCGAGATGAACGCCGCCGCTCGGCATCATTGGCTCGGCCTTGCCGGCTCGGTCGCCACCACGGGCAGGCGATGGTGAAGGAGTTCCGGGCCCACGTCTCGAATGTCGCGCTTGCCGCACAGCGCCATGGTGACGTCGAGCTCATTGCGGATGATGTCGAGCGCCATGGTCACGCCGCGCTTTCCATAAGCGCCGAGTCCATACAGGAAGGGGCGGCCGATATAGGTGCCCTGCGCGCCAAGACACAGAGCCTTGAGCACATCCTGGCCGGACCGGATGCCGCCATCGACATGCACTTCGATACGGTCGCCAACCGCTTTCACGATCTCCGGCAAGACGGAAATGGATGACGCCGCGCCGTCCAGCTGCCGCCCGCCATGATTGGACACGATGATCGCTTCGGCGCCGGTTTCCGCAGCCTTCACCGCGTCATCCGCATCCATGATGCCCTTCAGGATCAGCTTGCCGCCCCACTGTTCCTTGATCCAGGCGACATCATCCCACGACAGTCGCGGGTCGAACTGCTCGGCCGTCCACGACGACAGCGAAGACAGATCGCCGACGCCTTTCGCATGGCCGACGATGTTGCCGAAGCTGCGACGCTTGGTGCCGAGCATCTCAAAGGCCCATTTAGGCCGCGTCGCGACCTGCCAGATATGCTTCGGGATAAACTTTGGCGGCGTCGACAAGCCGTTGCGGATGTCCTTGTGCCGCTGTCCAAGAATCTGCAGATCCAGCGTCAACACCAGTGCGGAACAGCCGGCGGCGCGGGCGCGATTGATCAGGCTTTTGACGAACTCACGGTCCTTCATCACGTAGAGCTGGAACCAGAACGGCTTGGTCGTATGGGCCGCGACATCCTCGATCGAGCATACGCTCATGGTGGACAGCGTAAACGGAACGCCAGCCGCCTCTGCCGCCTGCGCCGCAAGGATCTCGCCATCGGCATGCTGCATGCCGGTCAGGCCGGTCGGTGAAAGAGCCACCGGCATCGACACCTTCTCGCCGATCATCGTGCTTTCGAGCGAGCGGTTGGTCATGTCCACCAGCACGCGCTGGCGCAGCTTGATTGCCGCGAAATCAGCCTCGTTCGCCTTGTAGGTGCCTTCGGTCCACGCGCCGGAATCGGCATAATCGAAGAACATCTTCGGCACCCGCCGGCGCGCAACGTCCTTCAGTTCGGCGATTGTCAGCGGCGTGGCCATGTCCTTGCTCCCTCTCGCGGCACCATCGCGGTGTAAGCCCGGCAGGAACTATGGTCAATTTGGTCCTTCGTAGACTTTGAAGCTAGCGCGCGCCGTAGCTCGCTTCATAAAGGTCGCGCTGCCGCTTCAGCGCCACCATCGTGTTGCGCAGGAGAATCGAGACGGTAACCGGCCCGACGCCGCCCGGCACGGGGGTGATCCAGGACGCGACTTCCTTGACGCTTTCTGTGTCCACATCGCCCACCACGCGCTGCGTCCCATCAGGCGCGCGCTCGGTGTTGATGCCGATATCGATGACGGCAGCCCCTGGTTTCACCATGTCGGCACGGATCAGGCGAGGCTTGCCGACGGCCACGAACAACGCGTCCGCGCGACGAGCATGAGCGGCCAGCGAGCGCGTCATGTGGTGGCAGACGGTGACGGTGGCGCCTTCGCTGAGCAGCAAAAAGGCGATCGGCTTGCCGACGATTTCCGAGTGGCCGACCACGACGACCTCCAGCCCTTTCAGATCAAGGCCGGTTGCCTTCAGCAGTTCGACCGAAGCGGCTGCCGTACAGGGCGCGAGGTCGAGTTCGTTGTAAACGATGTTGCCGATGGAAGCCGGATGCATGCCCTCCACATCCTTGAGAGGATGAATGGCCCGCTGCATGCTCCGCACGGGAATGGTGGCGGGCAGGGGCCTCTGCATGATGATGCCGGTGACACGCGGATCGGCATTCATGCCGTGGATGGAGGCTTCCAGTTCGGCAGAACTGACGGTTGCGGGAAAGTTGCGCTCTTCGAAGTCGATGCCGGCAGCCTGCGCCTTGCGACGTTGGTTGCGGACATAAACATCGACGGCTTCCACATCGCCGACGGTGATGGACACGAGCTTCGGCTTCCAGCCGTCTTCCGCTGCCGCCAACGCCTGTTCGCGAACTTCGGCCAGAATGCGTGCGGCGACAGGCGCGCCCTTGAGATAGCGGGGATCGTCGGTCATCACGCGCTCCTTGGAGGAAGGGCCGGTCATCTGATTACCGGCAAGCGGGAGCCTAGCGGCACGCAAGAAAAAGGGCGACGCGATTTGCGGCGCGTCGCCCTTTTTTCGCGTCACGAAGTCCCCACCTCGCGCGCGCAGCCGGGTCGGACTGGAGGAACGACCCGTGGCAGTTTCGAACCGGCAAGCTGTCTAGAGCAATTCAAGCAAAAGTGCGGAGCGGTTTTGCGTCCGGCAATTGCGTCTAAACTAGCGGAACCAGCTCTTTCCCCCGCCGAAACTCATATCACGACGACCTTGGTGCCGATCCTCACGCGCTCATAGAGGTCGGTGACATCTTCGTTACGCATGCGGATGCAGCCGGACGACACATTGGTGCCGACGGTCCAGGGCGCATTGGTGCCGTGGATGCGATAAAGCGTGGAGCCGAGATACAGCGCGCGCGCGCCGAGTGGATTGGCTGGCCCGCCTTCCATGGTCACGGGCAGGATCTTGCCCTTTGCTTTTTCACGCGCCCGCATTTCGGCCGGCGGCGTCCAGGTCGGCCAT
>DCDI01000143.1:18389-18514 GCA_002316345.1 Phyllobacteriaceae bacterium UBA1059 | reverse complement strand
GGCGGCGAGACGCGCGAAATTGTCAGCTTTCCGCCCGGCGCGGCGGATTTTGGCTGGCGGGCCAGCATCGCCACGCTTGACGCCAGCGGCCCTTTTTCGCTGTTTCCTGGCGTGGATCGGGTGAT
>DCDI01000143.1:0-18077 GCA_002316345.1 Phyllobacteriaceae bacterium UBA1059 | reverse complement strand
CGCAGGGGATCTGGTGGCTGGATGAGGCGCTGACGCTGGCACCGCAGAGCTGCGATGCCCTGCTGCTCTGGTGCCGGCTCAGCCGTGTCCTTTAAAACGTCCCAGCAGCTTATAGCGTGAGCCGGGATAGAGCAGCCGCGCATAGGTCACGATCTTACTGTCGCTCCATGTCTGACGCCGGATCAATAAACAGGGTTCATGCTCTTCCAGCGCCAGATGCCTGCGCTGGCGCAAATCGGGCAGTACCGCCTCAACAATATGCTCGCCGGCGGTCAGCGGCGCGACCCGCATCAGATAGGTATAGGGGGTGACGCTATGGTAATCCTGTTGCAGATAGTCAGGCGCCATCTGCGGGTTCACCAGACGATCTTCCAGCTGCACCGGCAGGTCGTTTTCATAGTGCACCATCAGCGAATGAAACAGCGGCTGGCCGGTGCGCATACCCAGCAGCGCCGCCTGCTCCGGATCTGCCCGCCCCTGCGCCAGCGTCAGGATCTGGCAGCGATGCTGATGACCGCGCTGCGCAATCTCATCCGCAATGTTATGCACTTCCAGCATTGCCGTGTAGCCCTTCATCTCTGCGACAAACGTACCCACACCCTGCATACGCAGCAGATAACCTTCAGCGGTGAGTTCACGCAGCGCGCGGTTGATGGTCATCCGGCTGACGCCCAGCTCGCTGACCAGCTCGCTCTCTGAGGGTACGCGCTGCCTGGCTTTCCACTCTCCGGCACGGATCTGGCTGATAATCGCCTGCTTGACGCGCTGGTAAATCGGTGCCGGTTCATCGCCCATGGCGGCGGCTAACTGCGCCAGTGCCGTTTGCTCGGTCATCTGCTGTTCCTTTCTGCTCTGAGAAGGAAAGTTTACTGGTCCGGCGGGCAGATGTATAGACATGCAGTGGTGCAGTCCGGTCACGTCGGGTGCAGAGGCTGCTGCTTTAACGTGCAGCAGATTGACTCCCTGACCTGCTCACCTGCAGTGCGGCACATTTCACAAATTACAGGGAAACTGGCATAGCGTTTGCTACTTGTATAGACAGGAATAACGTACCTGTGCTTCACTCGGCTTACTGCAGGCGAGTTCTATAACGCCCGGCGTTACGGCGTATTACTGCGCCTGCCACTTACTTGTATATACAGGAGTAGATCATGTCGCATGCACTGCAGGAAATCTGCCTGGAACCCGGCGAGGTGGATCTCGCAACCCTGCGTACTATCTATCAGCAGCCGGTGACGTTACAGCTGACGCCCGCGGCGCGCAGTGCTGTGCACCGCGCCCATACTACCGTCAAAGAGATCGTCGCGTCCGGCAGCGTGGTGTATGGCATCAATACCGGCTTTGGCAAGCTGGCACAGACGCAAATCCCTGCCGCCCGCCTGGCTGAGCTGCAGCGTAATCTGGTGCTGTCGCACAGCGTCGGTCTGGGCGATCTGCTGCCGGATAACGTCACGCGCCTGGTGATCGCCAGCAAGATTATCAGTCTGGCGCGCGGCCATTCCGGTGTACGCATTGAGCTGGTGGACGCCCTGCTGGCGCTGTTTAACGCCGGGGTTATGCCCTGTATTCCGGCGAAAGGCTCAGTGGGCGCGTCCGGCGATCTGGCGCCGCTGGCGCACCTGTCGCTGATGCTGCTGGGTGAAGGTGAGGTGCGCATTGCAGGCGAACGCCTGCCGGCAGCGGAAGGCCTGGCGCGCGCCGGTCTGACGCCGATTGTGCTCGGGCCGAAAGAGGGACTGGCGCTGCTGAACGGCACCCAGGTTTCTGCGGCCCTGGCGCTACGCGGCCTGTTTGAAGCGGAAAATATTTTCTCTGCCGCGCTGATGGCGGGCGCGCTCTCGCTGGAAGCGATCAAAGGCTCCGTTAAACCTTATGATGCGCGTATCCATCAGGCGCGCGGCCAGCCTGGCCAGATCGCTGTTGCCGCCGCCGTCAGCTCGCTGCTTACCGGCAGCGGGATCCTGCAGTCGCATACCCATTGCGGACGCGTTCAGGATCCCTATTCCATTCGCTGCGTGCCGCAGGTCATGGGCGCCTGCCTTGATAATCTCAGCCACGCCGCGCGCGTGCTGCAGACTGAGGCTAATGCCGCTTCTGATAACCCGCTGGTTTTCAGCGACAGCGGTGAGGTGATCTCCGGCGGCAACTTCCACGCCGAGCCGGTGGCGTTTGCTGCTGACATTATTGCCCTCGCCGTGGCCGAAATAGGGGCTATCTCTGAGCGCCGTCTGGCGCTGCTGCTGGACAGCGGCCTCTCCGGCCTGCCGCCTTTTCTGGTACAGGATGGCGGCGTGAACTCCGGCTTTATGATTGCCCAGGTGACCGCTGCCGCGCTGGCGTCAGAAAACAAGTCGCTGGCGCACCCCGGCAGCGTAGACAGTCTGCCTACGTCGGCCAATCAGGAAGATCACGTCTCTATGGCCACCTATGCAGCACGCCGTCTCGGAGAGATGTGTTTTAACACCGCGGCGGTGGTCGGCATTGAAGCGATGGCGGCCGCCCAGGGCATTGAGTTTCACCGGCCGCTGCAGAGTTCAGCCGTACTTGAACAGGAGATGCAGCGCATCCGCACCAGGGTGGCATTTCTTGCCAGCGACCGCCTGCTGGCACCCGATATTGAGGCGATGCGTCTGTGGGCCGCTGACGCACAGTGGCCTGAGGCGCTAAAAACGTTGCTGCCGAGCCAGCGCCAGAACCAGCACTAAGGAACCGATCATGAGCGATACCCTGACGCAGGCCGTGGCCCGCGAAATCCGTGCCCCGCACGGAAGTGAACTGCACTGCGCTAACTGGCTTATCGAAGCCGCCTGGCGCATGATCCAGAATAACCTTGATCCTGATGTCGCCGAGCGTCCGGACGATCTGGTGGTCTACGGCGGGATCGGCAAGGCCGCACGTAACTGGCCCTGTTTTGAGCAGATCCTGCGCTCACTGCGCCTGCTGCAGCCGGATGAGACGCTGCTGATCCAGTCCGGCAAACCGGTGGGCGTGTTTCGCACTCATGCCGATGCACCGCGCGTGCTGCTGGCTAACTCCAACCTGGTACCGCACTGGGCGAACTGGGATCACTTTCATGAGCTGGATCGCGCCGGCCTGATGATGTATGGCCAGATGACCGCCGGCTCATGGATCTACATCGGTGCTCAGGGCATTGTGCAGGGAACGTTTGAGACCTTTGCTGAAGCGGGACGACAGCACTATCACGGCGATCTTGCCGGCCGCTGGATCCTCACCGCGGGCCTCGGCGGCATGGGCGGCGCCCAGCCGCTGGCCGGCGTGCTGGCAGGGGCCTGCGTTTTAGCGATTGAGTGTCAGGAGTCGCGCATCGATTTCCGTCTGCGCACTCGCTATGTCGATCACAAAGCCTACACGCTGGATGAGGCGCTGAAGCTGATTGACGAGGCGACGCAGGCGAAACAGGCGATCTCCGTCGGCCTGCTGGGCAACGCCGCCGAGATCCTGCCGGAGATGGTGAAACGCGCCCGCGCGGGCGGCCTCAAGCCCGATATTGTGACCGATCAGACCTCCGCGCACGACCCGGTCAACGGCTATCTGCCGATCGGCTGGGACGTGGCGCGCTGGCAGTCCGAACGCGCCAGCGCGCCGAAGGCGGTGGAAAAAGCTGCGCGCGCCTCGATGGCGGTGCACGTTCAGGCGATGCTCGACTTCTGCCATATGGGCATCCCCACGGTGGACTACGGCAACAATATTCGTCAGGTGGCGCTGGATGAGGGGGTCGAGAACGCCTTTGATTTCCCGGGCTTCGTGCCGGCCTATATTCGTCCGCTGTTCTGCGAGGGCAAAGGGCCGTTCCGCTGGGTGGCGCTGTCGGGCGATCCGGAGGATATCTACAAAACGGATGCGAAGCTTAAGGAGCTGTTTCCGCAGCATAAAAGCCTGCATCGCTGGCTCGATATGGCGCAGGAGCGCATCGCCTTTCAGGGTCTGCCGGCGCGTATCTGCTGGCTGGGGCTGGGCGAGCGCCATCTGGCCGGACTGGCGTTCAATGAGATGGTGCGCAACGGCGAGCTGAAAGCGCCGATAGTGATTGGCCGCGACCATCTCGACTGCGGTTCCGTCGCCTCGCCCAACCGCGAAACCGAGTCTATGAAGGATGGCTCCGACGCGGTGTCCGACTGGCCGCTGCTTAACGCCCTGCTGAATACCGCGGGCGGCGCGACCTGGGTGAGCCTGCACCACGGCGGCGGCGTCGGCATGGGCTTTTCGCAGCATTCCGGCATGGTGATCGTGTGTGATGGCACGGAAGACGCCGATCGCCGTCTGGAGCGCGTTCTTTGGAACGATCCGGCCACCGGCGTGATGCGCCATGCCGATGCCGGCTATGACGAGGCGATCGACTGCGCCAGGGAGAATGGGTTGAACCTGCCGGGGATCCTCGGCTAGTTCCGTACCATGAAAATCCTACGCGCCGCCGATTACCGCCGCATGCCCTGGAAGAACGGAAAGGGAGAGACCACGGAAATTGCGGTCTTTCCTCCTAATGCAGGGCTCGACGACTTCGAGTGGCGCGTGTCCATGGCCGATGTGGTGGAAGACGGGCCATTTTCGACCTTTCCAGACATCGACCGCACGCTGAGCGTTCTGCAAGGCGAGGGGATCGAGTTGGCCGTATCCGGTCAGGAGGAAGTCCGCCTCGATCGCGACAGCGAGCCGTTCGCGTTCCCCGCCGACACGCATACCAGCGCCCGGCTGATCGCCGGGCCGATCACCGACCTCAACGTGATGACCCGGCGCGGCGCCTTTCGCCATACGGTGCGGCGCGGCACGCTTGATGATCTTGGCGACCTCGATGCCGAACTGACCCTGCTGCTTTGCCACGAGGGTGAGATCGATCTGGTCACAGGAGGCGAAAAGATCGAGCTGAAGGCACTCGATGCCGTGCTTCTGCCGAGCCGTGTGCGGGTCGATATCGGCGGCAGCCTCTCGGCTTCGATCTTCATCATCGCCTTCGATCCGGTCGACTAAGCGCACGGCGCGATTGACAGGCTGCGCCGGAGCGGGCACCCCTCGGGCATCATCGCCGCGCCGCCCGGAGTTTCCCATGCGCCGCCATCTGGCTTCCTGCCTTCTTCTTCTGGCTTCGGCTCTGGTCCTGTTGCCGTCACCGGTAAAAGCCGATCCGGCGATCCCGAGCTTCTGGGATACGCGCGAGCGGTTGGTGAAGCCAGATCTAAGCGAGTTGAAGCGGCTGCGCTTCGTCACCACCACCGACTTCCCGCCCTTCTCTTTCATCGATGCGTCCGGTCGGTTGAGCGGCTTCCATGTCGATCTCGCCCGCGCCATCTGTGCCGAACTCGCCATCACCGATCGCTGCCAGATCCAGGCGCTACCCTGGAACGAGCATGCGAAGGCGCTAGCCGACGGCGAAGGCGAGGCGCTGTTATCGGGCCTGGCGGTAAGCAGCGAGAATCGCGAGAAATATGCCTTCTCGCGACCCTATCTGAGCTTCCCGGCCCGCTTCGTCGGGCGTCAGGGTGATGCGCCGGAAACGACGCGCGCCGCGCTCGCGGGCAAGACGATCGGCGTCATCACCGCTTCTGCGCATGAGCGTATGCTGCGCGACTACTTCCCGTCTGCGACCGCACAAAGCTTCGACGACTTCGACGCCATGCTCGCCGCCGTTCAGACCGGCATGATCGATCTCGCTTTCGGCGACGGCATGCGCATGAGCTTCTGGCTGACCGAAAGCGAGGCCGGCGATTGCTGCGCCTTTGTTGGCGGTCCTTATCTCGCGCCGGAATATCTCGGACAGGGCCTCGCTGTCGCTGTGCCGGTCGACCGTCCCGAACTCAAGCAGGCGCTGGATTATGCGCTGCACGAGATCGGCACGAAGGGCACGTTTGCCGAGCTTTATCTGCGCTACTTCCCCGTCAGCTTCTTCTGAACGGGATGGCTTAAAAGCCGTGGCCTAAACCTTGGATTGACGCTGGCGCTTAGGCCGCTTAAGCGAAGGACGTCGCGGTTTCCGCCCGTTCAACGGCCCATTCCGCTCATTTTCCCAGGGATCAACACGATGTCTTCCGCCTTGCCAACGTCCATGCAGCTTTCACCCGAGGTTCTCGAAGCCGCGGGCGTGAGCAAAGCCTGGCCGTTCGAAGAAGCGAAAAAGATCATCAAGCGCTACGAAGGGCGCGATCTCCCGCAGACCATCCTGTTTGAAACGGGCTACGGCCCGTCCGGCCTGCCGCATATCGGCACGTTCGGTGAAGTCGCGCGCACCACGATGGTGCGCCATGCCTTTCATGTGCTGACCGAAAACAAGGTAGCAACGAAGCTGCTGTGCTTTTCCGACGACATGGATGGCATGCGCAAGATTCCGGACAACGTGCCGGATCGCGCCTTCCTCGAGCCGCATCTGCACAAGCCCCTGACCTCGGTGCCGAACCCGTTCGGCGGCGATTACGAGAGCTTCGGGCACCACAACAATGCGATGCTCCGCCGCTTCCTCGATACGTTCGGCTTCGATTACGAGTTCGCCAGCGCCACCGAATACTACAAGCAGGGTCGCTTCGACGCGATGCTGCTTCTGGCCGCCGAGCGCTATGAGCAGATCATGAAGGTGATGCTGCCGACCTTGGGCGCCGAGCGTCAGGCGACCTACAGCCCCTTCCTGCCGCTCTCGCCAAAGTCCGGCCGCGTGCTTTACGTGCCGATGAAGAATGTCGATGCGATGGAAGGCACCATCACCTTCGACGACGAGGACGGCGAGGAAACCACGTTGCCGATCACCGGCGGGCGCGTGAAGCTGCAATGGAAGCCGGATTTCGGCATGCGATGGGCAGCCCTCGACGTGGATTTCGAGATGTTCGGCAAGGACCACCAGACCAACCAGGTGATCTACGACCGGATCTGCTCCATCCTGGGCGGTAAGCCGCCAGAGCATTTCGTGTACGAGCTGTTCCTCGACGAGAATGGCGAGAAGATCTCGAAGTCCAAGGGCAACGGCATCACCATCGACGAGTGGCTGGCTTACGCGCCGACCGAAAGCCTGTCGCTCTACATGTTCCAGAAACCGCGCACGGCGAAGCGCTTGTATTTCGACGTCATCCCGAAGGCAGTGGACGAATATTACACCTATCTCTCCGCCTATCGTCGCCAGGATGCCAAGGCGAAGCTCGACAACCCCGTTTGGCACATCCACAGCGGCAATCCGCCCGAGGTTGAGCTGCCGGTGCCGTTTGCGCTGCTGCTCAACCTGGTCAGCGCTTCCAACGCGCAGAACAAGGATGTGCTGTGGGGCTTCATCTCGCGCTATGCGCCGGGCGTGACGGCACAGACTCATCCGGAGCTCGACCGGCTGACCGGCTATGCCATCCGCTACTTCGACGATTTCGTGAAGCCGACCAAGACGTTCCGCGCTGCCGACGAGGTCGAGCGTGAGGCGCTGGCCGCGCTGTCAGACACGCTCGGCCAACTGCCAGCGGGTTCGGACGGTGAGGCGATCCAGAACGCGGCGCTCAACGTCGCGCGCCGCATCGAGCGCTATCAGGATCATAGCAAGAAGAGCCCGGAAGGCGGGCCGGGCGTCTCGGTCGCTTTCTTCGCGATGATCTATCAGGTGCTGATCGGCCAGGAACGCGGCCCACGCTTCGGGTCGTTTGCTGCGCTTTACGGCATCGAAGAAACGCGGGCGCTAATCGCCAAGGCGCTAGCCGGCGAGTTGAAGTAAGCGAAGGCTTACTGGACCGGTAAGGTCGGGGCAGGCGGAAACGCGCCCCGATTGTCAGGGATCGAAGGCGCTGCGGCCTGGGGCGCAGGCGCGATGATGCTTGGCGCCGATGGCGGCACCGGCAGTTCAAGGCCGGAACCTGTGTTGACCTCGACTGCCGGCAGAACCGGCTTGCTGCCATAGATGCCGCGACCGGCATCACGCGCCTGATCGCCCGCATCAGCCAGTGCGCCACCTTCGCTGGCCCGTGCCCAACCTTGCGCAACCAGCCACGTGCCGACATCTTCGCCGCCGACGCTGCACGTGGTTTCGATTGCTTCAGCCGGCGCTCTATCCGGTACGGTGCAGGTTAGCGCACGACCGCGCAGGAGATGGCGGAACTGGGTGCGGGCGGCGGTTCCGCACGGCCAGGCATTGGCGCCTTCGCCGCAACTTTCGCCGGGATCCACCGGCTCGATGTCGGCAATTCCGATCTGATAGCCCTGCGCTTCGATGCGGCCGGCGGCACTGGCAGTCGGGCGATAAAGCAGCTTCGGCTTCCACCCATCGGGTACAGCAGCGCTGGCCTCGGCAGGTGAAGGCGGCGGTAGGGCGGTCTGCTCAGGCACGGTTTCCGGCTCGAGCGGCAAGACTGCGCCACCATCATCCGGCGAGCTCTCAATGCCGGCGGCTTCGGCCATGGCGGCAGCATCGTCATCGTCCATTGCTGGATCGGGCATGAAGGGCACGTCTTCAACAGTCACCGACGGTGACGCCTCGCGTGCCTTGATATGAAGGCCCGACGCGAAAATCGCGGCGCAGAACAGGATCAGCCCACCGCCGACAAGTCCGGTAAACCCGGTGGTGCTGAGCCGCCGCTGCATGACCTACTGGCTGGCCCAGACGATGCGCGCGATCCACTCGACATCGTTAAGCGGGATCGTGCGATCGGGATGCTCGGGATTGAGCGAATGCAGTTCCACCAGGTCGGTCGTGCGCCGCACCAGAATCTTGGCCGTCACCTCGCCGCCCGTGGTTTTTACCACCACGCGATCACCCTTGCGAGCCATCGCATTGGGATCCACGATCAGCCGGTCGCCGTGGCGATATAGCGGCAGCATGGAATCGCCCTGCACTTCGAGGGCATAGCCACCTTCCGGCACGATCGCAGGCGCCTCGACCGTTTCCCAGCCTTGTCCGACGGGGAAGCCAGCATCCGTGAAGTAGCCGCCCGCACCTGCCTGTGCGAATCCGACTAACGGTACGCCTTTAGCCGGCTTATGTTTGATTGCGGCCACGTCGGCCGTTTTCGTGATGAACCCCATGAACTCGTCCAAGGACGACCCGGTCGCGGCCATGATCTTGGCAAGCGACTCGGTGGAAGGCCAGCGAGGGCGACCATCAACGGATTGGCGTTTGGATTTGTTGAAGGCGGTAGAATCAAGGCCGGCCTTCTTCGCCAGACCGGACGCCGACAGCGCATGGCGTGCCGCCAGAGCATCAATCGCCGCCCATACTTTTTCATGCGAGAGCATGGCTCTGCTCATTGCTGATAAGAGGAAAAAAGTCCTGATTCTTTGTAGGTGCGTCGGCGGCGCTTGTCCAGTCCGATGCGCGCTCAGCCACCCGCCTTAGCAATCGCCCGCAAACCGGTATGCGAGGCCATGAAGATCGCTTCAGCCTCCGTTGGCTCACGCGGGATGGCGTCGATGCCGAGCGCCGCGACCGCATCCTGGATCGGCACGAAAGCGCGGCTTCGTGCGTCATAGATGCCGCCTGTGGTCAGCACGATTGCGGCGGTCACATCGCCGTCGATCACGAAGCGATGGCGTCCGATGATCTGCGTGTCGGCCCAGGTTTCCAGAGTGGACACCAGTTCGAACCGCTTCCACAGCTTGATCTCGCGCACAAACACGGTTTGCAAGCCGCCCAACATTGGCGCCCAACCGCGTTCGCGGGCAAGCTTGATCAACCCGCTGCGGTTGAAGATGTCGATGCGGCCGACATCGGCCAGCATCATGTAGCGCGCATTGTTGAGATGCAGGTTGAAGTCGATGTCGGACGGCAAACAGCGGAAGCGAAGGCGGCTTTCGCCGCCCATGCGGTAAGGACCTCGTTTGCCCGACGAGGCCAGCGTCCGCGCCAGCCGCGCCCAGACATACATCGTGTCGCCCCTTACGCCGCCTGCTTCTGCGGCGGCGTACTGGTGTAGGGATCAAAGCGCTCGTAGAAGGTTTCGCCCTTGTCGGCCATGTCGTGCAGCAGCTTCGGTGCCTTGAAGTCCGCGCCGTATTTCTTCTGCAGGGATTTTGCGAGCTTCACGAACTTCTTGGCGCCCATGCCGTCGATATAGGACAGTGCGCCGCCGGTATAAGGCGCAAAGCCGAAGGCGAGGATGGAGCCGACATCGGCCTCACGCGGATCCACCACGATGCCTTCTTCCATGACGCGGGCGGCTTCCAACGCGATCGTCACCAAGAGGCGCTGCTTGACCTCCTCGATGTCAACGTCTTCCGGCTTCTTCTGTTTGTAGAGATCCTTGAGCCCCGGCCAGAGCGACTTCTTGGCGGGCTTGGCGGGATAATCATAGAAGCCCTTGCCGTTCTTGCGGCCCTTGCGATCATGCTTGTCGACCATCTCGTTGATGAGGTCGAGCTGGGCGGGATCGACGGCCTTGGGCCCAAGGTCGCGCACGGTCTGCTTCATGATTTTCTGCGCGAGATCGACCGCGGTTTCGTCGGTCAGCGCTAAGGGCCCGACCGGCATGCCGGCGAGCTTGGCGGCGTTTTCGATCATCGGCGCCGGAATGCCTTCGATCAGCATCTTGTAGGCTTCCGACATATAACGCAGCACGCAGCGATTGACGTAGAAGCCGCGCGTGTCGTTGACCACGATCGGCGTCTTCTTGATGGCGCGCACGAAGTCCATCGCCACCGCAATCGCCTTATCCTCGGTCTTCTTGCCGAGAATGATCTCCACCAGCATCATCTTGTCGACCGGCGAGAAGAAGTGGATGCCGATGAAGTTGGCCGGCCGCTTGGAGTTCTTGGCCAAACCGGTGATCGGAATGGTCGAGGTGTTGGAGGCAAAGATCGCGTTTTTGGCGATCACGGCTTCCGCCTGGGCTGTCACGCCCTTCTTGATTTCCGAATCCTCGAACACGGCTTCCACGATCAGGTCGCAGCCTTTGAGGTCGGCATAATCGGCAGTCGGCGTGATGAGGGACAGGAGCTTGTCCTTGTCCTCAGCCGTTGCGCGGCCCTTCTTGATCTGACCGTCGACCAGACTTTCCGAATGCGCCTTGCCCTTGTTGGCGGCGTCCATGTCGCGGTCGAGCAACACCACCGGAATGCCGGCCTTGGCCGTGACATAGGCGATGCCGGCGCCCATGAAGCCGGCACCGAGCACGCCGATCTTGGTGAATTTCGTTTCCGGCTGGCCGGCCGGCCGTCGCGCACCTTTGTTCAGCTCCTGCAGCGACACGAACAGCGAGCGGATCATCATCGCCGCTTCGGTGGTCTGCATGATCTCGACGAAATAACGCAGCTCGATGCGCAGCGCTGTGTCGAAGGGCACCAGCAGGCCCTCGTAAACGCTCTTCAGGATCGCCATCACAGCCGGATAGTTGCCTGAGGTTTCCCGCCGCGCAATGGCGATGGCCGGCGGAAAGAGGTTGGCGCCGGCGGCTGAATAAACCGGACCGCCGGGCAGCTTGAAGCCCTTCTCGTCCCAAGGCTGAACCGGCTTCAAACCGTTCTTGATCAGGCTCTTGGCCACCGCCACCAGCGCATCGCGCGCGGCGATTTCGGTAATCAGGCCCATGCTCTTCGCCTTTTTCGGCGTCAGCGTCTGGCCTGAGGTCAGCATCTGCAGGGCATCTTGCGTGTTGGCAAGACGCGGCACGCGCTGGGTGCCGCCGGCGCCCGGGAAAATGCCGACCTTCACTTCCGGCAGCGCCATCTTCACCGTGTCGCTATCGGCGGCAATACGGCCGTGGCAGGCGAGCGACAGCTCGAACGCGCCGCCCATGCAGGTGCCGTTGATCGCCGACACCCACGGTTTGCCGGACGTTTCGAGCTTGCGGAAGATGCGGCTCATCGCGCCGGCGCGGTCGTAAAGGAAGGCGACCGCTTTGTCCTTATCCTCAGCCTCAAGGCGCGCGAACTCGGCCGTCATGTCCTTGAGCATGGTGAGGTCAGCGCCGCCGGAGAAGGTCTCCTTGCCCGAGGTGAACACCGAGCCCTTGATCGCTTCGTCCTTGGTGACGTCATCGATGATGCCGTCCAGCTCACGCAGCGCGTCTTCGGTGAAGACGTTCATCGAACGGTCCGGCATGTCCCAGGTAACGAGCGCCAAGCCCTCGGCATCGGTTTCGACGGTGAAGTTGGTGTAATCAGCCATGTTCTGAACTCCCCGCTCAAACTCGCTCGATGATGGTGGCCGTGCCCATGCCGGCACCGATGCACAGGGTGACGAGGCCGACATTGACGTCGCGGCGTTCCATCTCGTCGAGCAGCGTGCCGAGGATCATGGCGCCGGTGGCACCCAGCGGATGGCCCATGGCAATGGCGCCGCCATTCACGTTGATGTCTTTGTGGTCGATGTCGAAGGCCTGCATGTAGCGCAGCACCACGGCGGCGAAGGCTTCGTTGAGTTCGAACAGGTCTATGTCTGACAGCTTCATGCCGGCGCGCTTGAGCAGCTTTTCGGTCACGTCGACTGGGCCCGTCAGCATCATAGCCGGTTCGGAACCGATGTTGGAGAAAGCGCGGATACGGGCGCGGGGCTTTACGCCCATCGCTTTGCCGGCCTTCTTGGAGCCGAGCAGCACGGCGGCCGCGCCATCCACGATGCCGGAGGAGTTGCCCGCATGGTGGACGTGATTGATCCCTTCGAGTTCGGGATAGCGCTGCACGGCCACCGCATCAAAGCCGCCCATTTCGCCGGGCATGACGAAGGACGGGTTGAGCGAAGCCAGCGACTGCATGTCGGTGGTCGGGCGCATATGCTCGTCATGGTCGAGAATGGTCATGCCGTTCTGGTCCTTGACCGGAACAACCGAGTTCTTGAAGCGGCCGTCTTCCCAGGCCTTGGCCGCGCGCTTCTGGCTTTCCACCGCATAAGCGTCGACATCGTCGCGCGAAAAGCCGTAGCGCGTGGCGATCAGGTCGGCGGACACGCCCTGCGGCATGAACCAGGCTGGCAAACCGACGGAAGGGTCCATGAACCAGGCGCCGCCCGACATGCCCATGCCGACGCGCGACATCGATTCCACGCCGCCGGCGATCACGATGTCGTCGGCGCCTTGCGCGATCTTGGCCGCACCCAGGTTGATGGCGTCAAGACCCGACGCGCAGAAGCGCGAGATCTGCATGCCCGGGGCCTTGATGTCATAGCCGGCTTCGAAAGCGGCCGAGCGCGGGATTACCGAACCGGCTTCACCGACAGGATCGACGCAGCCGAAGATGATGTCGTCGACGTGAGCGGTGTCCAGTCCGTTGCGGTCGCGCACCGCTTCCAGCATCCGCGCGCCGAGCCGCACGGCCGGCACCTCATGCAGCGAGCCGTCCTTCTTGCCGCGCCCGCGCGGGGTGCGAACGGCGTCATAGATATAGGCGTCGGCCATGATCGATGTCTCCTTTAGGAAGCGGGTTCGACGGTCACGGCCGTCTTGACGGAATTAGCGATGAAGCAGGCGTCGTGCGCTTGTTTGTGCAGCTCGGCGAGCTGTTCGGGCGCGGCAGCGCTTTCGATGCGAGGCCGCAGCGTCACCCTTGTGATGGATGTGCGGCCCTCGGCATCCTTCTCCATCACGCCCTCGGCCTGGTCCTCGTAGGACAGGATCTCGACGCCTGCGCGCCGCGCCAGATCGAGGAACCACAGCATGTGACAGGAGGACAGCGAGGCAACGAACAGTTCTTCCGGATCGACCGAGGTCTCGCTGGAGAACTGTGCCGGCACATTGGCGGGCGCACCGGAGGCCTGGATCGTGGTGCCGCCATCGAAGCTGATTTCATGCACGCGCGTATAGCGTCCCAACGAGAAATGATCGTCCTCGTCCTGGCGCCAGCGGATGGTTGCCGTGTGGGTCGACATCAGAGACTCCGCGCAATCAGCAGTTTCATGATTTCGTTGGTGCCGCCATAAATGCGCTGCACCCTTGCGTCGCGGAACATGCGCGCGATTGGATATTCGTTCATGTAGCCATAGCCGCCATGCAGCTGCAGGCATTCATCGACGATCTTGCATTGCAGATCGCTCAGCCAATACTTCGCCATGGATGCCGTGGTGGCATCGAGCCCACCGTCGAGGTGGCGCTGCACGCAGTCATTGTAGAAGACGCGGCCGACGGTGGCTTCGGTCTTCAGCTCGGCCAGCTTGAACTGCGTGTTCTGGAAGTCGATGACGGCTTTGCCGAACGCCTTGCGCTCCTTGACGTAGTCGATCGTCACGCTGAGCGCGCGCTCGATCATGGCGATCGCCTGCGCACCGATCAGCAAGCGTTCCTGTGCCAGCTGCTGCATCAACTGGATAAAGCCTTGGCCTTCTTCCGCGCCAAGCAGATTGGCAGTGGGCACACGCACATCGTTGAAGAACAATTCGGACGTGTCGTTGGCCTTGAGGCCGACCTTGTCGAGATTGCGGCCACGCTCGAAGCCGCTCTCGACCTCATCCGCTTCCACCACGATCAGCGAGGTGCCCTTGGCGCCCTTGGAAGGATCGGTCTTGGAAACGACGATGATCAGATTGGCGTTCTGGCCGTTGGTAATGAAGGTCTTGGAGCCGTTCAGCGTGTACTGGTTGCCGTCCTTGACTGCCGTGGTCTTCACGCCCTGCAGGTCGGAACCGGCGCCGGGCTCGGTCATGGCAATGGCGCCGATCAGCTCGCCGGTCGCCATGCGCGGCAGCCAGCGCTGCTTCTGCTCTTCCGAACCGTAGTGCAGGATGTAAGGCGCGACGATCGCATTATGCAGCGCGATGCCGAACCCATCCACGCCGACATGGCCGATCGCTTCCGCGATCGCGCTTTCATGCGCATAGGTGCCGCCCGAGCCGCCATATTGTTCCGGCATGGACGCGCAAAGCAAGCCGGCAGCGCCCGCCTTGCGCCACGCATCCTTGTCGACGATCTCGTTTTTCTCGAAGGTCTCGTAGTGCGGGGCGATTTCCTCGCCGAGAAACCGCACTGACATGTCGTAGAGCATCTCGACGTCATCACGCGCCCATTGCGGCTTTGGTAAGCCAAGAATGGCAGCGGGGTTCGACATCGGATCCTCCTTCCTTCAGTCTCGTCGGCGGATATGGGGTCGCCCGGTACAGCCTATCAAGTGTTAGGTTGCNNTCGCGATCAGAACGCCTCCGCCGGCAAAGCCATCAGAGTATCGGCGCCGGCCGAGATGCGCGCAAGGCGTGTAGCGGTTTCCGGCATTGCCCGTTCCATGAAGAAGCGGGCCGTGACCAGCTTGGTCTCATAGAACGCCTTGTCGCCCGACCCTTCGGCCAGCTTTTCCTGCGCGGCCTTGGCCATCTGGCCCCACATATAGCCGATCGCCACCAGTCCGAAGAGGTGCATGTAATCGGTGGACGCCGCACCGGCATTATCCGGCTTCTGCATGGCGTTCTGCACCAGCCACATGGTTGCGGCCTGCAGATCGTTGAGGCCTTTCTTCAGCGCCTTGGTGAAGGGTGCCAAGGTCTCGTCACCACGGTTGTCTTCGCAGAAGGCGCCGACTTCCTTGAAGAAGGCCTGCACGGCGCGACCACCGTTCAGCGCCAGCTTTCGGCCGACGAGATCGAGCGCCTGGATGCCGTTGGCGCCCTCATAGATCATGGCGATGCGGGCATCCCGCACGAACTGGCTCATGCCATGTTCTTCGATATAGCCGTGGCCGCCAAACACCTGCTGAGCGGCAACAGCGTGGTCGAAACCCCTGTCGGTGAGCACGCCCTTGACTACCGGCGTCATCAGACCGAGCAGGTCCTCGGCTGCCTGCCGCTCCTTCTCGTCGCCGGCGCGCGCCGCGAGGTCGGATTGCAAGGCGGTCCAGAGCTGCAGCGCCCGGCCGCCTTCGGTAAAGGCGCGGATGGTCAGCAGCGTGCGGCGGATATCGGGATGAACGATGATCGGGTCGGCCTTCTTGTCCGGCGCCTTGGCACCCGATAGCGATCGGCCCTGAATGCGCTCGCGGGCGTAAGACACGGCGTTCTGGTAAGCCGCTTCGCCGACCGCCAGACCCTGCAGGGCGACGCCCAGACGGGCCTCGTTCATCATCACGAACATGGCTTTGAGGCCGCCATTCTCGGCGCCGATCAGGAAGCCTTCGGNNTGGATGCCCATCTTTTCTTCGAGCGAGCCGCAAGACACGGTGTTGCGCTCGCCGGTCGTGCCATCCTCGTTCAGCTTGAACTTGGGCACGATGAAGAGCGAAATGCCCTTCACGCCGTCCGGCGCGCCTTCGATGCGGGCGATCACCAGATGGATGATGTTTTCGGCCATGTCGTGCTCGCCCGCCGAGATGAAGATCTTCTGGCCGGAAATCTTGTAGGTGCCGTCGCCGGATGGAACCGCCTTGGTGCGCAGCAGGCCAAGATCCGTGCCGCAATGCGGTTCGGTCAGGTTCATCGTGCCGGTCCAGGTGCCGTCCACCATCTTGGGCAAGTAGCGCTGCTTCTGCTCATCCGAGCCATGCGCCACGATGGCCGCGATCGCGCCTTGCGTCAGGCCGGGATACATCATCAGCGCCATGTTGGCGGCCGACATATATTCGGCAACGGCGGTATGCAGCGTGTAGGGGAGACCCTGGCCGCCGAACTCTTCCGGCACCGCCAAACCCATCCAGCCGCCTTGGCGATACTGGTCGAAGCCCTGCTTGAAGCCCTTCGGCGTGGTGACCGAACCGTCGGCGGCACGCGTGCAGCCATCAGTGTCGCCGATGCGGTTGAGCGGCTGGAGCACGCTTTCGGAAAGCTTGGCGCCTTCATCCAGGATCGCATCCACCACATCGGGTGAGGCGTCGGCGAAGCCATTCAGATTGCTAAAGCGATCAAGCCGGAGAACCTCGTTCAGGATGAAGCGGGTATCTTCAACGGGCGCGCGGAAAACGGGCATGCTGTCCTCCAGGTCAAGCGCGAAGCGGAGGGCGCTTCAGCGCATGCAACACGAAAACGCCGGGCAGGGACCGGCGCTTGGAGGATCGACTATCAAACTTTGACGTTTGCGTAAACGTCAAAGTGCACGGGTCGGATCAGTTAGGCTTGCCTGTCGGGATCGAAGCCAGCTTGTCCTTTGTGGTCGAGATCAGATCGCTGATGGCCTCGATGGCCGAATCAAGTTCGGCGCGCTGCTTTTCCAAACGGCCGAGCTGACGGGTGGAGCGATCCACCACGGCCTTGAACTGGCGGATATTGGTGCCGTTCGGATCATAAAGATCCATCAGCTGCTTCACTTCGCGCAAGGAGAAACCAACCTTGCGGCCGAGCAGAATCAGTTCCAGCCGGCTGATGTCGCGGCGATGATAAAGCCGGGTGCTTCCAACGCGTTCGGGCGTCAGCAGTCCCTTGTCTTCATAGAAGCGAAGCGTGCGCAGGGAGACACCGTATTCCTTGGCCAGGTCGCCGATACGACGCGCGTCTTCCTCCATGCCGGACGCGTCTTCGGCGCTCGACATGTCGATGTGAGACTCTTTCTCCGCGGGAGCGCGGTTGAAATGATAAGCCATTGTTTTTGTTCTTCTTGCTGTGGGTTCGCGGGCAAAACCGTGCGGCATCGTTCCGACAGGCTTCTGCTGGATACGCGTGTTTCTGATGCCGATGTGGGGGCGGTCCTGATACGTGCCTATATAGGCCTTCCCCACGGACATGCAACGCAGATGAAAACACGGCTGCTATGCATTTGGCGGGAAAGATCAGCGATTCAATATGGTTAACGCGTTCTTTACCACCTCCTGAGACCTTTACGGATGTCGGCGTTCCGTGAACCGCTCGTACCGAATCTCTTCACGGCGTGTTTCCGGGTGCTTGTTGAAGCCCGGATCGAACCGAAAGTTCCGCACCAGCCACGCGGTCACGCAAGGTCCCGGCAATCCTCCTCGTGTTTACCATGCGCGGTGGCACACCAGTTTCAGCGGCGGCGGGCGGTTTAAATGACCAGCAGGCGATCTTACCTCGAGACTTTGAATTCCGGGCGGCAACGCCGCGGAACTTCGTCGCTCGACGAGCTGACACGCACTCTGGAAGCGCTGGAAACCCAGCTGGAGCGCCCTTCGCCCTTTGCCAATCTGCGCCGCCGCGAAGCAACCGAACCCGCACCATCGGTGAGCCACACTGAGCGCGGGCCGGATCTGCAAGCCCCGTCGCGCACCGCCGCACGCGCCGAGCAGCGCGCCGAATCATCCTTCGAGCCACGCCC
>DCDI01000142.1 GCA_002316345.1 Phyllobacteriaceae bacterium UBA1059 | reverse complement strand
CCGATCGCCGCGCCCAGCGCCAACACGTCCGGACGCATCAGCCCAACCAGCGCGCAAGCCGTGCAGGACGATCTCGGCCCGAAACTCGCTTACATCCTCGATGGAGGACCCACGAATGTCGGCGTGGAGTCCACGATCCTGAAAGTGGAGGGCGATACAGTTCGCCTTCTGCGGCCCGGCGGACTGACGGCCGAGGAGATCGAAGCAGCGATCGGTCGGCAGGTTGTCATAGGCATGACCGGTCCCGCTATCGAAGCGCCAGGCATGCTCGCCTCGCATTACGCGCCGGATGCTGGCGTGCGGCTTGATGCCGAACGTATCCAGCCCGGCGAAGCGCTGCTGGCCTTCGGGCCAAACCGTGCCAGCGGGGTTGATCAGGCAGTCGCTATCCGCAACCTCTCGGAAAAGGGCGATCTGCGTGAAGCAGCCGCCAATCTTTATGCCGATCTTCAAGCGCTGGACCGCCAAGGCGCGCGCATGATCGCTGTCGAGCCTATCCCGCATCAGGGGCTTGGCGTTGCCATCAACGACCGTCTCAGCCGCGCCGCATCTCCGCGCGCTCAATAAAGCCCAAACAGTTTTTACATTCTGCTAAGCATCAATGCTTCGGATACGAAGCTTGATGATTTATGTATTACGGTTGCATTCCGATAACCATTGGCAAAGCCGAAATTGCTTAACCCAACTTCTTAAGTGCGGCGGTAAGGACCGCGCTCTACCTTCCACTTCAACGAGGCCGGAAAACCGGTCCGGAAGCTGAACCGGCCAGCCGGAAGAGGCTCTCAGGAAGAACAGGAAGGCGAGAGATGATGAACACGGGATTGAAGCCGGTTTGGGCCAGCAGCAACATGCGCCTGGACCCGTTCCACCTGCCGCAGGCGGTGACCTATGCCAGCCGCGACGAACAGGGGGATGTTCATTTCACGATCGATAAGCGTGGCGCCGTTATCCGCCGCTGGCTCGAACGCAGCGGTTTGCCCGTCACGATCGCGCTGCCGGCACCGGCATTCCAGGGCGTCGCAGCGCGCGCGATGGAAGACGAGACCGGCCATGTGACGGTGACGCTCGAACTGCATCATGCCGACCCGCAGCTTTCCGTGCCGCTGCTCGTAGCGCATGATCTCGACGACGTCGCCGCAGACTGGCGCGCCTGGGCGGAAGCCTATCGCCTGCCGATGCTGCTGGTGGAATCCGACGGCGTGGCGCGCACGCTGGAAGATTCCATCGGCGGCGTCACCAATGGCGAGCCGAAGCCGCGCCGCAAGCGTGCAACCTCCGCGCCGCGCCGGCCGCGTTTCCTTGCCCGCCGCAAGATCGGCAATCTCGGCCTGCGTCTGGTTGTGGACGGCGAAGAGATCATCGCCCGCAACTAAGGCGATGGTTCAAAGATAGATGCGCAGAGCGGCCCACCCGCCGCCCGCCATCAGTCCGATGAAGATCAGCCAGCCCACGGTGTTGTTCGACCGGAAGAGCTTCAGGCACTGATCGGGGTTGTCGATATCGAGCACGCGGATCTGCCTGAACATATGCGCGGCAGCGGCCAGCAGTCCGGCCATCGCAGGCAGCGGCACCTGCGCCAGCGTGAAGGCCGAAGCGAACAGGATCAGCGAGCCTCCATACAGATAGACCAGCGCTTCCTTGGTTCGGTCGCCGAAGAGCCGCGCTGTTGAACGCACGCCGACCAGCGCGTCGTCTTCCTTGTCTTGATGGGCGTAAAGCGTGTCGTAGCCGATGGTCCACAGGATCGCGCCGAAGTAGAGCAGCATGGGTGCGGCATCGAGCCGGCCGAAATACGCTGCCCATCCCATCATCGCGCCCCATGAAAAGGCGAAGCCGAGAAAGAGCTGCGGCCAGTCGGTCACGCGCTTCATGAAGGGATAGATCGCGACCGGGATCAGCGCGCAAAGGCCTGTGACAATCGCGAAGCTGTTGAACTGCACCAGCACTGCAAGGCCGACCAGCGCCTGCGCAACCAGAAACGCCCAGGCCTGCTTGCGGCTGACCTGACCCGCCGGCAGCGGGCGCGAGCGGGTCCGGTATACCTTCTCGTCGATATCAACATCCACGATGTCATTATAGGTACAGCCTGCGCCACGCATGGCGATCGAGCCGATCAGGAACAGGACGATGTGCCAAGGCGAGGGCAGAACGCTCAGCAGTGGATCCCCGGCCTGGGCATTGGCCGCAGCCGCCATCGCCGCCGACCACCAGCATGGCCAGAGCAAAAGCTGCCAGCCGATCGGTCGGTCCCAGCGGGCCAGCTGCGCATAGGGCCACATCCCACGCGGCAGCAGGCGATAGACCCAGTGCCCCGACGGCGCATCCTTGACGCGCCCGCGCACGCCTGACGATTGAATGGTTTCCATGGGGATCGGGAGTGGCAGGGGCGAAGCGCAGCGTCAAGACGGTTGTTATGTTGCACGCGTACGTGTATATGTACGTTCATCTTTGGAGGCCTAGATGGGCTATGCAACCGTTAGCGACTTCCGTGCGAATGTCGCAAAATATCTGGACGAAGTTACAGCCGACCGAACTGAACTGGTGATAACGCGCCAGAGACATGAGGCGGTCGTCGTGCTGCCTCTGGCGGATTGGGAAAGCATGCAGGAAACGCTCTATTTGCTCGGCAATCCGGCCAATGCCGAACATCTTCGTCAGTCCATTGCTGAGGCGAATGCCGGTCATGTTTTTGAACACGATCTGATCGAACCTGAGACGGAAATGAAGTGAAGGTTCTTTGGACCGAACGCGGATGGGGCGACTACCTCTTCTGGCAAGCCGATCCAAAGATGCTCGCGCGCCTCAATGAAATTATAAAGGAAATTCGTCGGCACCCTTTCGAAGGCACCGGCAAGCCAGAGCCGCTTCGACGTGAGCTTTCCGGTTGGTGGTCGAGGCGGCTCTCGCATGAACACCGCATTATCTATCGCGTGACGGGCAAAGGCGAAGATCAGGTCGTTGAAATCTCCGCCTGCCGTTTCCACTACGAACGCTAGCGTCAATCTTGCCTTTCCTACCTCCCACCCTTAGGCGGGAACTCAAGACTCTTGCGGACCATTGTTTCTCATGAACGTTCTCCTGATCGGCTCCGGTGGCCGCGAACATGCGCTGGCTTGGAAGATCGCGTCGTCGCCAAAGTTGACGAAGCTGTACGCCGCGCCGGGCAACCCGGGCATTGCTGAGCATGCTGAGCTGGTTGAGCTTGCGGTGACGGATCATGCCGCGGTTGTTTCCTTCTGCCGCGACAAGGCGATCGAACTCGTCGTGATCGGGCCGGAAGCGCCGCTGGTGGATGGTTTGTCCGACGCGTTGCGCGAAGCCGGCATCAAGGTGTTCGGGCCGAGCAAGGCGGCGGCGCAGCTCGAGGGTTCGAAGGGGTTCACCAAGGATCTTTGCGCCCGCTTTGACATCCCCACTGCTGCTTACGGCCGCTTCGACAACGCGTCCGACGCGCGCGCCTATATCGAGGCCAAAGGCGCGCCGATCGTGGTGAAGGCGGATGGTCTGGCGGCAGGCAAGGGTGTGACGGTGGCCATGACCGCGCAGGAAGCGCTGGATGCGGTGGACGCCTGCTTCGACGGCAGCTTCGGCGCGGCTGGTGCGGAACTGGTGGTCGAGGAGTTCCTGGAAGGCGAGGAAGTCAGCTTCTTCTGTCTGTGCGACGGCAGCGCGGCCTTGGCTTTCGGCGCAGCGCAGGATCACAAGCGCGTCGGTGACGGTGATACGGGGCCGAACACCGGTGGCATGGGCGCCTATTCACCAGCGCCCGCTTTCACGCATGAGGTCGAGATGGCGGTGATGCGCGAAATCATCGCGCCGACGCTGCTTGGAATGAGCGAGATCGGTATGCCATTTTCAGGCGTGCTGTTTGCCGGCCTGATGCTGACGAAGGATGGCCCCAAGCTCATCGAATACAATGTCCGCTTCGGCGATCCGGAATGCCAGGTGCTCATGATGCGGCTGGAAAGCGATTTGCTGGAAGTGCTTCATGCAGCAGCGGATGGCCGGTTGGCAGATCAGGCGTTGTCCTGGAGTCACGACACGGCACTGACGGTGGTCATGGCAGCGGAGGGCTATCCTGCTAAGCCACGGACGGGAACCGTCATCAAGGGCGTCAACACGGCAGCGCGTGAGGACGCCAAGGTCTTTCAAGCCGGTACGGCGTTGAAGGATGGCGCGCTTGTGGCCAGCGGCGGGCGTGTGCTCAACGTGACCGCTAGGGCATCGACCGTGCGCGAAGCGCAGGCCAAGGCCTACGAGGCGGTTGACCGCATCGACTGGCCGGAAGGCTTCTGCCGCCGCGATATTGGGTGGCGGGCCGTCTGACGCGTACGGCGCGCGGCCTCTTCAAAAGCCTCTGAAAACCGTCTAACACGCGTTAGACTACGGAGGATCTTGCATGTATCGCGCGCCGGTCGACGACATCGCCTTTACCCTCAAGCAGGTTGCGGGGCTTGCACCTGATCTCGAAAAGGGTCGCTATGGCGATCTTTCGGATGATCTGGTGGATGCGATCCTAAGTGAGGCCGGGCGCTTTGCGGGCGAGGAGATTGCGCCTCTGAACCTGTCGGGCGATCAGGAAGGTGCGCGCTGGAAGGATGGCGCGGTGACCATGCCGGCCGGATGGGCGGACCTTTATCATCGCTGGCGCGAAGGCGGCTGGAATGGGTTGTCCGGGCCGGAAGAATTTGGCGGCCAGGGTCTGCCGGTGATGATCAATGTTGCCGCCAATGAGATGTGGAGCGCGGCCTCTATGGCCTTTGGTCTTGGGCCGCTGCTCACCATGGGCGCGGTCGAGGCGCTGGACAAGCATGGCTCGGACGCGCTGAAGGCGACCTACCTGGAAAAGCTGGTGTCGGGCGAATGGACCGGCACGATGAACCTGACCGAACCGCAGGCCGGATCAGATCTGGCGGCGCTGCGTACGTGTGCCGAACGCAAAGAAGATGGCACCTACCGCATCTTCGGGCAGAAGATCTTCATCACCTATGGCGAGCACGACATCACCGACAACATCGTCCATCTCGTTCTCGCGCGACTGCCTGATGCACCGGCCGGCACGCGGGGCATCTCGTTGTTCGTGGTGCCGAAGTTCCTCGTGAAGGATGACGGCTCGCTTGGGACGCGCAACGATGTGTTTTGTGCCTCCATCGAGCACAAAATCGGCATTCACGGCTCGCCGACCTGCACGATGATCTTTGGCGATGGCAAGGGCGAGAGCGGTGAGGCCGGCGCGATCGGCTATCTGCTTGGCGAAGAAAATCGCGGCCTCGCCTGCATGTTCACCATGATGAACAACGCGCGCCTCAATGTCGGCATCGAGGGCGTGGGCATCGCGGAAGCGGCTTATCAGAAGGCCAAGGAGTACGCGCAGGAGCGTCGGCAGGGCAAGGCGGCGGGTGGTGCCATTGAGGGAATGAGCGCGATCATCGAGCATCCCGATATTCAGCGCAATATCTTGACCATGAAGGCGCTGACATCGGTCGCGCGCTCGATCTGCTACGCTTGCGCCAATGCGCTCGACCGCGCGCGCTCGTCGGACGGTGATGAAGTCAGGCACTGGCAGGAACGCGCCAATCTTTTGACGCCGGTCGCCAAAGCCTTCTCGACGGATATCGGTGTCGAGGTGGCGTCGATCGGCGTGCAGGTGCATGGCGGTATGGGCTTCATCGAGGAGACCGGCGCGGCGATCTTCTATCGCGATGCCCGGATCGCACCGATCTATGAAGGCACCAACGGCATTCAGGCGATCGACCTCGTGACGCGCAAGCTGCCGCAATCAGGCGGGGCGCAGGTGGCAGGCTATATTGCAGAACTGCGCCAGGATGTTGCGGCTTTGCGTGCGTCGAACTCGGCCGATCTCGGCAACGCGGCTGATCGGCTGGACAGCGCGATCAACGATCTGGATGACGCGACGAGCTGGCTTCAATCGGCGCTTGGCGAAGGTCGGATGAACGAGGCGCTGGCGGGTGCAACGCCCTACCTCCGCCTGTTCGGTCTGGCCGCCGGCGGTGCCTATCTGGCCCGTGCGGCGGTGGCGGATACCGGTGCTGCGCGACGGGCGCTCTGCCGCTTCTTTGCGGAGAACCTGGTGGGCGAGAGTGCTGCGTTAAAGGCGCGGGTGATCGAGGGTGCGGAAAGCCTTGACGCTGCCCGTGTCGCGCTTGGCTGAAGAGGGACGCAAGATGAGCGAGCACATCCAGATCGAACGGCGCGGCGCGATCAACGTTATCCGCATCAACCGTCCCGAAAAGAAGAACGCGCTGACCTTCGCCATGTATACCGCAATGGCTGCCGCTTTACGGGCGGGGGATGCCGATGATGCCGTGCGCGTGCATGTCATTCTTGGCGTGCCAGGATCGTTTTCGGCCGGCAACGATCTCGCTGATTTTGTGAAGATCGCGTCCGGGGAAAGCCAGGGCGAGGAAATCTTCGATTTCCTGCGCGCGCTCGCCACCGCCAAGAAGCCGCTGGTTTCGGGCGCAGACGGCATCGCGGTCGGCATCGGCGCGNNCGGCGACCCTGCATCTTCACTGCGACCTGACCTTTGCCACACCACGCACGGAGTTCCGAACACCCTTCGTCGACCTCGGTATCGTCCCGGAAGCCGGCTCCAGCCTTCTAGTTCCGGCGCGGCTTGGTCATCAACCCGCGTTTGCGCTCCTCGTCATGGGCGACGCGCTCCCGGCACAAGCGGCACAGCAGGGCGGTTTGATCCATGCGGTCGTTGGTGAGGACGAACTCGAGCCTGCAGTCTTCGCTGCAGCGGACCGGCTGGCGAACAAGCCGGCCAACGCGCTGCGGATCGCCCGCGAGCTGATCCGAGGATCGCGCACCGACCTGCTGCAGCGCATCGACGAGGAAGCCGAAGCGGTGCGGGCCGGCTTGAAGTCGGACGAAGCGCGCGCCGCATTCGCGGCTTTCCTGAACAAGAAGAAACCGTGAGGATCCTTCCGAAAGGACTGGCTCGCGCATCCGCCGCCATTGCGGGGCTGCTTCTGACGAGCACTGCTCACGCCGCCGAGCCTGACCTGATCATCGAAGTCGGTCCGGACGTTTTCAAGCATGGTGGCGTGATCACCGTTTATCCCATCCCGACCGATCCCAAGGCATGAGAGAAGATCGCTGCAAGCAATCCGGCGACGATCGTTCGGTTGAACGAGCGCTACGGCGTCGTGCAGTTCCGGTTCCTTCGAGGCAGCGACTACGCCTACCGCGTCCAGCCGGTCGATGGCGTCGAGAAGCGCGAGTCCTATGTGTCGCAGACCTTGAGCATCATCGGCACCGACGAGCAGGATCGTGGGCCGCAGATGGAGGCCGGCTTCATGAACGAGTATTCAAACGGCGGGCGTATCATCCGATCGGTGCCCATCGATGAGGTGGCTGGCACGGATGAATCGACACGCAGCAATGCGCGCTGGGGTGTCACGCAGGCGATCACCGACCCGCCCCCTGCCGATGAGCGCGGCGCACGCACGCTGCTGGGTGTAGTCGATCGCGGGGTGTACGAGTTTCCGCTGGCCTGTGACGGCGATTTGCGCGCGCAGGTTTGCACGATCGCACCGGAGCGACGCGCGGAGATCGAGCCATTGTGGTGGCGTGCTCTTGCGGAAGATCGGCTGGAACGCTTGAACTTCTATGCGCTGCGCCGGTGCTATGACAGCACTTGGACAGGCGGCGGCAGTTGCGACGCAGTGCCGGACTCCGACGAACCGGACTACAAGCATCGGCCCTGAGCGTCTTGATCATCAGGCTCTTGAACGAAACCGCCCTGCAAAGGTTGTGGCTTGCCCTATCTTGAGCGGCAACAAGTATCGAGGAGACCCGCATGGAATATGTCAAACTCGGACGCACCGGCCTGGACGTGTCACGCATTTGCCTTGGCTGCATGACCTATGGCGAGCCCGGTCGCGGCTCGCATGAGTGGACGCTTCCGGAAGCTGACAGTCGGCCACTGATCAAGAAGGCGCTCGATCTCGGCATCAACTTCTTTGACACGGCCAATGTTTACTCCGACGGCACCAGCGAAGAGATCGTCGGCCGTGCGCTGAAGGAGTTCAGCACTCGCGNNGTGTATAACCGCATGCGGCCAGGCCCGAACGGCGCTGGCCTGTCGCGCAAGGCGATCCTGACCGAGATCGATCACAGTCTGAAGCGCTTGGGCACTGACTATGTGGACCTCTACCAGATCCATCGCTTCGACCACGCCACACCGATCGAGGAAACGCTGGAAGCGTTGAACGATGTCGTGCGGGCAGGCAAGGCACGCTATATCGGCGCGTCTTCCATGTATGCCTGGCAGTTCGCGCAGGCGCTGGCTCTTTCCGAGCGCAAGGGCTGGGCGCGGTTCGCGACGATGCAAAACTACGTCAACCTGCTGTATCGCGAGGAAGAGCGCGAGATGCTGCCGCTGTGCAAGGCGGAAGGCCTCGGCGTCATTCCCTGGAGCCCGATGGCCCGTGGTCGGCTGACGCGCGACTGGGAAGAAAGCAGCTTCCGCTCCGACACCGACAAGTTCGGCCAGACGCTCTATGCAAAGACCGCCGAAGCCGACCGCAAGGTGGTGGAAGCCGTAGCCGATGTTGCTGCCGAGCGTGGTATCCCGCGCGCGCAGGTAGCCTTGGCATGGGTGCTGCAGAAGGAGCCGATCACGGCCCCGATCGTCGGCGCGAGCAAGCCGAACCATCTGGACGATGCAGTGGCCGCTTTGTCGGTGAAGCTGACGCCGGACGAGGTCGCGTCGCTCGAAGCGCCCTATGTTCCGCACGCTGTTGTCGGCTTCAGTTAAGCCGTCGGCGCTGATATGAAAAAGCGGGCCTGAGGGCCCGCCGACAACCGTGATGCTGTGCCCGAGCTTACTCGCCGGGATGCATCCGATGCTCTTTGCGGCGATCGAACGCAACCCAGCCAAGGGCGCCGACGCCGACGATCAGCGGGAATACGTACCAGAAGAAAACATCGAACGTCATTCCTGCAAGCTCCTTAGAACGTGCCTCGCTGCAATATTTAGGCAGATTGCAGCAAAAACCAAACTAAAATGCCAATGACGCCGAGAGAGCTTTCGTTGCTCGGAACGAGCGAGAAGGCTTGCCCGAGAACACCGACAGCGAAAAACGCTGTTGATGTTCGATCAAACGCACCAGCAGTTAGTTTCGTACGCTCGTTATGGATGAGGTTCATTGTCTTCATTGAGCCGGATCAGCCCAGGCCATCATTCCGCAGCCAACTTGCCGGACAAGCCGCTTACCGGCAATCGTCAGGCGTCACAGTGAACTGCTTCGATCCTGCCTGTGTCTGATAGTCATAAATGACTTTCGTGTAGAACCTGTTCTCGAACGACGAACGGAACGTGTTGCAGAAGGTCGAGAGGTTGTCGGCCTTGATGACCGAAACGTCGAAATCAGCAGGAAGCTCACCGTCGATCGTAAAGAAGTAGGTGAGTTCCTTTTCCGAAATGCTGGCTGACTGCAGGGTTGTCGCTTCATCGATATTCTGCGGCAGCGACGCGTTGATATTCGCCTCGATCAGCAACGGCGGCAATATTTGCGGCATCAACGGCACGGTCGAAGCCACGAAGACGATGGGTATGAACTGAGCGAACTTGTATCCCGCTTTTTTGAACGGGTAGGCAACCAGGACGCCGATCAAGCCGGCCAAAGCACCAACCAACGCGTAAACGGCGATCGGCGGCCAATCGGCCATGGTTGCAAGAAGTGGCTGCATTGTGTCCCCCTGTATAGGCTGCGCTTAGCATTGTAGCTGAGTCACATCCAGATGAACTTGCAGGCGCCTGCTGTTTGCCAAGCAACGGCGAGCTTGCGCCCGCCGTTGCTTGATTTGGATCGTCGTTTATTTGGCGGCGAGGAAGTCGGCCACTTCGAGCAGGATGAACTCGTTGTGGGCAGCCTTGCCGATTTCGCGACCACCAGAGAAGGGCAGGTTGTTGTCGTCGGCTACCAGGATATGCGTGTCATCGATCTTGATGACGTCTTCGATCGTCTGGAACGGGAAGGTGAACTTGCCGTCCGGATCGTTCTTGACGATCTCCTTGATTGCCTTGCCGTCCGGATCATCGATGTTCATCAGGTCGATGGAACCGATGCGGCGCATGGCGCCATCTTGGTCGATCTGGGCGGTATCCACCAGCACGATGCGCTTGACCTTGGCCGGCATCGGATAGCATGCCGATTTGTCTGTGCTGTCGGCTTTACATTCCAGGCTAGCATTGCCTTCGCCGGCATCACGCTCGATCACCAGAGCGCGGGTGTCGTCGATGAAGTTGAAGTCACCGATATTGGTGGCGCCTTCGCCGAGCGGGAACTTGTAGCTATCGCCCGTCCAGTCATTCTTCGCGGGGTCGAAGGTCAGCACGGTCAGTGCCTTGCCTTCAGGCTGGCCACCCTCGCCGTAAAGCGGCTTTTCGAGCATGGCCCAAAGCAGGTTCGTGCCGGGCTGAAGCGCCATGCCTTCATAGCCGCCGGAACGCTGAGCCTGGAAATCCTTGCCAGCTACGGCCGGAACGGTGACGCCGGGCGTGTCGGGCCCGAGCAGCGGCTCGCCGTTGAGCTTGGTTGGATGAACTGCAAGGATCTTGCCGTCGAGCGTGGCGTGGATGAGATAAGGGCCGAACTCGTCGCCGATCCAGACTTCGTTGTTCAGAACCTGGATGCTCTCCGGGTCGAAGTCCGCGCCTGTCAGGTAGCGGCTTTCCGTGCCTTCATAGGCGATGCGAAAGGGCACCTTGTGGTCGGGATCGCGCAGGAAGACGGAGTCGAGACGCTCGACCTTGCCGCTGGCAAAGTCCGGCTTCATTTTGTGGAAGAACAGCAGCGCGTCGGCGCTGTTGGCCTTGGTGCCGAAGCCGTTGTCGGTCAGCGTGTAGATGCTGCCGTCTTCGGCAAGGTTCATGGCGAAACCCGACATACCCTGAACAGGCTGGCCGAGGAAAGGCAGCGATAGGCCGGTCGGGTGGCTGCCATAGGCGGCACCCACATCGCCCGGTGCGGTCATCGGCTTTTCATTGCGCGTCTTGCCCGTGAACTTGCCGGAGGTCCAGGCGTCACGCGGCGCGTCTGCAGGCGGCGCGATCAGCGTCATGGCCGGGAAATAAGCGTGGCCCGCAAGCCTGGCGGGAAACGTCTGTTCGGCGTGGGCCGAAGCGGTGATCGCGCAAAGCGCGACGGATGCGAGAATGGCGCGGAGCGTCATGGAACTTCCCCCTTCAGAAAGTCGGATGATCAACGCGGCGGGGGATAGGTCTTTCAAATGACAGTGATTGAACGTGGCGATGACGGATCGATGACGGCGCGGCCTTTAAAAGCCACGCCGCATAATTCGATCAGGGATAAAGCCGTTCGGTCGTCCACTCCTCGCCAGCACGCGTAAAGACGACGCGGTCGTGCAGGCGATACGGCATGTCGCGCCAGAACTCGATCACATCAGGCACGATGCGGAAACCTGACCAGTGCGCGGGGCGGGGGATGTCGCCGTCGCCATAGCGCTCGGTGATCTGAGCCACAGCTTTTTCGAGCACGTCGCGGCTTTCCAGCGGGCGCGATTGCTGCGAAGCCCAAGCGCCGATACGGCTGCCGCGCGGTCGGGTGTTGTAATAGGCATCGGCTTCCGCATCAGACACAAGCTCGACATCGCCGCGGATGCGAACCTGCCGCCGCAATGATTTCCAATGGAAACACATCGCGGCTTTGCGGGCTGATAGGATCTCCTGACCCTTCGCGCTCTCATAATTGGTATAGAAGGTGTAGCCACGCGCGTCGAATTCCTTCAAAAGCACAACGCGCACATTCGGCATGCCTGTCGGATCGACCGTGGCAACGGCAACCGCATTGGGATCGTTGATCTCGGTGCTTGTGGCTTCATCGAGCCACGCGCCGAACAGTTCGAAGGGGTTTTGCGTTGCGGCAAAGTCACTGCTTGTTAACGGTGTATCGTTCACTATTCTGTCCTGACTCGAAATCCGTAAACGGAGATTGCCGATTGTCGCGTTTCGCGCAACCCGCCGATAGGGATAGCACCGGTTTGAGCACGAGCCACGCACCATTTCGCATGAAGCGGTCGGCCAGAGGGCGCTCGGCAGGCTTGCTCGGCTGTCTTGCGCTGACCACGATGCTGGCGGGCTGCGGCATGTCCGTGAACAAGGCTGCCGATGTCGGCCTGACCACGTCGAGCGTACCGGCAACGCCTGCACCCGATACCCAGATGGCCTCCGACCAGTCGATCATCCGCAACGCGGTTTCGGCAACCGATCTCCAGTCGGTGGGGCAGGGCGGCGTATCCTGGGCCAATACCGATACCGGTTCTCGCGGCGCGATCTCCAGCATCTCCGAATATGCCGAATCCAATTCGGGTCTGACCTGCCGCAAATTCGTGGTGTCGCGCGAAAGCTATAGTGGCGTCAGCCTGTAAGACGGCGACGCCTGCCTGGTGAACGGCGGCGCCTGGCAGCTTCGCGCCTTCAAGAGCATGTAAGTGGTGCTCCGTTCCACAAGCACTCTTTAATTCACAGTTTCGAGATCGCATATTGGCGATAACTTCCGTTAACCCGGTTTAATCACCATGCGCGATCCTTATGAAGTGCTGGGCGTCAGCAAGGACGCCTCGGCCAAAGACATCAAATCGGCGTTCCGCAAGCTCGCCAAGAAGTATCATCCCGACCAGAATCCGGATGATCCAAAGGCGAAGGAGCGGTTCAACGCCGCCAATCAGGCTTACGAAATCGTCGGCGACGACGACAAGCGCCGGCAGTATGAC
>DCDI01000022.1:225-20424 GCA_002316345.1 Phyllobacteriaceae bacterium UBA1059 | reverse complement strand
TTTTCGGGGTTGCGCACGAGCGCGGTGACGGTGTGGCCGCGCGACACGGCTTCGGTCAGGATTTCCTTGCCGACAAAGCCGGTAGCGCCGATCAGTGCAATTTTCATGGGGATGCTCCTTTGGTGATGCGGTGTTGGAGTGGGTGGTTATTTATGGTAACTCCATAGCGCTTCGGCAAAGGTGCCGAAAGAAGGCATGTTCACGTGCACAAGGCACATGAAGGGAACCGCATGACCGCCATGACGCTCATGCAGCCATCCGTGCCGCTTCTCCAAACCAATGCCGGCTTTGCCCTCGACGCGGAGGGCGGGTGTCCGATTCGCGAGGTGCTGGACCGGGTGGGCGATACGTGGAGCCTGCTCGTGATCTTCAACCTGCAAGGACGGCCGGTGCGGTTCAACGCGCTGCGGCGGATGATCGAGGGGATTTCGCAGCGCATGCTGACGGTGACGCTGCGCTCGCTGGAACGCGACGGGCTGGTTCGGCGCACGGTGAAGCCGACCACGCCGCCGGAAGTGGAATATGCGCTGACGGAACTCGGGCAATCGATCGCCGTGCCGGTGGCGGCACTCGGCAGCTGGGCGGCGCNGAACCGGGGCGAGTTGCGCGAGGCGCGATCCACGTTCGATGCGCAACCGCCAAGTTGACTTCTCAGGCTGAGCCGTCTAATGCCACCACCAGCACCGGGCCGAACACGCCCGGTGTTTCATTTAACGTGTCCCGTGGACATCGCCATCGCACTGCGTGGCTTGTCCTGTCAGATGGCCGCAAGGCAATCAGAGGAGGGCGCGTTTCCTTGAACCTGTGCATGAGCATGGGTTCGTAACATGTTGAGGAAATGCGATGAGCAAGCGCGAATCCGCCAAGTACAAGATCGACCGTCGCCTTGGCGAAAACATCTGGGGCCGCCCGAAGTCCCCGGTCAACAAGCGTGAATACGGCCCCGGCCAGCACGGCCAGCGCCGCAAGGGCAAGATTTCCGACTTCGGCCTGCAGCTGCGCGCCAAGCAGAAGCTGAAGGGTCACTATGGTGACATCTCCGAAAAGCAGTTCCGCAAGACCTACGAGGAAGCAAACCGCCGCAAGGGCGATACGTCCGAGAACCTGATCGGCCTGCTCGAGTCGCGTCTGGACGCGATCGTGTACCGCGCCAAGTTCGTTCCGACGATCTTCGCTGCTCGTCAGTTCGTCAACCACGGCCACGTCAACGTCAACGGCATCCGCGTCAACATTTCGTCCTACCGCTGCAAGGCCGGCGACGTGATCGAAGTGCGCGAGAAGTCGAAGCAGCTCGTGACGGTTCTGGAAGCCGTTCAGCTCGCTGAGCGCGACGTGCCGGACTACATCGTCGTCGACCACAACAAGATGGTCGCCACCTACCAGCGCGCTCCTGGCCTGTCGGACGTTCCGTTCGCCGTGCAGATGGAACCGAACCTGGTGGTCGAGTTCTACTCGCGCTAATCAACGCCTTCGGGTGTTCGAATTGGAAAGGCCGTGCTTCATGCGCGGCCTTTTTGCTATTCGCAGGCAGGTTGCTGCAAAATCCTTCGGCCGTGCTATAGGACGCCGCCATGAACATTCACGCGCCCATACAGCCCGACCCGTCGGACGAACTCGCCGACGCCTGCCATCCGATGTTCCGGGAGGTGCCGGGCTCGGTCGGATTCAACAAGCTTCGCAAGCGCTTGCTGCGCAATGTTCGCCAGGCAATCGAAGACTTCGCCATGGTCACGCCCGGCCAGCGCTGGCTGGTGGCGTTGTCCGGCGGCAAGGATTCGTATGGGCTGATGGCGCTGCTGCTCGACCTGAAGGGGCGCGGGCTGCTGCCGGTGGAGCTGATCGCCTGCAATCTCGATCAGGGCCAGCCGAACTTTCCCAAGCATATCCTGCCGGATTATCTCACCAAGCATGGCATCGCGCACCGGATCGAGTATCAGGACACTTACTCGGTGGTGACGGACAAGCTGCCAGAAACGAGCACCTATTGCTCGCTCTGCTCACGCCTGCGCCGCGGCCATCTGTATCGCGTGGCGCGGGAAGAGGGCTGTCAGGCGCTGGTGCTGGGGCATCACCGCGAGGACATCCTCGAGACCTTCTTCCTCAACCTGTTCCATGGCGGACGGCTGGCTGCGATGCCGCCGAAGCTGTTGAACGACGAAGGCGACGTGCTGGTGCTGCGGCCGCTGTCTTATTGCGCCGAAAGCGATCTTACGAAGCTCGCTGATGCGATGGCGTTTCCGATCATTCCTTGCGACCTGTGCGGCAGTCAGGAAGGGCTGCAGCGCAATTCCATGAAGGCGATGCTGAGTGACATCGAAGCGCGGATGCCGGGCCGCAAGGACACGATGATCCGGGCTTTGTCGAATACGCGGCCAAGCCATCTGCTCGACCGCGACCTGTTCGATTTCAGCAGCCTGATGCCGAAGCCTCAGGCTGACTGACCGGGCTTAGTGCCCGCCGGCTGCCGGATCGAAGTGCTTCGTTCCGGCTTGGAACAGCTTTCCCTTTTCTGCGATCAGAACCAGAATCAGCGACACGAAGCCGAGAACTGCGAAGCCGGCGATCAGCGGCTGCACCGTGCCGTTGAAGGACTGGCCGATAAAGGCGCCGAGCAGCGCGCCGCCGAGCGTCGTCACGAAGCCCTGAATGGACGAGGCCATGCCGGCGACGTGGCCGAGCGGCTCCATGGCGAGCGCGCCGAAGTTGGAGCCGAGCAGGCCGAACTGGAACATGCAGGCGGCAAAGAACAGCACGAACAGCCACAACGGCATCGGGCCCGCGAGCGAGACGGCGAACCACACGACGGCGACGGCCAGGAAGCCGCACAGCGCTCCGTGTGAGAGACGGCGCATGCCGAAACGGCCGACGAGGCGCGAGTTGGTGAAGGACGACAGCGACATCATCGCCGCCACGGCCGCAAACAGGATCGGGAACCAGGCGCCAAGTTCATAGATGCCGACATAGATCTGCTGTGCGGAGTTGATGAAGCCGAACAGTGCGCCGAACACGAAGGTCGAGGCCAGCATGTACCAGAGCGAGATGCGGTTGGTGACCACGATGCGAAAGCCTTCGGCCAGAACTGAAAGACGCAGCTGACGGGTGTCTTCAGGCCGCAGGGTTTCCGGCAAACGAGCGAAGATCCAGATCAGGAACACGAAGCCCAACGCTGCCATGAAGCCGAAGATCAGGTGCCATTCGGCAAACAGCATGATGGCCTGGCCGATCGACGGTGCGATCACCGGGATCACCATGAAGACCATGAAGATCAGCGACAGGACTTCCGCCATGGCGCGGCCGCCGAATACGTCGCGCACGATCGACACGGCGATGACCCGGGTGGAGGCGGCACCGACGCCCTGGACGGCGCGCAGGATCAGAAGCGTCTCGAAGTTTGGTGAGAACGCTGCGCCTACCGCCGCAAGCACATAGGTGGCAACGCCGATCAACAATGGCACTCGACGGCCGAAGCGATCGGAAAGCGGGCCGAACACCAGCTGCGCGAAGGCCATGCCGAGGAGATAGGCGGTAATCACGAACTGGCGGTGATTCTCGCTGGCGACGCCGAGGCTGGAGCCGATTTCCTGCAGGCCGGGCAGCATGATGTCGATGGCGAGCGCGTTGAGCGACATGATCGCAGCGCAAAGTGCGATGAATTCAGTGCGTCCGATCTGCCGTTTGCCATCACTTGCCACGGTGGGTGACGGCCCGAGCTGCTGGTTCATAGCCAATCCATTCAACAAAAAAAGCCACAGGCCTGGCGGAGTGGCAAAGCGCCCCGCAAGCATGTGGATCAATGTGGTAACGAGCGCGTCCTCGAAATGTGTGACGCGAAGAAGCGATATCTATAAAAAGCAAGGTGGCCGAAAGCGGCCACCCAACGTGTTCAGGCTATGAAGCAGCAGTTCGGCGAAATTAAGCAGCGCGCGCGGCAATGCCCTTTTCGCCGAAGAAATCCTTCAACTCGCCCGCCTGGAACATTTCGCGGATGATGTCGCAACCGCCCACGAACTCGCCCTTGACGTAGAGCTGCGGGATGGTCGGCCACTGCGAATAGTCCTTGATGCCCTGGCGAAGCTCGTCCGAGGTCAGGATGTTGACGCCCTTGTAGTCGACGCCGAGGTAATCGAGGATCTGCACGACCTGACCGGAGAAGCCGCACTGCGGGAAGCCCGGCGTGCCCTTCATGAACAACACGACGTCGTTGCTCTTGACTTCATTTTCGATGAATTGGCTGATTGCGGTCATCTGGCTGATCCTCTGGCTGCCGGGTTCAAGGCCCGGTGACATTAGCAATATCGTCTATCTATTGCAGGCGGCCGCCTTCCGCAATTGGCGGAGGTGACGCAGCGTGCATGGGCGCTATTCGGGAACGCTGGTCTGCAGGGCGAGCGCGTGCAGAACGCCGCCCATGTTCCCCTGCAGAGCCTTGTAAACCATCTGGTGCTGCTGGACGCGGCTCTTGCCTCGGAAGCTCTCCGAAACGACCTCCGCGGCATAATGATCGCCATCACCCGCGAGATCGCGGATGGTGACCTTGGCGTCCGGAATGCCTTGACGGATCAGGGCTTCGATGTCGCGTGAGTCCATTGCCATGATTGTCGTCCTCAGCCTTCCATGAATGCAGGGAACCAGGATTCGTGCGCGTTTGCCAAGTCGGCAACCGAAATCGCGCGCGCCTGGCCCAGCTTGAGATCCGTGCCGCCCGTGGTGCCGATCCACGGCGCGAAGATGCCGGCAGCTTCGGCTTCACGCAGGATCGCCTCGAACTCGCTGCCTTGCGGATCGAGGTCGAGTGCCACGAGGTAGCGGTTCTGATCCTCGCCGAAGAAAACGGGGATCGGATCGATGTCGGCCAGCCCCGGGACGGTGGCGCCGATGCCCGATGCCATTGCCATTTCGGCAAGGCCGACGGCAAGCCCGCCATCCGACAGATCATGCACGGACTTGGCAACACCGCGCTCAATCAAGCCGCGCACGAAAGTGCCGACCTTGAGCTCAGCATCGAGATCGACAGGTGGCGGCGGGCCGTCGTTGCGGCCGTGAATATCGCGGAAATAAACGGATTGGCCGAGATGGGTGCCCCATTGCTGCGGCGCGCCGACCAGCAGGATCGGCTGGTTTTCGCCGGAGAAGGCAACGCGGGCCATGCGGTCCCAATCGTTCAGAAGACCGACGCCGCCGATGGTCGGGGTCGGCAGGATCGCTTGGCCGTTGGTCTCGTTGTAGAGCGAGACGTTGCCGGACACGATCGGGAAGTCGAGCGCGCGGCATGCTTCACCGATGCCTTTCACCGCCGCTACCAGTTGGCCCATGATTTCCGGCTTTTCGGGATTGCCAAAGTTGAGATTATCGGTCGAAGCCAATGGCTTGGCACCGGTTGCTGTAATATTGCGCCAGCATTCGGCCACCGCCTGCTTGCCGCCTTCGAACGGGTCGGCCTCGCAGTAGCGCGGGGTCACATCGGACGAGAAGGCGAGCGCCTTGGAGGCATGGCCTTCCACGCGCACAACGCCAGCATCGCCGCCGGGGCGCTGCAGCGAATTGCCCTGGATCAGCGTGTCATACTGCTCATAAACCCAGCGGCGCGACGACAGGTCGTGCGAGTTCAGAAGCTTCAGCAGGGCGTCGGCGATGTCGGCCTGCGGAATATCGTCGGCGGCGAGCGGTGCCGGCTTGTTCGGCTCGACATGCGGCCGGTCATATTCCGGCGCCTGATCGCCGAGATCCTTGATCGGGAGGTTGGCGACTTCGACGCCCTGATGCAACACGCGGAAGCGTAGATCGTCCGTGGTCTTGCCGACAATGGCGAAGTCCAGACTCCACTTCACGAAGATGGCTTCGGCTTCGGCCTCCTTTTCGGGCTTCAGCACCATGAGCATGCGCTCCTGGCTTTCCGACAGCATCATCTCATAGGCGGTCATCGCGGTTTCGCGCACCGGCACCTTGTCGAGATCGAGTTCGATGCCAAGATCGCCCTTGGCGCCCATCTCGACGGCCGAGCAGGTGAGGCCGGCCGCACCCATGTCCTGGATCGCGATGACGGCGCCGGATGCCATCAGCTCGAGGCAGGCTTCCAGCAGGCACTTTTCGGTGAAGGGATCGCCGACCTGAACGGTGGGGCGCTTTTCCTCGATCTTCTCGTCGAACTCGGCCGAGGCCATGGTGGCGCCGCCCACCCCGTCACGGCCGGTCTTGGCACCGAGATAAACAACCGGCAGGCCGACGCCCTTGGCTTCTGACAGGAAGATGCCGTCCGACTTGGCGAGGCCGGCCGCAAAGGCGTTGACCAGGCAGTTGCCGTTGTAGCGCGCGTCGAAATTGACCTCGCCGCCGACCGTTGGCACGCCGAACGCGTTGCCATAACCACCGACGCCGGCAACGACGCCGGACACGAGGTGTCTGGTCTTCGGGTGATCCGGCGCGCCGAAGCGCAGCGCGTTCATGGCCGCAATCGGCCGCGCGCCCATGGTGAAGACATCGCGCAAGATGCCACCAACGCCAGTCGCCGCACCCTGATAGGGCTCGATATAGGAGGGGTGGTTGTGGCTCTCCATCTTGAAGACCACGACGTCGCCATCGCCAATATCCACCACGCCGGCATTTTCACCGGGACCCTGAATGACTTGCGGCCCCGTGGTCGGCAGGGTGCGCAGCCACTTCTTGGAGGATTTATAGGAGCAGTGCTCGTTCCACATGGCCGAGAAGATGCCGAGTTCGGTGAAGCTCGGCTCGCGCCCGATCAGGTCGAGAATGCGCTGGTACTCGTCCGGCTTCAAACCATGCGAGGCAACGAGATCGGGAGAGATGGCCAATTCATTGGAAATCATGGGGGAGCGGGGCCTTGTGCGACGGCAAGGAAAGGGATGCGTGTGTCCTTAGCCCAGACTGCGCCGGGATTGAACAGGCGAGGCCACAAAAAGCCGGCATGTCACCGCGTTTGCACGCCTTTGTCAGCCGAATGTGTCGTAGCCGGCCGGGCCTTCGTCGATCAGGCTGCGAATGGTCTGCAAGCCGCGCTGCACATCCTCGCGCGTGGCAACCGAGGAAATGCCGAGACGCACGCGGTGGAAGACCTGCTCGGTGCGCGCGGGCTTGAACTCGTCTTCATCATCGATCTGCACGCCGCGCTCGGCGGCCGCGTTCTTGAAGGTGCTGGATAGCCAGGGTTCGGGCAGGGCCAACCACAGAAATGGGATGTTGGGCGCGCTGGAAAACTCGAGGCCATCCAGGATGGTTTTCGCCATGTCGAGCCGCGCATTGACTTCGCCGAGGACGCGCTTGCGCAGTTCGGCTGCCGTGCCGGACAGGATCAGCCGAGCGCAAAGTTCGGCCAGCAGAAAGGGCATGCCGCCGGTCAGCATCTTGTGCGCGACGCGAATGCGCGGGGCATATTGGGGCGGACAGGCAAGCCAGCCGCCGCGGATGCCGGCAGCAACGGATTTCGACAGGCCGCCGACAAGGAAGGTGCGCTCCGGCGCAAAGGAGGTGAGCAGCGGAGCGGTGTCGTTCGACAGCGCGCCATAGATGTCGTCTTCCACCAGCCAGACATTGTGGGCGCGCGCGATCTCGGCGATCTCAAGGCGCCGCTCGGCGGGCATGATGCGCACCGTCGGGTTCTGCGCCGTCGGCATCAGGAAAGCCAGCTTCGGGTGGCGCTGGGCGCAGAGGCGTTCGAAGTCTTGCGGAATGACGCCGTTTTCGTCTGAGGCGACAAGACAGGGGCGGCGGCCGATCAAACCGGCGCTGCGGGCGATCTGCGAATAGGTGGCGTGTTCATAGACGATGTGGTCGCCGGGCGCAGTGACCGAAGCGATAACGGACAGTACGGCGGGATGGGCGCCGAGCGTCGGCACGACATGCTCGGGATTGACCTCATAGCCAGCACGCGACAGCCAGAGCGCGCCGGCTTCGAGCCAGCGGGTCGGGAAGGTGCGGGTGTAGCTGGCAAGTTCGGCGGGGTGATCGCGCACGATCTCTGCCAGAATTGTACCAATTGGCTCGCTTTGCCCGACGTCGGGAGCGGCGGTGCTGTCGAAGCGCAGGATCGTGTCCGACGGCTCCTGATGCCGCGTGCCTTCGAAGGCGATGCCGATATGGGGCAGGTTCTTCTCGTGCGGCGTGTTGCGGGCGAGCACATAGGTGCCGCGGCCAACCTCGCCGCTGACAAGGCCGCGTTCGCGAACCAGCGCATAGGCGCGACCAATTGTGCCGACGGTTGCGCCAAGTTCGTAAGCGAGGTCGCGCTGTGGTGGCAGCTTGGCTCCTGCCTCAAGGCGACCTTCGTTGATGTCGAGTTCAAGCTGATCGGCGAGGCGCGTGTAGAGCGGCGCGCGTCCGGCGGGAAGCTGCGGCGTGTATTTTGTCATGGTGACAATAAACTGGATTGTCTTGGTTCAAGAGTCAATCCAAGACAATCCCTGTCAAATTGTCCCTATGAAGGTGCAGGCAGATGCGCACAATCAATGCAATTTTCATCGAACGCGTTCGGTCCCAGTCTTTCGGCGAGGTGATGATGCGGGTGTTGAACGCCATTGACATCAGGCTGGAGCGTCAGCGCAGCCGACGGGATCTGCTGGAGCTCACCGACGAGCAGCTGAAAGATATCGGCCTGTCGCGCGGTGAGGCGCATGAGGAGGCCTATCGCCCGCTGTGGGACTAGGCTTGTTCGCTCAAGCGGCCGATCCGCAGGATTGGTCGCCGGTGCTCCAGCGGGCGATGTCGCCATTGATGCGTTTGCCCAGCGGCTGATCCAGGAGCGGGCCGAAGGTATCGAGCCGGCCGGCCGCGCCTTCCGCCTGAACCACGAGGAGCGGACGGCCACCGTAATTGTTCTCAGGCACAAGCAGGAAGCGCGGGCGGCCGGAGAAATTGTTCAGCTCGTTGGCGAAGCTGTAGTTGCGGAAGGCGGGGTCTTTCGACGCAAACCAGCAGCGATGCGCGGCTTTCGCGACCTGTTCCATGTTGCGCAGCGCGGCACTCTTGTTGCTCGCCGCCGGCTGCGGACGCTTCGGCTGCGGCGCCTGAGACTGGCAGCCGGTAAAGCCGATCGCGAGTGCGAGGCCGAGGAAAGGCAGGAGGCGGAACGGTCGCAGCATGGAAATCCCCAGCGGAAAGCGCATCGTGGGCGGGAAGGTCGGTTTCTCTATCCCACCATGAATGAACGACTCGTTCGCGAACGGCTTAAGCGGCCTTGGCCAGCACGCTTTCGAAGATGCCGCGACCATCATCGCCGCCATGAGCGGCTTCGATGAGGTTTTCGGGATGCGGCATGAGGCCGAGCACGTTGCCCTCAGCATTCATGATGCCGGCGATGTCGTTGATCGAGCCGTTGGGGTTGGTGCCTTCGGCATACCGGAACACGACCTGACCTTCGCCTTCCAAGCGGGACAAAACTTCCGGCTCGGCGAAGTAGTTGCCGTCGTGATGGGCGACGGGGCAGCGGATGATCTGGTTGGGGGCGTACTGCCGCGTGAAGGCGGTGTTGGCGTTTGCGACCTGCAGCTTGACTTCGCGGCACACGAATTTGAGCGACGTGTTGCGCATCAGGGCGCCGGGCAGCATGCCGGCTTCAACCAGGATCTGGAAGCCGTTGCAGACGCCGAGAACGGTTACGCCGCGCTTTGCGGCATCGGCCACGGCCCGCATCACCGGCATGCGCGCGGCGATCGCACCGCAGCGCAGATAATCGCCGAAGGAAAAGCCGCCGGGGATGACGATGAGGTCGAGACCTTCGGGCAGGGTGGTTTCGGTCTGCCATAGGGTTGCCGGCGCTTGGCCGGACACCTTGGTCAGCGCCGCGATCATGTCGCGGTCGCGGTTGAGACCTGGAACGAGAACGACTGCTGATTTCATGGTGTTCGCAACCTGCGTGGTGCTTCGGCCGACCGGAGGGGCGCGTCAGCTCAAGTCTATAGAATAGTTCTCGATGACCGTGTTTGCCAGAAGGCGCTCGCACATGGCCTTGATGTCGGCTTCGGCCTTGGTGGTGTCCGTGCCGTCGATTTCCACGTCGAAGACCTTGCCCTGGCGGACGCCGGCGACGCCGAAAAAGCCGAGGGTGCCGAGCGCACCCTCGATGGCCTTGCCCTGCGGGTCGAGGACGCCGTTCTTCAGCGTGACTGTCACGCGTGCCTTGATCACAGTTCCTGCTCCAAAATCAGTGCGGCCAAATCAGTGAGGTTTGCCGCGGCTGGTGTCCTTGCCGGCGACCAGCACGGGGCCGGATGGGCGAGGCGGCTCGTTTTCGTTCATGATGCCGAGACGGCGCGCGACTTCCTGATAGGCTTCAACCAGCCCGCCCATGTCGCGGCGGAAACGGTCCTTGTCCATCTTGTCGTTGGTGTTGACGTCCCACAAACGGCACGAATCCGGCGAGATCTCGTCGGCCACCACGATGCGCATCATGTCGCCTTCGAACAGGCGGCCGCATTCCATCTTGAAGTCGACGAGCTGGATGCCGACGCCGAGGAACAGGCCCGACAGGAAATCGTTGACGCGGATGGCGAGCGCCATGATGTCGTCGATCTCCTGCGGAGCCGCCCAGCCGAAGGCCGTGACGTGCTCTTCCGAGACCATCGGATCATCGAGCGCATCGTTCTTGTAATAAAATTCGATGATCGAGCGCGGCAGAACCGTGCCTTCCTCAAGGCCGAGGCGCTTGGCCAGCGAGCCGGCGGCGATATTGCGCACCACGATCTCGAGCGGGATGATCTCGACTTCCTTGATCAGCTGCTCACGCATGTTGAGGCGGCGGATGAAGTGGGTCGGAATGCCGATGCGGTTCAGATGCGTGAAGATGTGCTCGGAGATGCGGTTGTTGAGCACACCCTTGCCGTCGATCACTTCATGCTTCTTGGCATTGAACGCGGTCGCGTCATCCTTGAAGAACTGAACCAGAGTGCCCGGCTCGGGTCCTTCATAAAGGATCTTGGCCTTGCCTTCATAAATGCGGCGGCGTCGGTTGTTCATTGCAGCTTTCTCGGAGTCTGGAGGGCCCATCGCAGGTCAGGACGGGTCCTTGGCTGTCGGGCGTTTGCCGGAATGTCAACCCGGGTCCTATCGCAAAGCCCATCGCGGCTCAATCGCCAATTGCTCAAGGCCATGCGTTCTACCCATTCTTTCGATATGGACGGCTCCTTGATTTGGCTGGGAAGAGCCCATATCCACAGCATCAACTGATTAGAGACCGGGAGAAGCAAAGTGGCCTCTTTGAAAGATCGTCAGGACGGATTCGAACGCAAGTTCGCCCATGCCGAGGAAATGCGCTTCAAGGCCATGTCACGCCGCAACAAGCTGCTTGGTCTATGGGCCGCCGGAGAGCTGGGTAAGGCCGGCGAGGAAGCGGACGAGTATGCTCGTTCCGTCGTGGCGGCCGACTTCGAGGAAGCCGGTGACGAAGATGTGTTCCGCAAGGTCCGCGCCGACTTCGATGCCGGCAATGTCGCGCAGACCGATCAGCAGATCCGCCAGAAGATGGTGGAGCTGCTCGGAACTGCCGTCGATCAACTCAGCGCCTGACGGCGGGGCGATCGCATGACACTGCGCGACCGCCTCCAGTCCGAAACGCTGATTTCCGCCTGGTCGGGGATCCCCGATGCCTTGACGGTGGAACTGTTGGCGTCCCAGCCTTTCGATGCCGTTACGCTCGACATGCAGCATGGCGGCCATGACGAAGCGAGCGTGCTGCGCTCGCTGCCGATGATCCTGGGCCAGCAAAAACACGCGCTGGTCCGCATTCCCGTCGGCCGGTTCGACATGGCAAGCCGCGCGCTTGATTTCGGCGCCGAGGCGGTGATCGCGCCGATGATCAATTCGGTTGCGGATGCGCGAGCCTTTGCCGCGGCGATGAAATATCCGCCGCTTGGCGAGCGATCCTGGGATCCGACATTTGCCGCAGGGCGCAGCGGCAGGCCGAGCGATCCGCAGGTCTGGCTGGAAAACAGCAATGCCGACACGCTGGCGATCGCCATGATCGAAACGCGCCGGGCGCTCGATGTGCTGGACAGCATTCTCGCCGTAGACGGCATCGATGCCATTCTTGTCGGCCCATCCGACTTTTCGATCGCCTGGACGAATGGGGCGACGGTTGATCCCGCACTGGACGACATGATGGCGGCCATCGCCGACATCGCGCAACGTGCTGGGGATGCCGGTAAGCTGGCATCGATCTTCGTGGTCGATCCCGGCCTGTGCGGGCGCTACCGCGCGATGGGCTATCGATTGATGGCCTGCGGCACGGAAGGGTCGTTGATGCGCTTTGGTGCGACGGCGACGATGAACGCGATCAAAACCTCGCTACAGGGCTGATCGCGCTACTCGTCAGGTCAGGCTCGTCAGAAAGTTGCCAAAGGTCATGGAGCCTTCCGGCCACGGACCGTGGCCGGACTCGGCATTGATGTGTCCGGCACCGCCGGCATCGATGAACATCGAACCCCAGGCCGCCGCCGTATCCTCCGCCACCTCATAGCTCGTGAACGGATCGTTGCGGCTGGCGATCGTAATGGATGGGCACGGCAGCGGATCGCGCGGATAGGGACCGAACGTCATCAGGTGCTTGGGGCGGATCTGCGGGTTCGTGACATCGGGCGGAGCGACGAAGAAGGCACCTGCGACGCGGTTCTTGAACTGCGGGATGGCGTGAACGACGCTAGGGATGCCGAGGGAATGCGCCACGAACACGACGGGACGCTCGGCCTCGTTCACGGCTTTCGCGACATTGGCGACCCAGTCTTCGCGCACCGGCTTCGACCACTCCGCTTGCTCGACACGGCGCGCGGTGGAAAGGCGGCTTTCCCAGCGGGTCTGCCAGTGGTCGGGTCCGGAATTGGTGTAGCCGGGAACGATGAGGATATCGACGTCTTTGACTTTCATGGCGCCTGATGTAGCCACGCGGCCTTGCGCTCACAAGGTCGTGACGTTGGATGCCGGCTCATGGGGCAAAGAAAAAGAGCGAGCCGGGCAGGGGAACGCGGCTCGCTCTTGACTGGAAGTCAGATGCATTGATCTGTCAGACTAGTAACGAGCGATGCGGGAAAGAGTTCCCCATCGATGAATTTTTTGTCCGAAGGTTCAGAGAACCACCGGCAGCAGATCAATATGAGCAACCACCGGGACGTGATCGGACGGCTTCTCCCAGCCGCGCACATGCTTCTCGATATCTGCTGATCTCAAGCGGTCGGATGCTTCCGGCGACATCATCAGGAAGTCGATGCGGATGCCGTTGTTCTTCTGCCAGGCGCCGGCCTGATAATCCCAGAAGGAATAGGCGCCGCTGCTGTCATCTACTTCGCGATAGGCATCGATGAAGCCCATGTTCGATAGGCGGCGGAAGGAGGCGCGGCTTTCCGGCTGAAACAACGCGTCGTCCAGCCAGTTGTCGGGATAGCGCACGTCTGAGGGCATCGGAATGACGTTGTAATCGCCGCCGAGGATCAGGGGTTCTTCGAGCGCCAAGCGCTCTTGCGCCCACTGTTCGAAGCGCTTCATCCAGGCGATCTTGTAGGAAAATTTCTCAGTGCCGACCGGATTGCCGTTGGGCAGGTAAAGCGAAACGACGCGCAGAGCACCGCGCGAGGTGGAAAACACGCCTTCGATGAAACGGGCCTGTTCGTCGCTGTCATCGCCAGGCAAACGGCGGTTCACCTCATCAAAGCGCAGCTTGGATAGAATGGCGACGCCGTTGAAGCCCTTTTGGCCATGAGTCTCGACATGATAGCCGAGCGCTTCGATCTCAAGGCGCGGGAAGGCCTCGTCGACGCTCTTGATTTCCTGCAAACAGACGATGTCCGGATCGCTTTCGCGCAGCCAGTGCAGGAGGTTGTCGATCCGCGCCTTGACGCCGTTGATGTTCCAGGTCGCGATTTTCAAGGCAGGCTCTGATTAAACGGAGAAGCTGGTGCCGCAGCCGCAGGACGCGACGGCGTTGGGATTGCGGATCTGGAAGGACTGGCCGATCAGGTCGTCAACGAAGTCGATCACCGATCCGCCCATATAGATCAGCGACATTTCGTCGATCAGAACGGTGGCGCCGTCTTTTTCGATTGCCGTGTCGTCGGTATTGCGGCCACCGACCAGGTCGAACTTGTAGGAAAAGCCGGAACAGCCGCCGCCTTCCACGGAAACGCGCAGCGCTTCCTTGTCGGCTTCCTTGGCGATGATCTTGTTGATCCGGCGCGCCGCTGCCTCGGTCAGTTCGACGCCCTTCATCAGAGTTTTGGCATCCGTGCCCATGGTGTCACCTTGCGCTGGCATTCTTCTAGTAGGTATGAGCCGCGGAAGGTCTCGTCAACGGGTCCGGGCAAGAGCCGGCAACGGCAAAGGGAAGCGTGTGGCACTGACTGCGTCCGATATCGGCTTCGGCTACCGCCCGCGCGCCGTTTACGCGACGGACCCCGCAAAAACGCGCGGCCGCTTCGTGGACGAGCCGGAAAGCCTGACGCGCACGCCGTTTCAGCGTGATCGCGACCGAATCATCCATTCCACTGCGTTTCGTCGCCTCAAGCACAAGACGCAGGTCTTTGTTGCGCATGAAGGCGATCATTATCGCACGCGGCTGACGCATACGATCGAAGTGGCGCAGATCGCGCGGGCCTTGGCGCGGGCCTTGCAGCTGGACGAGGATCTGGCGGAAGCCGTGGCGCTGGTGCACGACTTCGGCCACACGCCGTTTGGACACACAGGCGAAGACGCGCTGAACCTGAAGATGCAGCCCTTCGGCGGCTTCGAACACAATGCGCAATCGCTGCGGATCGTGACCAAGTTGGAACGGCGCTATGCCGAGTTCGACGGGCTCAACCTCAGCTGGGAAACGCTGGAAGGGCTGGTGAAGCATAATGGTCCGCTGGTTCATGCCGACAGCGCGCCGCCAGGCAAACCGGTGCCGCAGGCGATCAGCGCGTATTCCGAGTTGCATGATCTCGAGCTTGACCGCTTCGCCGGACCGGAAGCGCAGGCGGCGGCGATTGCGGACGATATCGCCTACAACACGCATGATATCGATGACGGTCTGCGCTCGGGCCTGTTGACGCTCGATATGCTGGAAGACGTGCCGCTGACGGCCGGCATTCTGCGCGCCGTGCGGATGAAATATCCCAAGCTCGACCCGGTGCGGATCGCGCACGAGCTGATGCGGCGGCAGATCACGCTGATGGTCGAGGACGTGATCGTCACGGCCAAGACCAAGCTTGCCGCGTTGCAGCCGCAGAGCGTGGAAGACATCCATTCGGCCGGGCAGACGGTGATCCGCTTTTCGGATGACATCGCGGCAGGCGAGCGGGAGTTGAAGCGCTTTCTTTATGCCAATCTCTATCGTCATCCATCGGTCATGGAGGTGCGCGCCTCTGCCGACAGCATCCTTTTCGACCTGTTCGACGCCTATATGGCCGACCCCCGCGCGATGCCGGAAGGCTGGCGGGAAGGGCTGGATCGGGCGGCTGATGCCGTGAAGGCGCGGCACGTCGCGGACTTCCTGGCGGGCATGACGGAGACTTATGCGGTCAAGGAACACCGGCGGTTGTTTGACCGCACGCCCGTTCTGAGCTAGGTCGCGGCCAACAAATTGCGGGCCAAGCGTTCGCGTCTTCTCCTTTCGTTCCCGAGTTTGATTATGAACATTTTCGCCGAATTCAGCGCGCGCGTGATCAAGATCGTGCAGGCTCTTGACCTCCGAACCACGGACGGCGAGCCGGTCGATACCGCGCNNGCGCGCGTGGCCGTCGAGTTGCCGCGAGATGCCAGCCACGGCGATCTTGCGACCAACGCGGCGATGGTGCTGTCGAAGGCCGTTGGCGAGAACCCGCGCGTGCTCGGCGAGCGCTTTGCGGCAGAACTCGCCAAGGACGCAGATGTGTCGGAAGCTTCCGTTGCCGGGCCGGGATTCGTGAACATTCGCCTTGGTGACGGCTTCTGGCAGGCGCGGCTGGCGGACATGCTGGCTGCTGGGACGGATTACGGCCGGTCCACTATCGGCGCGGGCCGCAAGATCAATGTCGAATATGTTTCGGCCAACCCGACGGGCCCGATGCATGTCGGCCATTGCCGCGGCGCTGTTGTGGGTGACGCCTTGTCCAACCTGCTGGCCTTTGCCGGCAGCGAGGTGACCAAGGAATATTACATCAACGATGCCGGCGCGCAGATCGGCGTGCTCTCGCAGTCGGCCTTCCTGCGTTACCGCGAAGCGCTGGGCGAGACGATCGGAGAGATCCCGGCTGGTCTTTATCCCGGCGATTACCTCGTGCCGGTGGGCAAGATGTTGGCCGACACCTATGGCCGCGAGCTTCTCGACAAGCCGGAAGACGAAGCGATCGCGCTGATTGCGGACAAGACGATCGACGCAATGATGGACATGATCCGTGAGGATCTGGCCGCCCTCAACGTGCATCACGACGTGTTCTTTTCGGAGCGCACGCTGCATGCCGACAATGCCAAGCAGATCCGCTCGGCGATCAGCGACCTGACGCTCAAGGGACACGTCTACAAGGGCAAGCTGCCGCCGCCCAAGGGCCAGAAGCCGGAAGACTGGGAAGATCGCGAGCAGACGCTGTTTCGCTCCACCGAAGTGGGGGACGATATCGACCGGCCGCTGGTGAAGTCGGACGGCGCCTACACCTATTTCGCTGCCGACGTCGCTTATCTCAAGGACAAGTATGTCCGCGGCTTCGATCAGTTGGTCTACATCCTGGGTGCCGACCACGGCGGCTATGTGAAGCGGCTGGAAGCGCTGGCGCGGGCTGTGACCGACGGCAAGGTCGAGCTGACCGTGCTGCTGTGCCAGCTCGTTCGGCTCTTGCGCGCTGGTGAGCCCGTGAAGATGTCGAAGCGTTCGGGCGAGTTCATCACGCTGCGCGACGTGGTGGATGAAGTCGGTCGCGACGCGATCCGCTTCATGATGCTTTATCGCAAAAACGGCGAGCCGCTCGATTTCGATTTCGCCAAGGTCACCGAGCAGTCCAAGGACAATCCGGTTTTCTACGTGCAATATGCTTCGGCACGCTGTTATTCGGTGTTCCGTCAGGCCAAGGAGCAGATGGGGCTGGAGCGGCCGGATCGCGCGACGCTGGCCAAGGACACCGCGCTGCTGACCGATGCCGGCGAAATCTCGCTGATCCGGAAGCTGGCTGAATATCCGCGCATGATCGAGAGTGCGGCGGTTGCGCTCGAGCCGCATCGGGTGGCGTTCTACCTTTACGATCTCGCCAGCAGCTTCCATGCGCACTGGAATCGCGGAACGGACAATCCGGATTTACGATTTGTAAGGGTTAACAATCCTACATTGACTCTTGCCAGGCTGGGACTGGTGCAGGCGGTGTCGGATGTTCTGACGTCGGGATTGGCGATCGTCGGGGCGGATGCCCCGGAGGAGCTACGCTGATCTAGCTGCCACCTTTTTCCCACAAAAGCTTGGTACGGGCCCAGCCCGTCGTGCGACGTCGCCGGCGTCCGACCGAGTTCAAGTACGGGAAAGATCATGGCAGACACTTCATCCAACCGTGCTTCCGCCGCGCCGATCGCGGAGGACGATCCGTTTGCGGAACTGACCCGTATCATGGGGTTCGATCCGCGGGTGAAGGTGCACCAGCCGCAGCAGCCGGTTGAGCCGGACTTCGGCCTGGATCTCGAGCGCGAACTGCTGGGCGAGTTCCACAGCGACCAGGACAATGAGCCGGCATCGGCTATGCAGCGCGCTGTTGAAGCACCGCGCCAAGAGCCGGTGTTTGTGCAGCCGGAAGCCGTTTCGCCTGCTGAAGTGCCGGTCGACGATCTGCAGGATCATGCCTCCGCAGCGGCGATCCAGGCCTATCAGGCTGACGACGAGACAGTTGATTTCCGACAGGCCGCGGACGCCTTTGTCGCGGAGCCGGAACAGAGTGCGGCCGAGCCGGATGCCGATCCGTTTGCGGATTTTGAGCTGAGCTTCGACGAAGACGAGACGATCTCCACCAGCGACGTGCTTCATCAAGCATCCGAGCCTCAGCCTGTTGAGGCTGTTGAAGCGTCGGCACCGTCGCAGGCGGCTGCGGAAGAGGATGACGAGATTGAAGCGGCTTATGCAGCTCTTCAGGCCTGGCAGGATGACCGCGACCAGCAGGCGGCGCAGCACAGCCAGGCTGAGTCGATCGAAAGCAAAGCCGTAGAGAGCGAGCCTGAGGCGGTGTCTGTCGCCGAGCCGCAGCTTGAAGCCGTTGAGGATTTCCAAAAGGTCGAGCCGGTCGCTGATGAGCCGGCTGAGCTCGAGGCGTTTGATTCGCTCGATCTGCAACTTGCGGAGGAACTCGCCCGCGAGGCCGATGCGACCGGATCGAATGACGTTGCTTCGTTCGAGAAAGAGCCGTCAGCTGTTGAAACGCAGCCCGCGTTGGTCGCTGACCACAAGGCTGATGTGGTCGAGGCGCAATCGGAGTCGGATCCGCTTGGTGACTTCGACTTGAACGGCTGGGATGATGCCCAGTCGAATTCATCGCCTGAGCGCGATGTTTTCACGGCTGAAGAAGGCTGGCTGGACGAGGGTTCCGTGGCGCTCGATGAGCCGCAGGTGCTGTCGCAGAGCGATCGGGACGGTGCGCTAGACCATGCTCAGCATGAAGCGCCGCAGTCCGAGCAGTGGGCGCTTGTCGAGGCTGAGGCCGAGCAAGAGCAGCAAGCCACGCCGGCGCATGACGAAGCGTTCGAGCGCGAGTTGTTTGATCTGCTTGGCGGCGAGATGGACAGCCAACAGGACGCGCAGGCCGCTTCGGCACCTGAAGATGACAGCTGGCTCGAAGGCATCGATTTTGCCGAAGCCGATGCGCAGGATGAGGCGCAAGGCAACCAAGCTACGGTTGCTCAGGTGGCCGATGCGGAAAATGACGATGCCTTGTGGCATCTCGACTTTTCCGAGGTTGAAACGGCATCTGCTGCTGCTGCCACCGCTGCTCCCGTGTCTTACGCCGCGTTCAACGCTGAGCCGGAAGCACGAAGCCAGGACACCACGGCTGAGCCCGATCTCGGCGACTTCGAGATGGCCGAGCTTCTGGATGACGACGCAGTTGAGCGCGACATCGAGGCCGCTATGGAAGCCGAAACCGCGCAGTCGCAGGCACCTGCTGGTACCAGCGTGGCTGCGATGTCTGCCGCTGCAGCAGTTTCAGCCGCTGCCGCTTCTTCCTTGAACACCGAGACACGCGCCGGCACCGACCGTGCGCCCTCGGCCCCCGCCTACACCAACACTGTCTCGACCGCGGTTCCTGATCCCGTGGAAGAGCCTGCCCAACTCGATATGGAACCCGAAGCCATGCAGCCTTTTGATGAACGGGCTTTCGACGCCGCTCTCGCCGATGAACTGGCCGCCGATCCGTATGGCCGGGACGATGATCGTAATACCGGCTATCGCCAGCATGCCTCGGCCAGCTACGGCTACGCCTCGCAGGCACGGCCGATGGTCAATGCGCCGAGCATGCGCGCGGATGTGCCGGATATCGAAACGGTCGACTTCGTGGATCAGCGCCTGGCGCATTCCGACGAACTTGATCTGCCGGAAGTCGATTACGGCCGCGAGCCCGCGCCGCGTGCCAACGGCTTCGATGATTTCGATTCACAGTTCGAGTCCGCCTTCCATTCGCTGAACGCAGAGCCGGCCGGTCAGGCAAGGCGCGAAGAGCCGGAAGCGCAGCGCCAAGCCAGCTCGCAGAACTGGGACGAGCATCTCGACTTCTCCATGGGTGCGGCGGCCGCAGGGGCGGCAGCTGGTGCATCGGCCGGGCGCTATGAGTCCGATCTGTCGCGCGCGGGCATGTATGAGCCGGAAGACGACGACAACTATTACCAGCAGTCAGCTCGATCCCAGCCCCGTCAGGGCATTCTTGGCCGTCGCGGCATGTTGTTGGCCGGCGCTGTTGCAGCGATCGTCCTGATCGGCGGCGTCGCCATTCTGGCCATGCCGGGCGGATCGGTGGGCAGTGGCGGCGAGCCCACGCTGGTGCGGGCTGATGCCGATCCGATGAAGGTGCGTCCGGAAAACCCGGGTGGTACAACCGTGCCGAACCAGGACAACGTCGTTTATGATCGCGTCGGTTCCGGCCAGCCGCTCGGCGCGCCGACGCAGGAACGCCTGATCTCCGAAGACGCCGCGCCGGTGGATCTGGCCGCGCAGGAGGCCGACGAAGACTCGATTGCGAGCCTGTCCGCTCTTGATCCCGAAGGCACAGATCCCGAAGGTGCCGATGT
>DCDI01000022.1:0-155 GCA_002316345.1 Phyllobacteriaceae bacterium UBA1059 | reverse complement strand
GCAAGGCCGAAGATCGTTTGACGCCGGATACGGCGGGCAATCAGCAGGTCCCGGAAGAGATGGTGGCGGTCGCGCCGCGCCGCGTCCGCACCATGGTGGTTCGCCCCGATGGCTCGCTTGCGCCGCGTGAGGAAGACGCCGCAGCGCCCGCGCCG
>DCDI01000209.1:472-2642 GCA_002316345.1 Phyllobacteriaceae bacterium UBA1059 | reverse complement strand
TCCAACGTGGCGCCGACATCCGCGCGGTCGACCACCTGGGCCGGAATGCCCTGCACTGGACCATCGCCACCGCGCTGCGCGATCCCGACTATGCGCAGGGTCCGTTCGGTGCGGTCTACCGTCTGGTGGCGCCCTCGCATATCGACCTGATGGCGGGCGAGCGCCTGGTACGCCTCGACGCGCGCCACGCCGAATACCTGATGCTGCAAATAATGTGGGTACTGTTCAAGTCCTGCTTCGGCAATGCCGATCGCACCGCCCGCGGCGGCTTCGATGCCGGTACCCTGCTCGCCGCCTACGAACGCATGCCGGCCAGTGTGCTGGCGCCGGAGCGCAAGAAGCGCGCCTACATTTCAAGTATCCTGGCGCGCAACGAAATCGACCGCGACTACGCTTACAACCGGCACCTGTTCCAGCGCGTGGCGACTGGCGTCTACCAGCTCAATCCCGCGCTCTCGCTGCGCCGGCCGGGCGCCGACGGCGTTGACGCCTGGGTGCCGGTGTTTTCCGCACTCAACCTTCCGCTTGCGAAGGAACTGGCCGATCCCCTGTATGACCGGAACATCGATCGCCTGCTTGGCCTGGCAGGCCTGCCGCCCACATCCGACCCCATCATCCACCGCGCCGACCGGCGCCGGGCTGAGCAATGAATACTGTCCTGACACTGTCGATTACTTGCATCTCCGGTGCGTATCTTGCTGGAGACTATCGCTTCGTGCTTGCCTTGCAGGCCGATTCCACCCTGGAGGAACTCGCAGCATACATCCTCGATGTGCTCGGTTTCGACGGTGACCATTACTCCGAACTTTACGTGGCGAATACGCCGCACGGCAAGCGAGCATGGTCGATATGGCTTGGCGACCCGGAAGAAGATGCGGACGCTGCGCAGGCCCGGCTATGCGATATCTACCCGCTTGGGCATAACAAGAAGCTGTACTACCGCTACGACTTGGGGGCGGACTGGAAATTTCACATTGTCAGGAAGGGGCGGGAGACCAAGGCGCTGGAGGGGCAGGACTACCCCATGCTGGTGATGGAGGAGGGCGTGAAACCGCTTGAATATGGCGATACGGATGATGGCTTTTGCTAGGTATTGAGTATCTGGGCTGATGAACCCAGCGATCAACGCGCTGAGCGCAGCCTTTGCACAAAACAAAGGCCAGCTATGACGAGGAGTACGATCTTATGGAAATCAAATAGCTAGAAACTCATGCAACATCCGGATTGATAAACACATCCATATCTGATGGTACTGGTTCGGGTACTTCGAGGATTAACCGCGGAATATTCTCGTAAAGCTCAAGCTTGAATTGATCGCGGTCGAGCGCGTAGTGGCAGCGGCGATGACAATTGGGGCAGAGTGCTACGGCATTCGATGGCGTATCAGAGCCGTGGCAGGCTAAGGGCATTACGTGATGCACCTCTAGATAGGGCAACCCATCCTGTCCTATAAACGGTGCTTTGTGTCTGCAACCTTCACAAACACCATCGGCCAGTTGCAAGACCCAGGCTTTCACTGCTGGATCACGAACATGAGTGGTCATAGTGCGTGTCTCGGTCAACGGTCTGGACGATCCGAGTGGCTTTCTACCAAGGTGGTGCTGTCGAAGCTCGGAAACCCTGGTATGAAGAGTTTCGACATGGGATGTTGCGATATAGGCATCTAGAAAATCGATGCCCTCCTCGAAGAGTGATGCAATGATCTTTTCTTTCACCGCGCTACCGATGTTTCGAGCTGGTGGGTAGCCTGTAATCCAAGGCATCTTCAGCTCATACAGCGCGGCTGAGATATTCTGCATGCGAAACTCGACAGACGCTTGGCTCCGTGTAACCAGGGGGCCCTCCCGTAGCTGCCGATTGACTTCCGCTTTACTATAGCGCTCCCCGGCCAGCTCGAGTCGGAGCATTAGAAGGTAGGCTTGTACCGAGCTGCTTAGCTCGGTGTCGCTCCAGGCTTGTGGGCGCTGCGCAGATTCTTGTAAGTCGGACATTTGCAGTAGATCACTGGAAACAGCTGAGTCTACTTTTTGTTCAATATCTTTACAATAATTTCACTGGGCTAGACCACATGATTGCTGAAATGTATTTACGGGTGTGACAGCAAAAAAACGCCGTCCTTTGGACGGCGTTTCATGTTTAGGTACGTGCACGCTTAAACGTCAATATTCCC
>DCDI01000209.1:0-384 GCA_002316345.1 Phyllobacteriaceae bacterium UBA1059 | reverse complement strand
GATTCATCTCACCCAGACCCTTATAACGCTGCTTCGACACGCCACGCTCCGCTTCATCGCGCAGCCACTGCATCGCCGTGTGGAAGTCGGTCACCGCGAATTCCTTCATTTTCTCGCCTTCGCCGCGGCGGATGATGGCGCCTTCGCCCATCAGCCCCTTGAAGGTCGCAGCCGAACCCGCCAGCACGCCATAATCGGCACTGGCCACGAAGTCCGCATCGATCTGGGTCACCTGCACGTTACCGTGGCGAATCCGCTCGATGCGCAGCGCGTGCTTCTCGCTCAGCTCGTCCGAACGCACGCTCACCGTCACGCTCGGGTCGCCGATCGCGGCGGCCATCGCGCTGGCCGAGGCTTGCGCGTTGTCGAGGGTGGTCAGGTCCA
>DCDI01000040.1:7163-7604 GCA_002316345.1 Phyllobacteriaceae bacterium UBA1059 | reverse complement strand
GCCCTTCGGTGATGATGGGGCGACCATCGGCAATGTCGGCTTCCACCAAAACGGCATCCGTGTTGCGCTGGATGATGCGGACCGGAGTGCGCTCCGCCTTGTTGTCGCGGATCTGCCAGACGTAAGCGCCGTCCGTGCTCCATTGGATGGCCAGCGGATTGACGGCCGGGAACGTGTCGCCGGGGAAGGTCATGGCGACTTCAAAGGACATGCCGGCGCGCAGAAGATCATCGGGATTGGCGAGCTTGGCCTGGACGCGCATGGTGCGGCTGGCCGTATCGAGACGGCTGTCGAGCGCGCTGACCACGCCGTCGAAGATGCGGTCCGGCCGGGCAACCAGGCTGGCCTTGACCGGCGCGCCGACCTTGACCGCGCCGGCGAAGCGCTCCGGCACCCAGAAGTCGACCAGGATTTCGGAGCGGTCATCCAGCGTGACGATCC
>DCDI01000040.1:0-7078 GCA_002316345.1 Phyllobacteriaceae bacterium UBA1059 | reverse complement strand
GGAGCTCGGCCTGCTGTTGCTCGAGCCGCGCATTGTCCACCGCAAGCTTGGCTTCGGTCTGGGCAACGGCGGTGATGGTATTGGAATTGCGCAGCGCGTTGGAACGATCGAGCGCTGCCTGCGCGTTTTCCAGCGCGATCTTGGCGCGGTCGACGGCAATGCGCTCGGCATCGGAATCTGGGCGGGCAATCACGTCACCAGCCTTGATCTGGTCGCCGGATGCGACGGGGATCTCGACGATGCGGCCGGACACGAAGGGAAGCACGCTGACGGAGCGGATGGCGTTGCCGGTGCCGATGGCGGTCAGGCGATCATTGATCGTGGCGCGGGTGGCAGGCGGAGCAACGACCGTGGTGGTGCGGTTCTGGCGCTGGCCGCCATTATGGCCGCCGCCTTCCGCTGCTTCCTTCTGCTGCGGCTCGACGGCCGCCCAGGCCGGCACATCAAGGCCGATTTTCGCCAGCGTATCAGCCGATCCCGGCACGAAGCGGACCCAAAGGGCGGCGCCGATCACAGCCACGAGCAGGCCGAGGATCAGTTGTTTCCAAACCGCCATTGAAGTCTCCGGCTCAAGTAACGCGTAGAAGCATGTCGATGCGTGAGGCCGAACAGACCTTTCGTTTCGATCATTGTGCAACACACAATGCCATGCCTGACGCTGTCGTTGTGTTAAATATCGGCAATGTTGTGTCCGAAGCTCTGACGGCTTCGTGATCGCCGGGTTTGTCCTTGTTCGACGGGTTACCGCCGGAACAGAGTTTGCCGGGCAGTAACTCGCTCAAAGCTTTTTTGTTCAGGTCTTTGCGCGGGTGCTTGCGTCGGCCTTCATCCTCCTGTCATGTGCAGGGCATACGGCGCTTTTGAACGCCGGGAAGGCGGAACAACAACGGAGATGATCGTGACGGGTTTGGTGGGGAAAGTACTTTCGTGGACGGCCGTTGCCATGATGGCGACAACGGCGATTTCGTCCGCTCAAAATATGGACGAACTGGTTGCAGCGGCCAAGAAGGAAGGCCAGCTCACCACGATCGCGCTGCCGCATGACTGGTGCGGTTACGGCGAAGTCATCGCCGCCTTCAAGACAAAGTATCCCGAGATCACGGTCAACGAACTGAATCCGGATGCCGGTTCGGGCGACGAGATCGAGGCCATCAAGGCCAACAAGGACAACAAGGGCCCGCAGGCGCCTGACGTGATCGATGTCGGCCTGTCCTTCGGCCCGGCCGCCAAGGCCGAAAACCTTCTGATGCCCTACAAGGTCTCGACCTGGGACTCGATCCCGGAAGACGCCAAGGATCCGGAAGGCCACTGGTACGGCGATTATTACGGTGTTCTGTCGTTCATGGTGAACACGGATATCGTCAAGGACGTGCCACAGGATTGGGCCGACCTCCTGAAGCCGGATTATGCGAATGCGGTAGCGCTCGCTGGTGATCCGCGTGCGTCCAACCAGGCGATCCAGGCCGTTTACGCTGCCGGTCTCGCAACGGGCGGCACGGATGCGGCTTCGGCCAGCGAAAAGGGCCTCGACTTCTTCAAGAAGCTCAACACGTCCGGCAATTTCGTGCCGGTGATCGGCAAGCCGGCGACGCTGGCGCAGGGGCAGACCCCGATCCTGATCAACTGGGATTACAACGGTTTGACCGGCCGCGACACGCTCAACGGCAATCCGCCGGTTGAAGTCGTGGTGCCGAAGTCTGCCGTGGTTGCCGGCGTTTACGTTCAGGGCATCAGCGCTTACGCGCCGCATCCGAACGCCGCCAAGCTGTGGATGGAGCACCTGTATTCGGACGAAGGCCAGCTCGGCTGGCTGAAGGGCTATTGCCATCCTATCCGCTTCAACGATCTGGTTGCCAAGGGCAAGGTGCCGCAGGAGATGCTCGCCAAGCTTCCGCCGGCAGCTGCCTACGAAGCCGCGAAGTTCCCGACGCTTGACGACCAGAACGCTGCCAAGGAAGCGATCACCAAGGCCTGGGATCAGGTCGTGGGCGCCAACGTCAAGTAAGACGTTTCCTGCATGATCGGCCGGGCGGCTTCCAGGCTGCCCGGTTTTTCCTTATTCCCACGGATACCTTCCTGCATGGCGACGATCAGCCTGTCAGAACCGGACGCGGCGCNNGACCGGGCCGCGCCCCGCCCCCCCCCGCCTCATGCGCGCGCCGTTCGGCTGCCGACGCAATGGCTGGGCGTTGCTGCGTTCTTTCTGTTCGCGATCTTCTTTCTGATTGCGCCGACCGCTTACCTGATCCTCGGCGCGTTCCAGACGCCGGAGGGCACGTTTACGCTCGGCAATCTGGCTGAGCTTTGGCAACCGACCATCCGCGCCGCTTATTGGATTTCCATCAAGGTCAGTTTCGCCTCAGCCGTGATCGGCGCGCTGGTCGGTCTGGCGATTGCCATCGCGATCGTGCGGGGCGGGCTGCCGCGCTGGGTGCGCGGCGCGACGATGACCTTTTCCGGCGTCGCCTCCAATTTCGCCGGCGTGCCGCTGGCTTTTGCCTTTCTCGCCACGCTCGGTCGGCTCGGTCTCGTCACGATCCTGCTGCGCGACATCTTCGGCTTCAATCTCTATGCGACCGGCTTCAACATCCTGTCCTTTTCGGGACTGACGCTGACCTACCTTTATTTTCAGATCCCGTTGATGGTGGTGATCATCACGCCGGCGATCGATGGGTTGAAGAAGGAATGGGGCGAGGCGGCCGCGACGTTGGGCGCGACCCAGTGGCAGTATTGGCGCATGGTGGTAATCCCCGTTTTGTGGCCGAGCTTCCTCGGCACCGTCATTCTGCTCTTCGCCAATGCTTTCGGCGCAATTGCGACGGCTTACGCGCTGACGGGCTCGTCGCTCAACATCGTGCCGATCCTGCTTTATGCGCAGATCCGCGGTGACGTGCTGCACAATCCGCATCTCGGCTATGCCATCGCCTTCGGCATGATCTTCATCACGGGCATGGCCAATGTCTTCTACATCTGGTTCCGCACGCGCTCGGAACGGTGGCTGAAATGAAATCTGGCAAGTTCTGGGCCTGGCTCACCTTCGGATTGGGTGCGGCCTATTTCATCATCCCGCTGCTGGCGACGCTGGAATTCGCCATGCGGATGCGGCGCGGCACCTATTCCTTCGATGCCTTCGCCGTGGTGTTCGGCGATCCGCGCTTTCAGCAGACCTTCGGCTATTCGGTGATGGCCGCAATCTTCACGATCCTGCTCGGCGTGCTGATCGTGGTGCCGACCGCCTATTGGATCCGGCTACGCATGCCGCAGATCCGGCCGATCGTCGAATTCGTGACGCTGTTGCCGTTGGTCATCCCGGCCATCGTGATCGTGTTCGGCTATATCCGCATGTATGGCTCTAACTCAGCCTTGCCGTTTCTGGCTTCCGCACGCGGCACGGATGCGCTGCTGGTGATCGGCTATGCAATCCTGGCGCTGCCTTACATGTATCGCGCGGTGGATACGGGCCTGCGCACCATCGATGTCCGCACGCTAACCGAAGCCGCGCAGATCCTGGGCGCGGGTTGGGCGACGATCATCACGCGGCTGATCCTGCCCAATGTGTTGATCGCGGTTTTGTCGGGCGCCTTCCTGACGTTTGCCATCGTGATCGGCGAGTTCACCATGGCGAGCCTGCTCAACCGCCCGGCATTCGGCCCGTATCTCCAGAACATCGGCGCCAACCGCGCTTATGAGCCGGCCGCACTCGCCGTCATCACCTTTGCCGTGACCTGGGGCTGCATGTCGGTAATCCAGATGCTCGCCCGCTTTGCTCCCAAATCCGCCAACCGCCCGGACTAACTATTATGACCGAGACCTTCCTGTCGATCCAGGGCGTCACCAAGAGCTTCGAGCCAACGACAGTCGTGCGCGACTTCAACCTCGATGTCGGGCGCGGCGAGTTCATCTCCTTCCTGGGACCATCGGGCTGCGGCAAGACCACAATGCTGCGCATGGTCGCCGGCTTTGAGGAGCCAAGCGCGGGCAAGATCTTTGTCGGTGGCAAGGATGTCACCAACCTCAAGCCGAACCAGCGCAAGGTTGGCATGGTGTTCCAGGCCTATGCACTGTTTCCGAACCTGACGGTGGCGCAGAACATCGCTTTCGGCTTGCGGGTTGCCGGCACGCCGAAGGCCGAAAGCGCGCAGCGCGTCCAAGAGATGCTGAAGCTGATCAGCCTGCCGCATCTGGGCGACCGCTATCCCTATCAGTTGTCCGGCGGCCAGCAGCAGCGTGTAGCCCTGGCGCGCGCGCTTGCGCCGAAGCCGCGCCTGCTTTTGCTCGACGAGCCGTTGTCCGCGCTGGATGCCAAGGTGCGCGTGTCCTTGCGCGAGGAAATCCGGTCGATCCAGAAGGAACTCGGCATCACCACGATCTTCGTGACGCATGACCAGGAAGAAGCGCTGTCGATTTCCGACCGCATCGTCGTCATGAACAATGGCCGCGCCGACCAGGCCGGCACGCCGTTCGAGATCTACAACCGCCCGGCCACCCGCTTCGTCGCCAACTTCGTCGGCACGCTCAACGTGCTGGAAGCGCGCATTCTCGATGCCGAAGCCGGCTCGGTGGATGTCGCGGGCCAAACCCTGGCGCTCCATCGCAATCTTGCGCCCAAGCGTAACGGCGAGACGATCTCGCTGGCGCTTCGCCCCGAAGCGGTTTCGCTCGGCCGAACGGGGGAGCGCACCGGCGCGCTGGACGCGACGATCGCCGACGTGCATTTTCTCGGTTCGGTGATCCGGGTGCGCACCAAAGTCGGCGACAGCACCGTGTCGCTCGACACGTTCAACGACCCCACCATGCCGCCGCCGGTATCCGGTGCACCGGCTGAGCTGGCTTTCGCGCCGCGCGACCTGATGGTGCTCGCAGACTGACGGACTTATACTCCGCTGGCCGAGTGATTGACCGGCTCTGTGCTTTGCGGATGCTTGGCACCTTCGTTAAACAGGCGGGGAAACGAGCCCGCCGCATGCCAGCACGCAGCCTTTCCAAAAGCCGCCGTCGCGATTTCCCAGGAGATCACGCATGAGCCCGATCGTGTTCACGGCCGTGCTCCTTGCTGCCGCCATGCATGCGGTGTGGAACGCGATGGTGAAAGTCCATCTCGACCGCTTCGTGTCCATCACCCTGATGAGCGCCGGCATGGGCACGATGGCGCTGATCGTGTCGCCCTTCGTGGATTTTCCCGCTTGGGGCGTGTGGCCCTTCATTCTGGCTTCGGCGGTGTTTCAGCAGGGTTACAAGCTGTGCCTGATCAAGGCTTATGCAGCTGGCGATCTGGCGCAGGTTTATCCGTTGGCACGCGGCAGCGCGCCGCTTCTGACGACGATCGGTGCGTTTGCGCTGATCAACGAGCATCCCGGCGATTGGGCAGTGCTCGGCATCGCGCTTCTGTGTGCCGGCACGATCCTGATGTCGTTGCGCGGCGGTGGGCTGGAAAAGCTCAACCGCGAAGCGATCGCTTATGCCTTTTCCACCTCCTTCTTCATCGCCTGTTATACGCTGGCCGACGGCAATGGCGTGCGGCTGGCAAGTTCCGCTTTTTCTTATGCGGTCTGGCTGTTCATCACCGATGGCACGATCTCGCTGATTTTGGCGCTGGTTCTTCGCGGACCGGCCATTTTGCCGGTGATGGCGCGATCATGGAAGATCGGCGTCGGCGTTGGCGGCCTGTCTGCGGCGTCCTACGGTATCGCGATGTGGGCGATGACGCTGGCGCCGATCGGCGCGGTGGCGGCACTGCGCGAAAGCTCGATCCTGTTTGCGATGATCATCTCCGTGGCCTTTCTGCGCGAAGGCTTGGGCCTTTGGCGCTTTGTTGCCGGAGTTTTGATCGTCGCAGGGGTCGTTGCGCTGCGTTTGGCCTGATCGCGCACTAAAACTTTCAATCACAATCGCTTATATGCGGCACAGCTATCATCAAGGAGGATGCTGCCTGTGCTTGGTTCGCGTGGAAAACGCCTGACTGCTCTATTCATGGGGCTGTTTCTTGCCCTGTCCATGGTCGCGGTTGACCACGCTGAAGCCCGACGCGGCGGCAGCTTCGGCAGCCGTGGCGGACGGACGTTCCAGTCCGCGCCTGCAACGAATACCGCGCCGCGCCAGACAGCGCCAGTAGAGCGTTCCATGACGCCGAGCACCGCGCAGCCTGGCGCCGCGACGCGTCAAGCGCAAACAGCCGGGCAGCAGCGTGGTGGTTTGTTTGGCGGTCTCGGCGGTGGCTTGATGCGCGGTCTGCTGATCGGCGGCTTGTTCGGCATGCTGCTTGGCCACGGCTTCGGCGGCATGGCCGGGATGTTCGGCATGCTCTTGCAGATCCTGCTGATCGGCGGCCTGATCATGCTTGCCATGCGGTTTTTCCGCTCGCGGTCTCAGCCGAGCCCTGCTTATGCGGGGGCAGGTCGTGCTGCAGCCGGTGCCGCACCCAATCCAAACTGGCAGGCGCGCCGTGATGCGGAGGCTCAGCCGCAGAACAACCGCTCCTTCCCGATCCCGTCGATCGGAGGTGGTGCCGGCAAGCCGGCCGCAGTGGAAAGCCGCGACATCGAGCTTGCGCAGACCGATCTCGACACGTTCGAGCAACGTCTTGCGGAAGTGCAGGCAGCGTTTTCCCGCGAAGATCACGCCGCACTGCGCCGGCTCGTGACGCCGGAAATGGTGTCCTACCTGTCGGAGGAACTGGCTGAGAACGCGCAAAACGGCGTGCGCAACGAGGTGACGGATGTGACCCTTCTGCAGGCTGACATCGCCGAAAGCTGGAGCGAAGGCACGCAGGATTATGCGACGGCCGCGCTGCGCTATGAATCGCGTGACCGACTGCTGGACCGCAACAGCGGCCGCCTGGTGGATGGCGACGAGGAGCTTAGCGAGATCACTGAGCTTTGGACATTCGTGCGTGCTCGGGGCGGGGACTGGAAGCTATCGGCGATCCAGGAAGCCTAAGCGTTCCAACGACGTGTTTGCTGACGACAAAAAAGGGAGGCCGGTTGGCCTCCCTTTTCCTTTGAGGGTTGGTGAGGGCTCTTAGCCGCCGGCTCCGCCGTTGCCGCCGCCACCACCGCCACCACCGCCGCCACCGGAACCG
>DCDI01000148.1:26250-26577 GCA_002316345.1 Phyllobacteriaceae bacterium UBA1059 | reverse complement strand
GCTTCTACTACAAGACCTTCATCTGGCCGGACTGGCACCGCTTCGAGCCATCGATCCGCGCCATGGCTGGGCTGGGACGGCTTGATCCCCGCAACCAACCGCCGGCGCAGAACCCGCAGATCGCGGCGCATTGCGACGTGCTGGTGATCGGCGGCGGCCCCGCCGGTCTGCACGCCGCGCGGCAGGCCACGGCCGAGGCAAAAACGGTAATGTTGGTGGATGATCAGCAGGTCGTGGGCGGTTCGCTGCTGTCGCGTAGCGCCGAGATCAATGGCAAGCCAGGCGCGGAGTGGGCAACCGCTATCGCCGATGAGCTTGAGGCGAGTG
>DCDI01000148.1:2205-26192 GCA_002316345.1 Phyllobacteriaceae bacterium UBA1059 | reverse complement strand
GCCGGCCTGGCCAGCAGGATGCCCAATGGCGCGTGCGGGCAAAGGAGATCGTGCTTGCGGCCGGTGCGATCGAGCGGCCGCTGATCTTCCCCGACAATGATCGTCCCGGCGTCATGCTGGCCGATGCCGCGCTGAGCTACCTTGCCCGCCACAAGGTCCTGCTCGGGCGCCGTATCGTGCTCGCGACCAACAATGACCGCGCTTATCCCGTGGCCGATGCACTGGGCCGAGCGGGCGCTGCGGTGACGATCGCGGATCTTCGGCCACAAGCACGCGACGGCGCGCTGGTCAGTGCCCAGATTGAAGCCGTGCATGGAGCTAAGGGCGTCGAGGCTGTCACCGTATCCGGCCAGCGAATTCCGGCAGACTGCCTGCTGATGGCCGGCGGGCTGACACCGAGCGTGCACCTTTACTGCCAGGCGGGCGGCAAACTGACCTATGACGAGACAATCGCTGCCTTCATTCCGCGCGACGATCTTCCCGGGATCCGGGTCGTGGGTGCGGCAGTCGGTCAATACGCGCTAGTGGAAATCCTCGGCATTGCGGGCGATCCGCATCCTTATGCGATCGCGCCGGCTTGGCCTCAGCGCGGCGCCAAGGGGCGGCAGTGGGTCGACTTCCAGAACGACGTGACGGTGAAGGACATCGCACTGGCGGAGCGGGAAAACTTCCGCTCGGTCGAGCATCTCAAGCGCTACACCACGCTCGGCATGGCAACCGATCAAGGCAAGACGTCAAACGTGAACGGCCTCGCCACGATGGCGGCGCTGACCGGGCAGACCATACCGCAGACCGGCACCACGACGTATCGCCCGCCCTTCGTGCCCGTGCCGTTCGGTGTCGTGGCAGGCCGGCGGCGCGGCGAGTTCTTCAATCCCGTTCGCAGGCTGGTGCTGGAGCGCGAACATCGCGAGGCTGGCGCGGTGTTCAGGGAGTATGGCGGCTGGCTGCGGCCGGCCTGGTTTGGCGGTGCGAATGCTGCGGCCAACATCCGTCGCGAATCGATTGCCGCCCGCACTAGCGTGGGCATTCTCGATGGCTCTCCGCTCGGCAAGATCGAAGTGATAGGTCCCGATGCCGGCGCGCTGGTCGACTATAACTCCTATAACACGCTGTCGAACCTGAAGGCGGGCCGCATCCGCTACGGCTTCATGCTGACCGAAAGCGGCGTGATCTATGATGACGGCGTGACCTCCAAGATTTCCGATGAGCACTACGTCGTGTCCTGCTCGTCGGGCCATGTCGCAGGCGTTGTTGCACGGCTGGAAGAATGGCGGCAGGACCGCTTCGATCCCGCACGTGTCTTCGTGCACAACTCCACGCCGCAATGGGCGACGCTGACGGCGAGTGGTCCGAAGGCCAAGGCGCTTGTTGCCGCGCTCGGCCTCGGTGTCGATCTGGATGACGCCGCGCTACCGCACATGGCTTTTGCCGACGGCCAATTCGACGGCGCGCCGGCGCGGGTGTCGCGCGTGTCCTTCACCGGCGACCGCTCCTACGAGATTGCGGTTCCCTCGGCGATAGCGGCCAGTCTGCTCGCCGCTATGCAGGAAGCCGGTCGCGCCCTTGATGCCGTGCTGATGGGTTCCGAAGCGCTGCTCCTGCTGCGTGCCGAAAAGGGCTACGTCATCGCCGGCAAGGACACGGACGGCACCACCATGCCTCAGGATCTCGGCATCCTCGGGCCGATGCAGAAGCGGCAGAACGAGTTTGTCGGCCGGCGCTCGCTGTTCACGGACAACGCGCAGAGGGCAGATCGCTCGCACTTTGTCGGCTTGACGGTTGAGGGAAACACAATGCTGCCGGTCGGCGCACACGGTGTCGAGACGCTGAACAACAAACGCCGTTCGATCGGATTCGTGACCTCCAGCTATGACAGTCCGACCCTCAATCGTCCGATCGCACTCGGCCTGATCGAGCGTGGCATGGAACGTAAGGGCGAGCTGATCGAGCTGGTATATCTCGGCCAGACCTTCGGCNNCACTGAACCTTGCGCCTTCGACCCGGAAGGAGCGCGCCTCAATGCCTGACTTCCTGCCGAAGACCATGCTCGACCGCGGCACCTTCTGGACGCCTGTACCGGACTGGACGTCTGCGAGGCTGGATGGCGAAGGCTGGAGCGCGCGCGTCGTGCCGGACCTTCATCGCCTGCTTGTCAGCGGTAACCTTGAAGCGGCCGTGGCGAACCTGGCGCCGGGAGCGCCCAGCATCGGACTGTGGCAGATCGCCGAAGAGAAGATCCAGGCGCTGCGGATCGGCCGTGACCGCATGCTGATCACCTCCGTTGAACCGCTCGCTGCCAATATTGGTTGGAACGCCGAAGGTTACGGCGTCAGCCTTGCCGATGATGCCTATCGCACGGTCGAGATCCAGGGGCCGAAGCTGCGAGAACTTCTCGCGGAAATGAGTTTCGTCGATCTGGAGGGCGGAAGTCCCTCAGCCGCGACGCTGGTGTGCGGCCAGCCAGCTCTGCTTCATCGCACAAGCCCTGATTGCGCGCGACTTCACATCGAAGCGCCGCTAGCGACCACTATTCGGCATTGGCTGGAACGCCGGTAAACGGCGTTCGAGATCTTTGACGCGCCGAGCGCGAAGGAAAGATGTTCAGTCGGCCTCAGGCGAGAACCGACCAATAAACGTAATTTGCGATAACAGCGACGAAGCAGAGCCCCCACACTTCGTATCTGGGCTCTGGCCCGTCCACATCGAACTTCATGTTCGCGGCCCTGATTGAGTTGACACTCCGGGCTTAGCCTTCAGCAGTTTCCGATACGTAAATTGCGATTCAATTTTGACGCGCTTTACGATGAGGGTCTCTGCTTCTTCAGGGTTGCGTTAATGGAGGCTTACCGATGGGCCCGTTGCGGATCTGACGCAAAGGGCATCATCGGCTTTGACGTCGCGCATCTTCATGGACGGGATCTCATTGCCGAAGATGTCCCGGTACGACATGCATTCCTGCGCAGCCTGCTGTTCTTCCTGGATTTCCATGCCGCGCTGCATTCCGGCCAGATAAGCTTGGTAGACTTCAGGCGCGCACTTCTCACCGGTCTTTGTCACTTTGCGAGCAAGTCGTCGCTCTATTCGCCGGTCGCGGGCATGTCTACGAATACGCATCTTTCCTCCTGCCGCGTTCAAAGAACGCACAGCCATCTACAAGGCACACTGGCAGAAAAAGTATTAGGCTTTCAATTCGAAAATCGACGCGGGACTGGAGTCGGCAGTGCAACTTTAGGCTTAGACAGCGGGTGGAGGCTCGGCCAGATCGGGGTCGTCATAACGGTCTTTATAGGACTGGATCAGACGGTCGATGGCTTCGCGCGTGACGCGATTATAGCTTTCCGAAAAGCCGAGCGTCGCCACCAGCTTCCAGTGTCCCTGGATCAGGGTCGAAAACAAAAAGCCAATCTCGGCGCAGGCGCGCTGGCTGAGTTCGGGATTGCTGATCTGCACCTCATGCGCGATTGTGTGCTGCAGGATGTTGTAATGCTCACGCAGCTTGTTGCGCACTGTCTTTGATCCCGTGGCAAGCGACATCACTGCGTCGTAGACCGCCGTGTCCGCCGGCTTGGCCAGTCCCTCCTTGGTGAGGAGGTTGAAATAGTAGTCGAGAAACAAGGGCAGTCGTTCAGCCGAATTGGCCTGGTGAATGCCACGCATCAGCAGCATGCGATGCGCCGAGGCCAGGGCTTCGCAGACTGCGACCATCAAGGCTTCCGGTTCCGGAAAATAGTGCCGGATCAGCTGGCGTGACATGCCGGCTTGCTCTGCAATCCGGTCATAGGAAGGCATCGGCAATCCGTTTTCCGAGATCGCCTTGATGGCGGCCTGCACGATCTCGGGTTTCCGGATATCACAGAGCGTCTTGCGCATGGCATTTCAGACTTGTCTTGGGCCGACGGGGCAATACGCCAGGGTCAGTTTGCGCCGTCGAGGCTGTAACCACTGGCGCCCTTCAACAGAGCCAGGATTGTGCGGTTGACCGGGACGTCGATGCCATGTCGTTCAGCGGCTGCCACAACCGCGCCGGTGATGAAGGCATATTCCAGAGGTCGGCCGGCTAGACGATCATAAAGCATCGACGATCCGCTGTTTGGCGACTTGGCGTTGCGTGCCAGCGGTCCCTCGATGTCGGCGTCGCTGAGCTTTGCGCCGGCGGCCTTCGCCACGGCAACGACTTCACGGCCGATGCTGCGGGTCAGTTCTGCAACCTGGCTGTCCGAAAACACCGCACCGCGGCGCACGGTCAGCGCGGTAACCGGGTTGGCCATGGCATTGGTCAGCAGCTTGCCCCAGGCCACGGTCAGGAAGTCATCCTCGCCGTTGATCTCGAAGGCGCTTCCGGCAAACAGCGCGGCAAAATCATCGCCCACGGGCCCTTGCGGCACGCTGATCTTGGCATGTCCGTGATGGAGGATGTGTCCGGGTGCCAAGCGCTCGACGGCGCAGATCATAATTGCCGGCAGGACCTGTGTCTCAGTAGGCAAAAAGGGCCTAACACGCTCTTCGTGCTCGATGCCGTTCTGCGTGACAACCACGACACTGTCAGGTCCTGCGAGCTTTTCCAACCATGGTGCAGCACTAGGCACATCCTGCGCCTTGGTGGTTACGAGGATCCATTTGGCAGGCTCTTCCGCCGCAGGGTCGGTAGCGATCCGAACGGGCACAATGGTTTCCGCGCCACCGTCGGCTTCGGTGATCACCAGCTTGTCGAAGGGCGTGCGCACACACAAGGTGATGTCATGCCCGGCAGCGTGGAGCTGGCTTGCCAGATACCCGCCGATCCCGCCGCTGCCGATGATCGCGATGCGTTCAGCGGTTTTTTGACCCTGCGCCATGCCTGTTCCCTGCTCTTATCTTTCAAGCCGCTTGTATGCGGCAAGTCGCGGAAAGGAACAACTGCCGCCTTGCCTTGTTGGCCTGCTTGTCCAAGTTGGGCTAAGCGAAAACAATAAGAAGGCGAGACGTGCATGAGCATCGGACTGTTGGGGCTGCTTGACGACATAGCAGGCATCGTCAAGGTCGCGGCCTCCTCGGTCGATGATGTTGCGGGCATGGCGACGAAGGCCGGCGTCAAGGCAAGTGCGGCCGTTATCGACGATGCGGCCGTTACGCCGCGTTATCTGGACGGGTTTGCGGCCAAGCGGGAACTGCCGATTGTCGGCAAGATCGCGCTGGGCTCGCTCAAGAACAAGCTCTTGTTCCTGCTGCCGGCCGCCCTTGTGCTTAGCTTCTTTCTGCCATCTGCCATCACGCCGCTGCTGATGCTGGGCGGCGCTTATCTCGCTTACGAGGGTGCCGAGAAGGTGTTTCATGCGCTGGCGCCGAGCCACGCGGAAGGGCACGAGGAAAAGCTGACGCCGGTGGCGATGAACGCGGCCAGCCGTGAGGACGAGCAGGTCGCGAGCGCCATCAAGACCGACTTCATCCTGTCGGCCGAGATCATGACCATCGCGCTGGCGGCCATTCCCGCCAACAGCTTCATCATGCAGGCGGCTGTTCTGGCCCTCGTTGGCACCGGAATCACGCTGCTGGTTTACGGCGCCGTGGCGCTGATCGTGCGCCTGGACGATATGGGCATGTATCTCGCACGGCACGCGCTGACCGGCTTCGGTCGCGGTGTCGGACGCGTCATGGTGAAGGGCATGCCGACGGTCATGCTGGTGCTTGGCGTGATCGGTACGGCTGCCATGATCTGGGTGGGCGGCAGCATCGTCGCGCATGGCCTGGGCGGTTTCGGATGGCATGGGCCGGCAGCCGCGATCGAGCATGTGCACGAACTGGTCAACCACGCTGCCGGACGCATCGCAGCCTGGTTCGCGGAAACAGCCGGTTTCGGCCTGTTCGGCCTGGCGCTCGGTACAGTCTTGATCCCGATTGCGAGCACGGTGATTTCGCCGGCCTGGAAGGCGATCAAGTCCGGTTTCGGCAAGTAAGGCCCATCCTTGCGGCTGGATGTGTGGCGCCCACCCAGCGTCACTATTGGCTGAGAGCCCGGTGCTTTAGCGCGTTCAAGAACGCCTAACAGCTAGGCGACCTGCGTCGAAGCAAGCTTGAGCAGGCACGAACTTCGATATGGTGTAGGTGAGGATCGCTCGTCGTGACCGCTGACGCCGCAAGCTAAGGATTTGGTTTGGCTGATTAGCTTGCAAACCACATCTCGTGAGATGATGGTGCCCAGGAGAGGACTCGAACCTCCACGCCTCGCGGCACACGGACCTGAACCGTGCGCGTCTACCAATTCCGCCACCTGGGCAGGTGTGCGCCGCCGATGTACGTGCGGCGCTGGATTCTGTCAACGCACAATCTTCGCTGTTTCCAGCAATCTTCGCAGATGCGTCCTTCCGCGAAGATCGTGAGCCGGCAAGGGCTGCCGGCCAAGGGGAATTTACAGCGTTTCCTTGGATGCGACGGTGGAATCCGCATTGAGCTTGTAGACGATCGGCACGCCGGTTCCCAACTCCATCGACACCACGTCCTCGCCGGTAAGGCCATCCAGCGCCATGATGAGGGCGCGCAGCGAGTTGCCGTGGGCGGCCACCAGAACCGTCTCACCACGCAGCACATGCGGCTGGATCTCATGCATGTAATAGGGCCAGACACGCGCGCCGGTATCGCGCAGGCTTTCGCCGCCGGGCGGCGGCACGTCATAGGAGCGGCGCCAGATATGAACCTGGTCCTCGCCCCACTTGGCGCGCGCATCGTCCTTGTTGAGGCCCGACAGGTCGCCGTAATCGCGCTCGTTCAGCGCCTGTTTACGGATGGTCTTGACGCTCTCCTGCGCCAATTCGCCGAGGATCAGTGCGCAGGTGTTCTGCGCCCGCTTCAGGTCGGACGTATAAGCGAGATCGAACTTCAGCCCGCGAGCGGCGAGTTTGGTGCCCGCTGCCTTGGCTTCGGTAACACCCTGTTCGGTCAGCTCGGGATCACGCCAGCCGGTGAACAGGTTCTTGNNGGCGCACGAGCACGAGGGTACCGGACATTCATCTCTCCCAGTTCGTTCGATGATCAGAGGCAGCGCTGGCGCTTACGCCAGGCCAAGGACGTCTCGCATGGAATAAAGGCCGGACTTGCGCCCACGCGCCCACAAGGCCGCACGCACGGCGCCGCGCGCAAAGATCGAGCGGTCTTCGGCCATATGACCGAGCGTGATGCGTTCGCCGGCGCCGGCAAGGATCACTGAATGCTCGCCGACAACGGATCCGCCGCGCAAGGTGGCAAAGCCGATCGCGCCCGCTTCTCGCGCACCGGTGTGACCGTCGCGGCTGCGTACGCTGTTTTCGTTCAGGTCGAGGGCGCGACCCTCTGCTGCCGCCTGGCCGAGCAGCAAGGCCGTGCCGGAAGGCGCATCCACCTTGTGGCGATGGTGCATTTCCAGCACTTCGATGTCGAAGTCAGCCGCAGGCAAAGCGCGTGCTGCCTGTTCCACCAGCGCCGCCAGAAGATTGACGCCGAGGCTCATATTGCCGGACTTCACGATCGTCGCATGGCGCGCGGCAGCCAGGATCCTGGCGTCATCTTCTGTCGAACATCCGGTGGTGCCGATCACATGCGCGATATGTGCCTGCGCTGCATAGCCCGCGAATTCAACACTTGCGGCAGGCGAGGTGAAGTCGAGCACACCGTCCGCCTGGGCAAAAACCGGCAGCGGATCATCGGTGACGAGGACGCCGAGCGACCCAACACCAGCAAGCTCGCCGGCATCACGTCCAAGCGCTGCGGATCCCCTGCGTTCGACGGCGCCGGACAAAACGGCTTCGGTCGACTCGCCGATCGCGCGGATCAGCGCCTGCCCCATACGACCGCCGGCACCCACCACAACCAGCCGCATCGGGCTCGACGCGTTCTCGCTCATCATGGCAGTGTCTTTCGCTGCAGGGGCGGCAGTTCGGATGCGGCGCGGTCTTCCACGAGCTCCAGGCCCTTCTGTGTTTGAAGGCGGTAGAAGCGGGCATAGATGCCGTTCTTGTCGGCCAGCAATTCGTCATGCGTGCCTTGCTCGACGACCTCGCCAGAATCCATCACGACGATCTTGTCGGCATTGACCACAGTCGACATGCGGTGGGCGATGACGATCGTGGTGCGGCCTTGCATGACGCGCTCAAGCGCCGCCTGCACCTGCGCTTCCGATTCATTGTCGAGCGCCGACGTGGCCTCGTCGAGCACGAGGATTGGCGCATTGCGCAGAATGGCGCGGGCAATCGACACGCGCTGGCGCTGGCCGCCGGAAAGCGTCGCGCCGCTTTCGCCCACCAGCGTATCGTAGCCCTCGGTCTGGGCGCGGATGAAGGTGTCGGCATAAGCGATGCCCGCGGCTTCCTCAACTTCGGCGTCGGTCGCGTCCGGGCGGCCATAGCGGATGTTGTCGCGGATCGTGCCTTCAAACAGATAAGGCTGCTGCGAAACATAGGCGATCTGGCTGCGTAGCGACTGTTTTGTAACGCCGGCAATATCCTGACCATCCACGGTGATGCGGCCGGACTCAAGATCGTAGAAGCGCAGCAGAAGCGAGATCAGCGTCGACTTGCCGGCGCCTGACGAACCGACGATGGCTGTTGTCTGGTTGGCTGCCGCCTCGAAGGAAACGGCGCGCAGCACGGGCAGCGTTTCGTCGTAAGCGAAGCTGGCATTCTCGAACCGCACGGCGCCGGACTGCACCTTCAGCTCGGTCGCGCCCGCAGCGTCGCGCTGATGCGGCTCGATGTCGAGGATCTCGTAGATCATGCGCGCATTGACGAGCGACTTTTCCAGATTGACCTGGACGCGTGCCAAGCGGCGTGCTGGGTCGTAAGCCAGCATCAGCGCGGTGATGAAGGCGAAGACCGCGCCGGGCGGCAGCTGTTCGTAGGCAGCGCGATAGCCGGAATAAGCGATCACGCCAGCCACTGCCACACCGGCCAAGATTTCGGCGATCGGCGTGGTGCGCTCGGAAACCTGCGCGATCTTGTTGGCCCGCTGCTCGGCATCGTCGATCAGCGCGCCGATGCGGCGCGACAGCTGATCTTCCATGGTGAAGGCCTTGACGATGGCCACGCCTTGCGTCGCTTCCTGGATCGCACCGACGAGGCGTGAATTGACCATGACAGCCTTGCGCGCGGCCTTGCGCAGACGCCGCATCAGCGTGTTGACCGCAAAGATCAGCGGCGGGCCGATCAGAAGCGCGATCATGGCCAGGAACGGGTCCTGGTAGATCATGACGCCCACCAGCGCGAGCAGCGAAACAAGATCGCGCGCAATGGATGTCAGCGTCATCGACAGGAGGTCGCGTACGCCGTTGACATTTTCGGTAATGCGCGCGGCAAGCTGGCCGGAGCGCTGGTCGCTGAAAAAGCCGATGCCGAGCTTCATCAGGTGGTCGAAGATGCGCTTCTGATAGCGCGCCACGAGATTATTGCCGACGCGGGCCAGGATCACCGACTGCGCATAACCGGCAACGCCCCGGATAAGGAAGGCGGCGAAGATCGACGCCGAGATCAGCGCGATCAGGTCGGCGCGGGCATTGACGAAGATCTCGTCAATGACGTCGCGCATGATCCAGGCGCTGAACGCGGTGGTGGCGGCAATCGCCAGCAGGCACAGAATGGCAACTGTGTAGGAGCCGATATAGTCCCGGCTGTTTTCCGCCAGCATGCGCTTCAGGATGGAGAACGTCTCGCCCCTGAAGATGCCGCGCTTGGCTTTAACCGCCTCGTTCTGCTTGATGGCCGTCAACCGCTCGTCCAGTCCGTTGAACAGCCGGCGCAGCATGCGGCCGGCTGTTGGCGCCTTCATAAAGGCATCGCGGCCACATTTCTATCGGCGAATCGCTGATGGTCTGCCCAAGCTGACGCGCGATGTCACGCGCTCCAGCTGCGGCCATGCGTTTCGACGCCAAATAATGCGGGCGTACGGGCAAAGGCGGCCAGACCGGCGAGCGCGGCCAGCGGATGGGTAATCACATAAACCGGCATCGTGCTGAGAAGGTGGCTATGCGGCGCCTTGTCTTCGAAAGCCCGGCGGAACGCGCCGGTCTTCAAGGCCGGGATGATCTTTTGCGCAATGCCACCGGTCAAGAACACGCCGCCTTTGCTCATGAACACCAGCGCCAGATCGCCGGCCGTGCGGCCCAAAGCCGTCACGAACATCTCGACGGCTTCCACGGCGATGGCGTCGGACCTCTCCAGCGCATGCGCGGTCACTTCGGCCGGCGTGGTCAAGGCGGCTTCCTTGCCGTCAGCCGTGGCGATGGCGCGATAAAGGTTCACCAGACCGCGACCGCTGAGCAGCTGTTCGCCGGAAATACGGCCTTCGATCTGCTCGATATGCGGCCATACCGCATAGTCCCGCTCTGTGCGCGGACCGATGTCCATGTGCCCGCCTTCGCCCGGAACAGGGATCCAGGTGTGAACGGCATGCACGAGACCGGCAACGCCGAGGCCGGTTCCCGGTCCAAGCACGACACGGCTGGCGAGCGCTTCACCTGTGCCGCCGCCGATCTTTTCCATATGCGGCTCGCCCAAGGCCACAACAGCAAGGGCCTGTGCCTCGAAATCGTTGAGCACGATCAGCTCGGAAAAGCCGAGTTCGCCGAAGAACGTCTTCGGCCGAACGACCCAAGGGCAGTTGGTCAGGCGGATTTCGTCGCCTTCCACCGGACCAGCTACGGCCAAGACCGCCGACATCGGGCGCAGGGAGGTGCGATCAAGGATCGAGGTCTGGATCGCATCATCGATCGTGGCGAAATCCGCCGTTTGCACGATCGGAAATTCCTTGGGATCGGCATGGGGCCCGGTCAGAATCGCGAAGCGCGCATTGGTGCCGCCGATGTCGCCGATCAGAACCGGGAACTTCAACACCGTGTCTTCAAAAAGCTGGGCCATGTCGTTTCTATCCAATTCGCTCGGTCATGCGCCATTCAACCCGGCTTCCTCGCTGCGGAGGATCATTTCCGCAGAAGCCCGGTTGAGCGCCATTGCAATGTCGTAAACGATGCCGAGCCGCATTAGTGCCTTCACGTCGACATCATGCGGCATCGGCGTCAGCGGATCGACGAAGAAGATGAGGATGTCGATCGCGCCTTCCGCAATCAGCGCGCCGATCTGCTGGTCTCCGCCAAGCGGCCCACTTTTCAGAAGCGTCACATCGAGCTGCGGGCAGGCAGCTTTCACCAGGCTACCCGTCGTGCCGGTGGCAACCAGGCTGCAGGTCTCGAAAAACGCGGCATGTGATGAGACGAAGGCGACGAGGTCGTCCTTCTTCAAATCATGCGCGATAAGGGCGATGCGGCGGGACATGGGCTGACCGAACTAAATCGATTGAGACCTAGTCCGGTTCGCCCTCGTCGCCAAGGCTTGTCGGCCGGTTTATTGGCCGGATGGTCGCGGAGACGGCACGGGGATGGCGTTCGGCAGTTCCGGCTCCACCGGGGAAGCGGTCGGGATGACGTCCGCGACGCGGTTGCTGCCGCCACCAACCGTCACCGATGCTTCGGACTGCGGCGATGGCGCTTCCAGAACCATGCGGCATTCCTTGGGCAGCGCCTTCATGGTCATGACATCGCGGGCGCGAGGTGCCTGCGGACCGGTGGCTTTGCGCCATGGCTCTTCCGTGAACCACCAGGCAAGCGACTTGTCGCAACCGTCGCCAGTGCCGGTGGATTCCTGAGCCTTGCAGCCGACCGAACCTGCCGGGCAGCCGATGCGCACATGGAAATGGTAGTCGTGGCCCCAGAACGGCCGCACCTTGTTCAGCCAGGAACGGTCGCCTGTCACCGTGTCGCAAAGCTTCTTCTTGATGCCCGGATGCACGAAAATGCGCTCCACTTCCGGATAGCCGGCCGCGCGCTTGAGGATCGCAGCATGCGCCGACGTCCAAAGCCGATCGTCGACCGTAAGACCGCCGTCCTTGATCATGGATTTCGGCTCGAAGCTTTCGCGCTCCGGCCCGGACAAGCGCCGCTTCGGCATCGGCGTGAACCAGATGTCTGCATCGAGACCCACCTGATGCGAGGCATGGCCAGTCAGCATCGGCCCGCCGCGCGGCTGGGAAATGTCGCCCAGCATCAAGCCGTTCCAGCCATCCTTGCTCGCGCCATCATCCGACAGCTTTTCCAGCGTCTTGATGAGCTGGGGATGGCCCCAGCGGCGATTACGCGACAAGCGCATCGCCTGCCAATGCGGACCATCGACCGCCATGGCGATGCCGCCGGCAAAGCAGCCCTTGGAATAAAAGCCGTAGGACTTGGCAGGCATGGCGGCCGGCAGGGGCTTGGAGCCGAACAGATCCTTCGCCAGCGGCTCGGCGGCATTCACTTGGGGAACCGCGGGGTTGAGCGCGAGCAAGGCTGCGCAGGCAAAAACCGCGCGGATCCAACGGGAGGGTGTGCGCATCGGGGTGTCTCCAACGGCGTGCGTGGCCGGCTGTGGCGATGATCCTTCCGCCGCCAAGGTTAACCGAAGCTTAACGGGACATATCCGACGCAGCGTTGAGCCTCATCATGAGCTTACCCAGCGTCGCGCCAGTTGCCGGCCTGCATCATGGCTTCCAGCGCCATGCGGTAGTTCGGGTAGCGGAACGTGTATCCGGCGTGGCCCAGCTTTGCGTTGGAAACCCGCTTGTTGTCGCCATAAAAACTGCGCGCCATTGGCGACATGTCGGCTTCGTCGAACGGGATTTCCGGCGGCGGCTCCATTCCCATGAGATCAGCCGCGAAGGCAACGACATCCTGCGGCGGCCCCGGCTCGTCATCGGCGATGTTGAATGCCCCGCCGATCTTTTCCCGCGCCAGCAACTCCGTTGCGCCGGCAATATCCTCGACATGGATGCGATTAAAGACCTGCCCCGGCTTGATGACGCGCTTGGCCTTGCCTTGTTCGAGGTTGAGGAAGGTGTTGCGGCCCGGACCATAGATGCCGGCCAGCCTGAGCAGCGCCACCGGCACGCCCCGAGCCTCGCCGAAAGCCGTCCAAGCCTGTTCAGCGGCAACGCGCTGGCGTCCGCGCGTGGATGTCGGGTCTTTAGCATCGTCTTCCACGACCCAGCCGCCGCCCCGGTCGCCATAAACGCCGACGNNATCGGCTATCTAGATAGCCGATCCATTGCAGTGACGGCGTATGGTTGCGCAGCAAGTCGCCGGCGGCGTTTAGGAGGGGATCACCCGCCGCATCGGGCGCGGCTGACAGGATCAGATGTGTGACCTCCTGCAGCTCGGCGGCGAGTTCAGCGGAAACGGATCCATCGAACTGGAAAGGCCGGATGCCGTTGCGCTGGACGTGCGCGAACTTGTCTGGTGAGCGCGTCGTGCCGGAAACAGTGACACCGGCTTGCGCAAAGCGACGCCCTATCGCGCGGCCGGAAAAGCCGGCGCCGAAAATCAAAACGCGCATGGTCATGCGTCCTCAAACACCGGTAAGGCAGTTCGCCACTCCGCGCGCACATCCGTGTCGACCTCATCGGCATGACGCTCGCTGAGACGAACAAACACAGCGCGCGGCATCAACCGGGATAGCGCCCACACGGCGGCACCGCGCACCAGCGGGTTTGGATCGCTGAGCAGCGCCTCACATGGCGGGATCAACGCCGGATCCGCGGAATTGCCGGCCGCGATCAGAACGTTGCGAAGGAAGCGGTCGCGCCCGATGCGTTTGACCGGCGATCCACTAAACAGCGTGCGGAACGCTGGATCGTCGAGCGCAAGCAGATCAGCCAACCCCGGCGCACGCAGATCATCCCGCGCCGCAAACTTCGCTTCCGCCGCAACTCTTGCGAACTTGTTCCACGGGCAGGCGGCGAGGCAATCGTCGCAGCCATAGATGCGGTTGCCGATCGCGGTCCTGAATTCGGGTGGGATTGGGCCCTTGTTCTCGATCGTCAGGTAGGAAATGCAGCGTCGCGCATCCAACCGATAAGGTGCCGGAAATGCGTTGGTTGGGCAGGCGGTCTGACAAGCATTGCAGCGGCCGCAGTGATCGATCACCGCATCGTCCGGTTCCAGTTCGGCCGTGGTGAAGATCGAGCCGAGGAAGAGCCAGGAGCCGAAGTGGCGGCTTACCAAGTTGGTGTGCTTGCCCTGCCAGCCCAGCCCGGCCTGTTCGGCCAGCGGCTTTTCCATCACCGGTGCCGTATCGACGAAAACCTTGACGTCGGCGCCCGCGCGAGACGCGAACTTGCCGGCAAGCGTTTTCAGCTTGCCTTTGACGACATCATGGTAATCGCGGTTCTGCGCATAAACGGAGATGGCCGCGCGATCCTTCTTGGCATGAACCGCGCGCGGATCGCTGTCGGGGCCGTAATTCATGCCGAGCATGATCACGGAACGAACCTCGCCCCATAGCGTCTGTGGATCGGCACGCTCGTCAGAGCGCGTTTCCATCCAGTCCATGGAGCCATGACAGCCCTCGCCCAGGAAGATCTGCAGCCGCTCAGGCGCGCGAGGTATGGCATCCGGCAGGGTGATGCCGACGGCATCGAACCCGACGGCTCTCGCCTCGACTTCGAGGAAAGCCCGCAACCGCGCTGCCCTCCCGGAAGCCGGCATCATCTTAGAAATCCAGATCCGCGTAATGCGACACAGGAGAAACGCCGCGCACCCGGTCGGCCAGAACCGAGCGGAAGGCGGGGCGCGATTTCATGCGCGTGTACCAGTCCTTGGCGGCCGGATATTCGCTCCAATTGATTTCGCCGAGATAATCAAGCGTGGAGAGCGCGGCAGCACCCGCCATGTCGGCATAAGTGATCCGGTCGCCCGCCAGCCAGTTGCGCGTTCCGGCCAGCCAATTCGTATATTTCAGATGCTGCTTCAGGTTGGAGCGCGCCGTGCGGATCACGGCCGAATCCGGCGATCCACCGCCTTCGCCGGCCGGCATCAGCGGCTTGTAAACGCGTTCACGCACGAGGTGGCGCGTCACTTCGTTTTCGGTCTTGCCGAGATACCAGTCCACCAGCCGGCGGATTTCCGCCCGCTCGACGGAGGTGTCGGCAAACAAGCGCCGCTCGCGCTTCAGCACGCCGCGCGTTTCATCGATATATTCGGAGATCACCGTGCCACCGACGATTGGGACATCGCCCTCGGCCAGCAGTACGGGGATGGAGCCCGCCGGGTTCAGCGACAGGAATTCCTTGCGCCGGGCCCAGGGCCGTTCCTCGATCAGCGCGATCTCCTCGCCATATTCCCCAAAGATGAGGCGAATGAACCGGCTGGCTGCGGACATGGGGTGATGGAAAAGGGTCAGCATATCCGCTTCTGAACTGAGAGGCTGGCAATCAACCGGCTGTGCCGCTACAGGCCGCGCCCGTTATATGAAGCCGCGGTCAAGGCAGGTCCTATAGGAGCAGATCGCGGTCCTGACAAGCAAGCGCTGCATTGGGTCATGACTCGGACAAGGTTCATGCGCAATGGTGCCGGCTCCGCCGCACCCCCACCGGCTCCGAAGGTAAATTCATGGCAGACCAGACAATCGTTGAAGCGCTTCTTCTCGGCGCATTGGAAGGTCTGACCGAATTTCTGCCGGTGTCGTCAACCGGCCACCTCCTGCTGGTCGGTCACTTCCTCGGCTTCGAATCGACCGGCAAGTCCTTTGAAGTGCTGATTCAGCTCGGCGCGATCCTGGCGATCCTGACCGTGTATTTCACGCGGCTGAAGGACCTGATCGTGCATCTGCCACGCTCTCGAGCAACGCAGCGCTTCGTGCTTGGCGTTCTCGTCGCCTTTTTGCCCGCAGCCGTGATCGGCGCGCTGGCGCATGGCTTCATCAAGGCTGTGCTGTTTGAAGCCCCCGTGACGATCTGCATTGCGCTCATCCTTGGCGGCATCGTCCTGTTGTGGGTGGATCGCCGCGCGGAAACGCCGGTCTACAAGGACCTCATCGATTATCCGCTGTCGCTTTGCTTCAAGATCGGCCTGTTCCAGTGCCTGGCCATGATCCCCGGCACATCGCGTTCCGGCTCGACCATCGTTGGCGCCTTGCTGATGGGCGCTAGCAAGCGGTCGGCGGCGGAATTCTCGTTCTTTCTGGCCATGCCGACAATGGCCGGCGCTTTCACGCTCGACCTCATCAAGAACTGGAATGTGCTGAGCGCAGCCGATCTGCCGATCATCGGCGCCGGCTTCATCACCGCCTTTATCGTGGCGGTGCTGGTGGTGCGCTCACTGCTCGATTTCGTATCGAAGCGCGGCTACGCCATCTTCGGCTGGTGGCGCATTGTCGTAGGAACGCTGGGCCTCATCGGCCTTCTCGCCATGCGGTGAGAAGGCGACAGGCTTCGTCAAATCAAGCGTGGCGGCCGACGCGGGTGTATTGGCCGGCGACGCGGTAGCGCCACAGATAGCTCGGCAGGATCGCGTCCACTGTTTCAGGCGTGATGCCGAGACCGCTCAGCGTCCGGCCATCCCTGATCGCTTCTTCAGACACGACATTGTCGGACTTCAGCAGCGTGACCTGATCGCTGGTGAGGAGGTGGCCCGGCAGCATGCCGAGGATCGCGCCTTGCAGCTTGGCAATCGGCCAAGGCACGGACACGAGCGGGCGGCGGCGATCCACCACATCCAGCATGTGCTCCATGCACTCGCGGAAGGTCAGCACTTCAGGCCCGCCAAGCTCGTAAACACGACCGCCAGCAATGCGTCCATCCACCGACATCGCAGCGGCTTCCGCGACATCGCCGACATAGACCGGCTGCAGCCGCGTCTTGCCGCCGCCAAGCAGCGGAAGCATGGGGGAATAGCGCGCCATGTCGGCGAAGCGGTTGAAGAAGCTGTCTTCCGGTCCAAAAACAATCGAGGGCCGCAGGATCACGGCGTCCGGGGATGTCTCCAGAACGGCCTGCTCGCCGCGTGCCTTGCTGCGGGCATAGATCGACTCGGAGCCATCATTGGCGCCGATCGCGGAAATATGCGTCAGAGGTGCACCGGCCGCCCGGGCTGCTTCCGCCACCGAGCGCGCGCCGAAATCCTGCACCGTGTTGAAGCTCTGCCGACCGCTTTCGAACAGGATGCCGACGGCGTTGACAACGTAATCGGCACCTTCCACCGCGCGGTCTACCGACCAGCGATAGCGCAGGTTGGCCTGTATTGGTTGGATCTGGCCAATCGTGCCCATCGGCTGCGTATGGTTGGCGAGTTCCGGACGGCGGCAGGCAACGCGCACCTGGTAACCGCGCTTGGCCAGCGCACGCACGATGTGGCGCCCGACAAAGCCTGAGCCTCCGAACACGGTTACGAGCTTCGGGCTTGCCTTGATGGTCGTCATGATCGGGTCTCCGGCGCGGATGCCTGTTTGTTGGAAGCGATATATTCGCTTTAACGAGCAAGGCAAAGGTGCGCTTTGCCGCGTTAGGCGCAGAAATGCATCGGCAGGACGACAGATGATGATCCGGCTGGCACGTCATCAGGATCATCGAAGGGCGATCACTAAGTCGTGCTTCTCGATTTGCGAACAGTGTTTCAAGGCCGGAGCGTCTTGGGGCCGGCACGCCCTTTGACTTCAAGCCAACCATTGTTCTCAAAACCTGATCGGAGTCCTCCCCTTATGGTCCAACCCGTCAACCCGAACCGCCGCTTGATCATTCCCGCACTGGGCGGGCTCTATGCTTCCGCGTATGAAGGCGCCGAAACGCTGCTGCGCGTCATCGCCGGCGGTTTCCTCGTGATCCATGGTTTTCCTAAGATCATGAACCCGTTCGGTGCAGCAGGTATGGTCGAATCGATCGGCTTCTATCCGCCTACCTTCTGGGCGCTGATGCTTGCGCTCGGCGAGTTCGGCGGCGGGCTTTTGCTGATGATCGGCCTGCTGACGCGTCCGGCAGCGGCGGTCACCACCTTCATCCTGTTGGTGACGGTGTACTTCCACTGGATCCTGCAGGCACAGGGCTTTTCCGGTGCGGAAAAGTCGCTCCTCTGGGCTGCCATCACGCTCTTCTTCGTGATCCGCGGCGGCAACCGTCATTCGGTGGACGCAAAGATCGGCCGCGAGTTCTAAGCGCTCCGTTTCAATTACCGCTCAAAGAAAAACCCCGCCGGATCGCTCCGGCGGGGTTTTTCGTATTCGTTGAACCGCATTTTTCGCCGCATTCCCGGACGGAAAACCGATTCCCACTTTTCCTGGGAAAGCTTTAGTTGCCGCGGTTCTTGAGGGCTGCGCCCAGGATGTCGCCGAGCGAGGCGCCCGAGTCGGTCGAACCGTACTGTGCGACGGCTTCCTTCTCTTCGGCGATTTCCAGCGCCTTGATGGAAACCTGCAGGCGACGGGTCTTCTTGTCGAAGGCGATGACGCGAGCGTCGACCTTCTGGCCGACCGAGAAACGCTCTGGGCGCTGCTCGTCACGGTCACGCGACAGATCGGAGCGACGAACGAAGCTTTCCATGTCGTGATCGACGAGCTTCACTTCGATGCCGCCATCGGTGATGCCCGTCACTTCACAGGTCACGATCGCGTTCTTGCGCAGTTCACCCGAAGCAGCGGCTTCGCCGACAGCGTCCTTGCCGAGCTGCTTGATGCCGAGCGAGATACGCTCCTTCTCGACATCGACGTCGAGAACCTGAGCCTGCACCATTTCACCGCGGTTGTATTCTTCGATGACCTGCTCGCCCGGACGGTTCCAGTCGAGATCCGACAGGTGAACCATGCCGTCGACATCGCCATCGAGACCGATGAACAGGCCGAACTCGGTCTTGTTCTTGACCTCGCCCTCGACCTGGCTGCCAACCGGATGGTTGCGAGCGAACGCTTCCCATGGGTTCTCAAGGGTCTGCTTGAGACCGAGCGAGATGCGGCGCTTGGACGGATCCACCTCGAGCACGACAACGTCGACAGCCTGCGTGGTCGACAGGATCTTGCCCGGATGGACGTTCTTCTTGGTCCAGGACATTTCCGACACGTGGATCAGGCCTTCGATGCCTGGCTCCAGTTCCACGAACGCACCGTAATCGGTGATGTTCGTGACCGTACCGGCGATCTTCTTGCCGATCGGGAACTTGGTGCCGATGTCGGACCACGGATCAGACTCGAGCTGCTTCATGCCGAGCGAGATACGGTGGGTTTCCTGGTTGATGCGGATGATCTGCACCTTGACCGTCTGACCGATGTTGAGGATTTCGGTCGGATGGTTGACGCGGCGCCAGGCCATGTCGGTGACGTGCAGCAGGCCGTCGATGCCGCCCAGGTCAACGAACGCACCGTAGTCGGTGATGTTCTTGACCACACCCTCGACCACCTGACCCTCTTCGAGGTTCTGGACGATCTCGGAACGCTGCTCGGCGCGGCTCTCTTCGAGAACGGTGCGGCGCGAAACAACGATGTTGCCGCGACGACGATCCATCTTCAGGATCTCGAAGGGCTGCGGGTTGTGCATCAGCGGGGTGACGTCGCGGATCGGACGGATATCGACCTGGGAGCGCGGCAGGAACGCCACGGCGCCGTCGAGATCGACCGTGAAGCCGCCCTTGACCTGGTTGAAGATGACGCCTTCGACGCGCTCGCTGGCGTTGAACTTCTCTTCGAGGCGGACCCAGCTTTCTTCGCGGCGAGCCTTGTCGCGCGACAGCATGGCTTCGCCCAGCGCGTTTTCGATGCGCTCGACATAGACTTCGACGGTGTCGCCCACCTTGAGCTCGCCGTCCTTGGCCTTGGCGCCGAATTCCTTCAGCGGAACGCGACCTTCGACCTTCAGGCCGACGTCGATGATTGCCATGTCTTTTTCAATGGCAGTCACGATGCCCTTGACGACGGCACCTTCGGAAGAAGCATTCTCAGAAAACGACTCTTCGAGCAGGCTGGCGAAATCGTCGCGGGATGGATTGGATTGTGACATATAATCTCCTGGAAACCGCGTCCTCATAGGATGCGGCAGGCGCCGTGGGTTCGTGTTGCGTTTGCCTGCCGAACATCCCGGACAAATGAATGCCCTGTGCTGCTTTGCGAGCAGCGGGTCCGGCGCATGGAATGCAGGCAGGCAGGTTTCAATCGGATCCGTAGGAATATGGGTGCGCTTGAACGCGGACCAAATACTTTTTGGATCTAGATCGTGCTTCCGACGGCAAGATTATCGTCGATGATCGTCTTTGCCGCTGAAAACGCGGCTTCTATATCCATTTGCGAGGTGTCAAGCAAGTGGGCGTCCTCGGCCGGCTTCAACGGCGAGTCGGCCCGGCCCATGTCCCGCGCATCGCGTTTTTCGATGTCGGCGAGGATGGTCTCATAGGAAGCATCCTTGCCGCCTGCCGTCATTTCGTCATGACGACGCCTGGCCCGCACCTCAGGCGAGGCCGTCACATAAAGCTTCACGCTGGCATCCGGGCAAACCACCGTGCCGATATCGCGCCCGTCCAGCACCGCGCCATCGGCTGCAAAGGCCCGCTGCTTGTCGACCAGGATGCGCCTGACGGTGGGCATGACCGCAACCTTCGAAGCCGCTTCACCCACGGCATGCTGAGACAGCACCTCGCGATCCATCGCGCCGAGATCGAGTTGTCTTGCGGCGGTTTCGGCCGCCGAGACGTTTTCAAGCGGCAGTCCGAGTTCCAGCAAGCGATGGGCGACTGCGCGATAGGTCAGCCCGGTATCGAGATGCGGCAGGTCATAATGTGCCGCCAACCGGCGCGCCAGCGTGCCTTTACCGGACGCAGCAGGTCCGTCGATGGCGATAATCAAACGCTTCGCCATCAAACAGACCGCAACAGCCCGCCATCGACCCGGATGCTCTGACCGGTAATGTAAGCCGCGCCTTCCGAAGCCAGGAAGGCGATGGTGGCGGCGATTTCGTCGGCCTTGCCGTAGCGCTTCATCGGCACACTTTCGCGGCGCTCGTCGGTTGCGGGCAGGCTGTCGATCCAACCCGGCAGCACATTGTTCATGCGCACGTTTTGGGCGGCATATTCATCCGCAAAGAGCTTGGTGTAGGCGGACAGGCCGGCGCGGGCCACAGCCGAGGTCGGGAACATCGCGCTCGGCTCGTCGATCCATGCGGTCGAGATGTTGATGATCGCACCGCCGCCTTGCGTCGCCATGATCGGCGCCACCAGCCGCGTCGCGCGCACCACATTCATGAAGTAAACATCGAAGCCGGTATGCCATTGCTCGTCGGAGATACCGAGCAAGGCGGCACGCGGACCATGCCCGGCGCCATTCACCAGTACGTCGATGCGCCCGAAGGTCGACACCGCGCCATCCACGAAGCGCTTGAGATCGTCCGGCGACTGGTTGGATCCGGTAAAGCCGAAGCCGCCGAGCTCCTTGGCCAAGGCCTCGCCCTTGCCGGAAGACGACATCACACCGAGCTTGAAGCCGTCAGCATGGAGCTTTCGTGCGGCAGCCGCGCCCATTCCCGAGCCACCTCCTACGACGATCGCGACCTTGTCGGGCATGGCATGTCCTTTCCGTGAAGCTGTTGATCGAGAACCGATAGGTCAAAGCGGCGAAGCTGCGCAAGCCGCCAGGCGTCAGACCCGCTCGCGCTCGCTGTTGCCCACAAGCGCACCGATGACATAGCCGATGAGCCAGCCCAGTGCGGGGACGGTGAGCAGGGTCAGCACCTGGCCCCATTCGTCATCGATGTAAGGGGTTGTGGGATCGCGATTGTCGAAGCCGCGGATCAGGCCGGTTGCGAACAGCACGAGCGGCAAGAACAGAAACCAGAAGGTGACGGCATGGCCGGGATAGCCGCTGGTTCGCGCCGCGGTGCTGCGCCGCGTTGCCATGCCCGCCCAGACCACGAAAGGCACGCAGGCCACGGCATAGAAGGCGTAGCCCAGAAGGGGCTCAACCAGGAACTGGATGAGGAAGAGCCAATCCATGCCTATTCGATAACAGCGCCCAGCCCGGCCATCAGATCCATGAACTCAGGGAAGCTGGTGGCGATCATGGCGCGGTCGTCAACCGTGACGGGCTTCTCCGCAGCCAGTCCCATCACAAGGAAGGCCATGGCGATGCGGTGGTCGAGATGCGTTTCCACGTGACCGCCGCCCAGGCCCTTGCCGCCCGGCCGGCCGATCACCGACAGGGATGCCTCACCTTCCGTGCACTCAACGCCGTTGGCCTTCAAACCGGCAGCAACGGCAGCAAGGCGGTCAGACTCTTTCACGCGCAACTCGTCCAGCCCATCCATGACCGTCGTGCCTTCGGCAAACGAAGCGGCGACGGCCAGCACTGGATATTCATCGATCATCGACGGCGCCCGCTCCGGCGGAACGATCACGCCGCGCAAATCGGACGAGCGCACGCGCAGATCGGCCACATCTTCGCCGCCGGCATTGCGCGGGTTCAGAAGCTCGATATCGGCGCCCATTTCCTGCAGGGTCAGGATCAGGCCGGTCCGGGTCGGGTTCATCAACACGTTTTCGATCGTGATGTCCGAACCCGGCACGAGCAACGCTGCCACCAGCGGGAAGGCGGCCGAGGAGGGATCGCCTGGCACAGCGATGATCTGGCCGGTCAGCTTGCCTTCGCCCTCGATGCGGATTGTGCGCAGGCCTGTTGCATCGGTCTCGACTTCGATGTTCGCACCGAAGCCGCGCAGCATCTTTTCGGTATGGTCGCGCGTCATCACCGGCTCCAGCACAGTGGTGATGCCTGGCGTGTTGAGGCCTGCGAGCAGAACGGCCGACTTCACCTGCGCCGACGGCATCGGCACGCGATAGGTGATGGGCGCGGCATGTTTGGGACCGCGCAGGGTCAGAGGCATGCGATCACCCGATGCTGCGTTCAAGACCTGCACGCCCATTTCGCGAAGGGGATCGAGGACGCGCGCCATCGGCCGCTTCGACAAGGATGCATCGCCGATGAAGGTCGTTTCCATGTCATAGGTGCCGACCAGGCCCATAGTCAGCCTCGAACCCGTGCCGGCATTGCCGAAATCGAGCGGCGCTTCCGGCTGCAACAAACAGCCATTGCCGGTGCCCTGGATCACCCATTCTCCGCCATTGCGCTCGATCCTGGCACCCATAGCCTTAATCGCTTCGCCCGTGCGCAACACGTCTTCGCCCTCGAGCAGGCCGGTGATGCGGGTTTCGCCCGATGCCAGACCGCCGAACATGAAGGAGCGATGGGAGATCGACTTGTCGCCGGGAACGCGAACGCGGCCGGTCAGGGCGTCGGCGCGATGCGCGGTGGCGGGCTGGGGCAGAGGGGAATGGGACATCGCAACAAGGAAAAAGAGGAGCAACGAGCCGGTAAGCGGGCGCCGCCGGCGGTGGCTTCCGTAACACCCTTTCTCAACCCGGTCATCCCTGCAGCGGCGACTTGTTCGCACCCGAACAACACGCGGGTAAGACAGAGTGGGCGACAAGCGCTGCCAAAGGCTTTGACAGGCTTAGGAACTGTTTGTATGGGGTCCGCACTTCTAAACAGGACCGACGGAGCATGTCGCCCGCTTCAGGCGAGTGTGCCACGGCTCCCATGAGACACNNAACCGTGGCAAATCCAGAGCTTGGCACCAAGCGTGTCTGCCCCGAAACCGGGCGCAAATTCTACGACCTGAACAAGGATCCGATCGTCTCGCCCTATACGGGCAAGACCTATCCGCTGAGCTTCTTCGAAACCATCGCAGCTCCGACGCGCGCTGCATCGCGTGTCGAGGAAGATGAGGAAGCCAAGGAAACGCCTGAGGTCGAAGAGGCCGATGACGAAGCTGAAACCATCTCGCTTGAAGAAGCCGATGAGGACAGCAAGGACGACGACAACCTTCCCGACATCGACGAAGACGATGATGTCGATCTCGGCGACGATGATGAAGACACCTTCCTTGAAGACGAGGAAGACGAAGACGACGATCTTGAAGACATCGTTCGCGGTGGCGACGAAGACGACGAAGGCTGATCTTTTCAGCTCGGCGCGCTCAGCATAGCGCGCCCATTTCGAGCGCCGACAAAGAAAGGCGCTCGAAGCTCTCGGAAGGGCTTGATCTCTTCGAGAAGCGCGGTTAGAAGCCGCCCACCGTGACGGCGCAAGCAGTCACGCCAGCACCACCGGCAGCAACCTGCCGGATCTGATGGGGCCATAGCTCAGCTGGGAGAGCGC
>DCDI01000148.1:0-2187 GCA_002316345.1 Phyllobacteriaceae bacterium UBA1059 | reverse complement strand
CGATCCCGCTTGGCTCCACCAAACTTCCTTTCTTCTCCATTTTACAGGTCTGCCGCCTCTCACGCGCATATGCGCGGTGATGCCAAGGGCGGAGACTTGCGCCCCCGCCTCATCATACGCTTACCCGGCCTGAGAGGGCAGGGTGTCGTTCACGATCACGCGAGTGGTTGGTGTCGCGGTGGTGTTGTTGCGGTCCTCTGCGAAGAGCGACCAGACCGCGATAAACAGCGCTGCGATCAGCGGGCCCACAACGAAGCCGTTGACCCCAATCAGCGCGATTCCGCCCAGCGTGGAAACCAGAACCACATAATCCGGCATCCGCGTTCCCGCACCCACCAGCGGCGGCCGCAGGAGATTGTCGACCAGCCCGATCACCAGAACGCCGACCGCAACCAGGATCGCGCCTTGGAGATAAGCGCCGGACAAGAACAGATAGGCGGCGACGGGTCCCCACACGATGGCCGCACCCACTGCCGGCAAGAGCGACAGGATCACCATGAAGACGCCCCAGAGAAGGGCTGCCGGAATGCCGAGGAAGTAAAAGGTGACGCCGCCGATCGCGCCCTGGATCAGGGCAATGATGACATTGCCCTTCACGGTCGCCTTCACCACTGAGCTGAACTTGTTGAGGATATGATTGGTGTGATGCAGGCTGAGCGGGCTTGCATTGCGGATCTTGGCAGCAAGCGAGCGGCCGTCCTTGAACAGGAAGAAGAGGACGTAGAGCATTACGCCGAGGCCCACCACGAGCTGGGCGGTACCTTGTCCGATTGTTACAAGCCGGCTTGCGATGATCTGCGACGCGCGGCCGAGAAAACCGGTCAAACGCTGCTGGATTTCGTCCAGTGTGCCGAGGTTGAACCGTTCTAACAGTTCCGTGACGAAACCGGGAAGCGCATCGTGAACATGCTGCACCACGATCGCGGGATTGGTCTGGCTTGAACTGATCCGGTCATAAAGGCTGGTTGCCTGGGCAGCCAGCGAAGACAAAACGATCACGCCGGGGATCAGCACGATGCAAATACAGGCAAGCACGCTCAAAGCCGCCGCCCAGCCACGCCGCCCTCCGAGCTTTATCGTGAGCCATCGCTGCAGCGGATTGAACAGGATGGCGAGGATCACTGCCCATAAAACCGCGCCATAAAAGGGAAGGAGCAGCCAGATGAACGCGATCGTGACCAGAACGATCACGACAACGAAGCTTGCCTGCTCGGCGCGGGGTTTAAGGTCAGCCATGTCAGATGCTCTGGGCGTGAGAGGGTCAGTCGCGAAGCTCCACCTATCACGCATTAAGCCAAGATGACGACGGCTCGTTGGTAAGAGTAAGGCGCGCCGGCGCGGTTTTTACAGCGGCGTATGATCTGCAGGCTTCGCAGCCTTGCGCCGTTCGCCCAGCGTCTTCGACAATTCGGCCACTGGAGGCGCGTAAAGAAAGCCGAACGACACAGCGCCGTCCTTTTCGTCGACGGCGTGATGCAGGCGATGCGCTTGGTACAAACGCTTGAGATAACCGCTACGCGGCGGCTTCTTGAACAGCCAGCGCTGATGCACCAGCCCATCGTGGAAGACGAAGTACAGGACACCGTAAGCGGTCACGCCGATCGCGATCCAGGTCAACAGCGGCACCCAGGTGCCCAGCGCAAACAAAGCGACAGCGGCGACGGCAAAGACCAGCGCATAAAGGTCGTTCTTTTCGAACGGGCCATGATGCTCATCATGCTCTTCGTGATGGGACTTATGCCAGCCCCAGCCCCAGCCATGCATCACCCAGCGATGCAGGGCATAAGCGCCGAATTCCATAAGGACGACGACAGCCAATGAAATGAGGAGCCCGAAGACGATGTTCATGACGCGAAAACTCCGTTCGCAGGCAGAAGCGGAACCTGGCGCAAGGCTTGGAGATCCCCAACGCCGGCGCAGAAGCAGCTGATCCGCAACTGTTCGATCGTGACACCGTAAGCCTCGATCACCGCTTCGGTCGAGTCCAAGGCCGGTCCGAGTATGCCAGCCGCCTGGCCCACGAGGTCGGCGCCAAGGCGGATTGCCTTGGCGGCATCGACGCCGTTGCGGATTCCACCTGACCCGATAACGAAAATGTTAGGCAGCGCAGCTCTGACGGAAGCGATTGCCTGAGGCGTAGGGAGGCCCCAGTCAGCGAAGGGCTGGGCGATCGCGCGCTGACGTTCG
>DCDI01000189.1:12294-12760 GCA_002316345.1 Phyllobacteriaceae bacterium UBA1059 | reverse complement strand
TTCGAAGGTCATCACCGAGGTGACCACCGAGATGCCGCGCTCGCGCTCGATCTTCATCCAGTCGGACCGCGTCTGGATACGATCCTTCTTGGCCTTTACCTCACCGGCAAGCTGAATGGCGCCGCCGAACAGCAGAAGCTTTTCGGTGAGCGTGGTTTTGCCGGCGTCGGGATGCGCAATAATCGCGAAAGTGCGGCGGCGGGCAACCGCCTCCTGGATGGGTTCTGGCATGACAAGGGAATCCGTTCGGTTGCGCGCATATAGCGATCACGCGAGGGAAAGTCGACCCTGGCTTGGCGGCTTGCACGGGATGGGCTATGGCGCAGCCTTATGACAACACTTTCCGCCATCCCCACCATCGGCCTCATTCGCCTAAGCCATGGCGAAGACCTCAAGATCCCTGCTTACGAGACGGCGGGTGCTGCCGGCATGGATTTGCGTGCGGCGGTTCATGCCGATGCCCGCG
>DCDI01000189.1:11810-12122 GCA_002316345.1 Phyllobacteriaceae bacterium UBA1059 | reverse complement strand
CAGATTTCACCATCACGCGCGGCATGCGCATCGCGCAGATGGTTGTCGCGCCCGTTGTGCAGGCGCGGTTCGAACTTCGCGAGGCGACGGGCACGACCGCACGCGGCACGGGCGGCTTCGGCTCCACGGGCGCCTAACAAGGTAAGCATCCTCCTGCAGAATGCGGTGAACGAATCTTTTTCCGGTGCGTTGAGGGAGCAAAACCTGAGCACGGAAGCGGGTGAATGCCCGATTATTCGTGCCGACCAGCAGGAGATTTGTTATGCCTTCGATCAAACAGGCACGCATCGCCATTCTCGCCACCGACGGCTT
>DCDI01000189.1:10871-11717 GCA_002316345.1 Phyllobacteriaceae bacterium UBA1059 | reverse complement strand
CCCGATCAATATGACGCCCTTGTTCTGCCGGGCGGGCAGATCAATCCAGACACGTTGCGCGCTGAAAAGTCTGCCGTCGACTTCATCAAGAGCTTCTATGGAACCGGCAAGCCACTCGCGGCGATCTGCCATGCGCCATGGCTGTTGATCGAAGCCGGTTTGGTGAAGGGGAAGCGCGCGACGTCCTACAAGTCGATCAAGACCGACATGATCAATGCCGGCGCCAACTGGGAAGACAAGATGACGGTTCAGGACGGAAACCTGATCACCGCGCGCAAGCCGGACGATCTGGAATCCTTCGTCTCGACCATCATCGAGGCTGTAGAAGGCGGCGTGGCGCAGAGGTCGGCTGCGGAGTAGCGGATCAGGTTCCGCAGCTGACGGAAGCGGCGCCGGCGCTTGCAAGAGCAGCCGCGCCGCTTTCGAATTCAAGGCCGGCGTCCAAAAGGCGCCGGCCTTTTTCGTGGATGAACGCCCTCTTGACGATCGCCGGACATCGGCCTCAGTCTGAGGCATGACAATGCCTTTCAACGCCATCGACGTCGTCGACATGCATACCGGCGGCGAGCCGGTTCGGATCATCACATCAGGCTATCCGCCGATCCCGTCCGGCACGATCCTCGAAAAACGCGCCTATGTGCGCGATCAGCTCGATCACTATCGGCGCATGCTGATGTTCGAGCCGCGCGGTCATTTCGACATGTATGGCGCGCTTCTGGTTGAGCCGAATCTGCCCGGCGCCGATCTCGCCGTGCTGTTCATGCACAATGAAGGCTATTCCACCATGTGCGGCCACGCCGTGATCGCGCTCGGCCGCTACGCCGTGGATCAAGGACTGGTGGAAGT